>JANQIN010000111.1 GCA_028282145.1 Thermodesulfobacteriota bacterium | reverse complement strand
GCTGGTGAAGTCCACACTCGGCGTGCCGTCTTCTTCGTCATTGGCAACAAAGCTCGCAACCACATCTCCGGCAGCGGCGCTGTTTTCATTCAGCGCAGCGGCAGCGGTCACGCTGATCGTCGGCGCATCGTTTACAGGAGTCACGGTAACCGTCACGGTGGCGGTATCGGTTCCGCCTTTGCCGTCACTCACCTCGTAGGTGATGGTATCGGTCCCGTTAAAGTTCGTGTTGGGAACATAATCCAAAGTCCCATCCGGATTGATGATCACGGTACCGTTGGAAGCAGACGCACTGCTGACCGTGAGAGGATCTCCATCCGGATCACTGTCGTTTCCCAGAATATTGAATGTCGAACGGGTGTCTTCCGGAATAGTTACTGAATCGTTTACAGCGGCAGGAGCACGGTTTCCAGGTGTGACGGATCCGCCTCCCTCGTTACCTGCCCCTTCGCCGTTGGCGTCAAGAAAAATCTCGCCGGAACGATCCTCACCTGAGAAGACTCCAACGTCCAGGACGTCCAGTCGGTCAACAGAGCCCAGAGCCTCACCCACATCATCGGAATAGTCACCGGCGCCCCCACCTCCAGCGGCATTGCCCGCTGCAGGTTCAAGCTCCTGACCACTGTCCAGCGAGAGAAGCTCGATCGTGTCTGAAGCAACAATCTCCTCAGGGCTTTGCGGTACCTGCTCCGAACTGTTGTCGGTCTGACCTTCAACATCTTTCGGAGCAGGTACCTGTACGTCGACCTGACTCTCCCCAACAACCGTCTCTTTTGGATCCGACATAACGTCAGCCTTTCACTATAGATAGACAACTCCCCGGTCATGGAATTCCCGCGAAAAATTGCCAATGTATTTATTTTTCAGGAAGTTCAATCAATTCAAGCGACCAGAACCCGCCACTTAATCTACGATCATTGTCCCAATAAACCATGACATATCGTCAATGTCAAGCGTTTTAGCGTACATTTGTGACAATTTTTGACACTGAAGAAGGGAAGATTTCAAGCCATACTTTGGGAGTGCTCCAAGCTTACAGAGCATTTTCTCTGAGATTTTGGTAATTTCAGATATTTTAACTTGGCCTTGCAACTTTTTTTAGTTACAATCTATTTCATTAGAATTTTTTATTTTCAGCAGCGGACTATGAAAACACAAGAACAAATACGGACAGTTCCCGAGGCGGAGAGCCCCGCAACCTCTCCGGGACGGATCGATTTTGATCCGCCTCTGCTCCAAAGTCTATCCGTTTTATGCAAGCTGTCGGGAAAACCGGTTTCGACCGACTCCTTAAAAGCCGGTCTCCCCCATCAAGGCAAGGAGACAACGGTTAACGCCTGCCTGCGTGCTTTGAATCAGCATGGTTTTACCGCCAATACGGTTCACCGCCCAAAGCTGGGCGACATTTCGCCCCTGACCCTGCCGTGCATTCTGCTTCTTGAAAAAAACAATACCTGTGTTCTGCAGGAACTTTCCGGGACCGAGGCGACCGTCATTTTCCCGGAGACACCTGGTACTTCCCGAAAAGTCCCTACGGAGCGACTCCAAGAATCTTTTACCGGGTATGCCCTCTTCGCCCAACCACAGGGGCATCTGGACAGTCGCTCAAGTCATCTCACATTCAAAGAGAGTCGGCCTTGGTTCTGGGGCAACATCGGGCGATTCTGGCCTATCTATCGCCACGTCATACTGGCAACTCTGGCGGTGAACCTCCTCGCCCTTGCAAGCCCTCTCTTTGTCATGAACGTGTACGACCGTGTTGTTCCCAACAACGCTGTTGAAACACTCTGGGTCTTGGCAACCGGGGTGTTGATTGCTTTCCTTTTCGAATTCATCCTCAGGAATCTCAGAGGCTTTTTCGTTGACACGGCCGGCAAAAATGCAGACGTGATCATCGCAAGCCGCCTCATGCAGCAGTTGATGGCCATTCGCCTCGACCAGAAACCGGAATCAACGGGTTCTCTTGCCAACAACCTGCGTGAATTCGAATCTTTGAGGGAGTTCTTCTCTTCTACCAGTCTTCTGGCTCTGATCGACCTTCCGTTTATCGCCCTCTTTATTGCCATCATCGCCTTCATCGGTGGCCCGATTGCCCTTGTTCCGGCGATCGCAGTTCCTCTGGTCATTCTGGTGGGCTACGGTCTGCAGTTCCCCTTCCGCAAGGTCGTGGAGAGCGGTTTCAAAGAGGCGACCCAGAAAAACGCCTTGTTGGTGGAAATCATCAGCGGTCTTGAAGCCATCAAAACCAGCCTGGCAGACGGTCAGATGCAGAAACGTTGGGAGCAGGTCGTTGGCATGAGTGCTCGCTCGTCCGGAAAGGCGCGCACTCTGGCAACCTTTTCCATCTCTTTTGCCCAATTCAGCTCACAGGTGGTGAGTGTGGGAATCATCATCTGGGGTGTCTACAGGATATCGGCGGGCGAATTGACGCTCGGCGGTCTGATCGCCTGCAGCATCCTTGTCGGGCGCGCCATGGCTCCTCTTGGAGCCGTTGCAGCTCTGCTGACCCGCCTTCAGCAATCCCGAATGGCTCTTCGAGCCCTGGACACGCTTATGGATGTTCCGGGCGAAAGGGATCATTTAAAAGATTATGTTCAGCAAGAGCACCTGCAAAGTTCCATTACGTTGGCCCATGTTCATTTCAAATATCCGAACTCGGACGCCATGGCTCTGCATTCCGTCAACATTCAGATCAAAGCCGGAGAAAAAGTGGGCATTATCGGCCGTGTCGGCTCCGGCAAGTCCACTCTCGGTCGTTTGATGATGGGTCTTTACCAGCCTTCTCAGGGTGCCGTCAAGGTGGGCGGCGTGGATATTCAACAGCTCGATATCGCCGATCTCCGACGAAAAATCGGCTATGTGGCCCAGGACACCTACCTGTTCTATGGCTCAGTGCGGGATAACATCGTCCTTGGCAATCCGTTCGTCGATGACCGCATCCTGTTACGCGCTGCCGCGGTCTCCGGAGTTGCCGATTTCATCAAGTCACACCCTGCCGGGTTCGGTCTGCAGGTCGGAGAAAGAGGCCAGGCTCTTTCAGGAGGTCAGCGACAGGCGGTTGCGATCGCCCGCACACTGGTGCAGGACCCGGACATCCTGATTCTGGATGAACCGACCAACTCCATGGACAACAGCACAGAAACCCTCTTCCGCCAGCGGCTTGCCGGCATGGTCGAGGATAAAACACTCTTGCTGATCACTCACCGCAGCAGCATGTTGCCCCTGGTAAACCGACTGATTGTGATTGATCAGGGGCATATTGTGGCCGATGGTCCGAAGGATCAGGTGCTGGAGGCCTTACAGAATGAACAGGTTCGAGGCCCACAAGGCTCCAGCAGGAGGCCGATATGAAAAGGGGAATTCGAATTTTGTTCGGGTTCCTGCTTCCTTCGGTCAGACATGGGAACCAGGGGGTTGAGCAGGAGGACCTTCGCTTCATGAGTGAGGTCGATGCTGCCATTCATCGTACGGGGACAAATTTCGCCTATCTTCTTTCGATGGTCGTGTTCCTGCTGGTTATCGGGTTTCTGTTCTGGGCCAGCCAGGCAGTCTTGGACGAGGTAACACGGGGAGCAGGTCAGGTGATCCCAAGCCAAAGAGTCCAAGTGATTCAGAATCTGGAGGGCGGAATTCTTGAACAGATTTTTGTCGAGGAAAACCAGATCGTCAACCGTGGTGACACCCTTGTTCGCCTCAGTAATGAGATTGCAGCGAGTCAATATCGCGATTTTTTCCAACAGGCTCTGGCACAAGAGGCGGCCATCGCCCGCCTTCTTGCGGAAACACGCCGGCAGCCGCTCCTGTTTCCGGACAGCCTGAAAGACCATCCTGAGCTTCGACAAACCGAACGCAGCGTTTTTGACGCCAAAAAGCAACAGCAAGAATCGGAGATCAAAGTCCTTAAGGCGCAACTTGGGCAGAAGCAACAGGAAGTCCGGGAGATGCGAGGACGCCTGAAGCAATTGCGTGCCAGCATGAAGGCTATCGACGAGCAACTGGCCATCGCCAAAGGGCTTCTCGACCAAGGCCTTTATGCCAAGGTCGACTACCTTCAGCTGCAGCGGGAAAAGATTACAACTCAGGGTGATATCGATGCGCTTCGGCTCGGCATTCCCCGTATAGAACAAGCCGTTGAGGAGGCTCGCAGACGCATTTCACAACGTGAGGCCGAGTTCCAGACCCTGGCGCTTGATGAATTGAACCGTCGTCAGGGTGAACTGAAATCACTGACCGAATCGATTCGTGCAGGTCAGGACAGAGTGAGCCGTACCGATGTCCAGTCCCCTGTCCGGGGCACCATCAAGCAGATCAACATCAATACGATCGGCGGGGTCATCAAACCGGGAGAACCGATTATGGAGGTCGTCCCTCTGGACGACACCCTGCTGATTGAGGCCAGAATTCGACCGGCGGATATCGCCTTTCTCCATCCAGGCCAACACGCCATGGTAAAAATCTCGGCGTACGACTTTTCGATCTATGGCGGCCTCGAAGGAACCGTCGAACAGATCAGTGCCGATACGATTACCGACGACGACGGGGAAAGCTATTACAAGGTCAAACTTCGCACCAAGACCAACAGTCTGACCTATCGGGGAGCCAAACTTCCGATCATCCCCGGGATGACAGCGAATGTCGACATTCTCACGGGGCAGAAATCCGTCCTGGACTATCTACTGAAACCGATTCTGAAAGCCAAACAAAACGCCCTGCGGGAGCGCTGATGCCACGCAAGGTTGCCATTCTGTACGATTATCGAAGCTTTTGGCTTCTCCTTGTCCTGATGATTTGGACTGCCTGGGTCTCTTCAGCACAAGGAGCAGAGACCTCCGCCAGGGGAGTTCGGCATGCAAAGGGGCTCTTTAATACCGTTGAGTTCAAAGGCAGTCTGAAAGCCCTTTCCAGCTGGACACATATCATCCAGCAGGCCAGAGAACAGGCCCAACGGCTATCGCGCTGCACAGAGCCGGATTGCTCGACCGCAGCCTTGCGGTGGCAGAAACTGATACGCCACCTCAAGACTCTCGACCAGAGGGCCCAACTGGTCGCTCTCAATCGTTTCTTCAACCGCTGGCCTTACCGTCTCGATCAGGAGGTGTACGGCGTCTCCGACTATTGGGCGACCCCCGATGAATTTTTAAAAAACTCGGGGGACTGTGAGGATTACTGCATCACCAAATATTTTGCGCTTCGCGAGCTGGGGTATCGCCCTGATCAGCTTCGGATTGTGGTGGTTCTGGATACCATCCGGAACATTGGCCATGCGGTGGTCGCGGTCTATACAAAAGAAGGTATTTTCATCCTGGATAATCTTTCGGATGCGGTCTTTCAGCACACGCGCTATGTACATTACTGGCCGCAATATTCTGTCAACGAACAGTTTCGCTGGGCTCATGCCCGCATTAAAAAAAGGCCTTCCAAGGCCGTTCAAAATTAAGGGGCTTAACTTATGCAGGGGAAACTGACTCCTTCGACTTTCGTCCGTTCAGAACAGGAGGCGTACTCGCACCTGAACCAGGTCCGCCGGGGGCTCTGGTGGGGATTCGCCGTGATTTTGGTCGTGACCTTCCTCGCGGGATATCTCGTGTACTGGTCTGTTGGCGCAAAAGAGGAAGAACTGGTCCAGGTTCAGAAGGAACGGCTGGAATTGCTCACCAGCAGTCGGGTAGACCTGGTAAAAGCCTGGTTCGACAATCTTCAGGAACATGGTAACCGCGTCATTCGATCGGACCTTTTCCGTCTCTACACCAGTGAGGTCGCTTTATTGGGTGACGACCTTTCCAGGCTTCTGGGGGCGCCCCTGCCTGATTCGGACGACATGAACAACCTGGAACAGGATGCGGTGGCGGCGCAGCTTCCGATGATGAACCAGCTCCTGGTCGAATTTACCCGGTATGCCGGCTTTACCTCCGGGCGTGTCGTCAACAGCTCGGGGCAGAGCTATATCGCCACCGATGCCAGCACCACATCGCTCAGCGGTCAGCGATTAGCATACGCCATGCAGACACTGCAGAAAAACACCCCGCTCTACGCGCCGATGACCGGCTCCCCTAACGGGCTTCTGCTGGATATATACTTGCCGATTTCCCCTCCCATGTCCGAGCAGACCGGTGAGCCACCCGTTGCTGTTCTGATTCTCTCTCGACCGGTTTCGGAAAAGGTCAGCGAGCTGGCGGCCAAATCTCCTCTGCTGGCGGCCGGGCATCGTACCCGACTGATCCAAAAAACCTCGCAGGGTTTTGAGGAAATCATTCCCTGGCTGCCTAACCCGATTCGTCCTCTCCCCATCACGATCAAGTCACAGAAAGGCCTTCCTTTTTCTGAGCGGACCGGCCTTGACGGAGAACAACGGGTCTATTCTCAGGGGAAGCGGGTTCCGGGAACGGACCTCTGGGTTGTTCAGGAGGTCGATTTTCACACCGCCCGTATTCCCCTGACACGCTATCAGCAAATTTCTATAAGTCTGGTCGCCTTGATCAGCGTTCTGTTTCTGCTCGGGCTCGGTGCGCTCTGGTGGAGGTTTGTCGGTTCGGCCAATCAGAAGCTGGCCGCGCAGTTTCGTCTCCTCGGCAACCAGATTGAAGAACAACGTCAACTGATCGAGAACGTGAATACGAATCTTCACGACGGAATCGCCCTGAAGGACAAAGGCGGGATCTATCAGTACGTCAATCCTGCCTTTGCCCAGGCATTGGGGCGTCAAGAGGAGGAAATCATCGGCATGGACGATATTTCTCTCTTCGGATTTGACACCGCTAAAAGGCTGGAGACCTCCGATCAGAAGGTATTCCAAGACGGGACCCCGACAACCGTTAACGAACAGATCTATCTGCAGTCTAAACTTCACCACCTTCAGATCTCCAAAGCGCCTTACAAAACTTCGGAAAACCAGATCGAAGGGAGCGTCGCCGTATTTCGGGATATTACGGACATTGTTCAGGCGCGGGAGAAAAGTGAGCAGGCCGTTCGTCAGACCATCAACGCACTGGCCACCACTATTGAGCGGACCGACCCCTACCTGGGCGGACACTCACGCCTTATGAGCGAACTCTCTTCTTTGCTGGCACACCACCTTGGAGAAGGGGAAAGGGAAACGGCCACCGTCGAAACAGCGGCTTATCTTTCCCAGATCGGCAAACTGTTTGTTCCGCGGGATCTGCTGACCAAACCTGAAACCCTGACCGGAGAAGAAAGGCGGGAGCTGGAAAAACATGCCACCTACGCGGGAGATATTCTGAAGGAGATCAACTTCGACCTGCCGGTTTATCCCGCCGTGCACCAGATGAATGAGCTGCTGGATGGGTCCGGTTATCCCAACGGCCTTTCGGGTCAACAGATTCATCGCTCAGCGCGGATATTGGCCGTCGCCAACGCCTTTTGTGCCATGGTCAAACCCCGTGCCTATCGCCCCGCACGTCCTCTCCACGAAGCACTCACCATCCTTCAGCAACAGCACGATAAATACGACCAGGAGGTCCTTGCGGCCCTGGAGTCAATCGTTCAGTCTCACGAAGGAGAAAAGGTTCTCGGAGCCACTATTTCTACAGATAGGGGGTAAAGAGCCGGAAGGTTGAATCCACGATTTTAGTCACCAGCGGCAGGTCTTTGATCTGGTCCCGTGTTACCGGTACCGCGGCCTCTTTCTGGGTGGCAAAATAGCGAGAAAAATACGATGACAGATTAGTATCGATGATCTCAACGTTGTACTCGAAATTGATCCGGAAACTCCGGGAATCAATATTGGAGGAGCCAACGTTGAGGTATTCGTCATCGATCAAAAAAAACTTGGTGTGAAAGAACGGAGGCGGGACTTTGTAAAGCCGCACACCGCATTCCAGAAGTTCCTCGAAATTGGACCGTGAAGCCCTTTCCACATACCAGAGGTTATTCTTCTCCGGAAGGAGGACATCGATTTGAATCCCTCGAATCGCTGCAATTTTCAGAGCAAAAATCAGTTGCCGCTCCGGAACAAAATAAGGGGTCATGATCTTGATCGAGCGTCGGGCCTTCCAGATGGCGGAGAGGAAAACAAACAACATGGTTTCGTTTTCCTCATTGGGCCCTGAGGTGATTCCACGGCAGAAACTCTCTGAAGTCTGTACCGACCGGACCTGGGGCTCAATGGTGAGCTGTTCACCGGTGGCAAACAGCCAATCTTCCGTAAACAGTTCCGCCATCTGCTGAACAATGGGGCCGGTAAATTCAAAATGGATATCGGCACTGGCCCTGGAGTTTGGAACATCCTCGATCAGATGCCTGTCTCCAATATTCATTCCCCCGGTAAAACCGACTTCACCATCCACCACCATGATCTTTCGATGGATTCTGAAATTGATATAGATGAGGCGACCGAAGGGACTCTGAGGTCGAAAGGGACTGAATTTAACCCGGGTACCTTTAAAAAGGGAACTGGCCAGAGGGAAACTGTATAATTCCCCGATGGAATCAATGAGAACACAGACCTCTACCCCCCTTTCGGCCGCTGCGGCAAGGGCCTCTTTAAATTCGCGTCCGGTCCGATTGGATTCGAAGATAAAGGTCGACAGGTAAATACAGTTCCGAGCCTGCCGGATTCGTTCCAGCATGCGAGGATAGGCCCCCTCACCGTTATGCAGAGGCGTGACGGCGTTCCCGGCCAGAAGAGGTTGCCCGGTTATCTTCCGGGTCGCCTTGAGGAGAGATTCGATATTCCCGGAAAGTTCCGGTTCGGCAAGCTCGGCTGTATGTCGACGGCCTTCGCCCGACAAAGGTCTGCGTCGCCAATTACCTTTTTGGACTTTTCGGCGAGCACGCCTACGCACCCGGCTGGTCCCGAACAGCGCGTAGAAGGCCGCTCCAAGAAACGGAACAAATAAACAAGCCGCCAACCAACCCAGTGCAGAACGTGGATCTTTCTTTCGCAGAATGACATGAATCGATGCGACAACGCTGATACTCAGCGAAAGCAGGTAGAAGAAAAGGTCCATCCTCACTCCGATTCAGTCGTTGATACGGCGAACACCTCCTTTTAAATATATAAAAAAATCATTGACTTACAAAACTGTTTCTTTTGCGGCACGTTTGCTTTGCCAGGGTATCGGCACACCACGACCCGAAACCGGTCTTTCGAGTCAAGATTGCCGTTCCCGAACGGCTTTTGTTATACTTCCCTCTCTTTCTCTGTACTGTCGTAAACAGGCCAAACATGAAATTGACTCACAAAGCCATCGACCAGGTCATCAACCGCCTTGGCGGCGCCTACAAAGGCTATCTTAAGCCGAGAGCCCCCAAACAGTTCACCATCCCCCTGTTCGAGGAGGTCGCTTCCCATATTCCGGATATACCGGCCTTTATCAGTTGCCGACTTAAGCCCGACTTTCCCCGGCTTCGTTTCCAATCCCCCCTGGTGGTCGTCGGCCCCTATACCCGGAAGATCGCCGGCGAGAAGATCGCGCTGGACCTCGAAGCGCAGGGGATGTCGGTCACGACCCGCGTTGTGGACAGCAACCGGTTTGAGGAGGTACAGGACCTCGTGGCTAACGCAGTGACCAGGCTGCGGAAAATCGAAGTTCCCCCCAAGGTCGTTCTCTCGGCCCTGGACGCTCGCTACGGCATGATTCAATGCGGGCGAAAAACCCACGATATCGTGTTTGGTATCGGCGGCGGAACGGTCATTGATGTTGCAAAGTATGCGGCTTTCAAACTGAACCTACCCTTTGTATCCGTTCCAACCTCACTGGCCAATGACGGATTTGCGTCCCCGTTTTCGGTGTTGAACCTTGGCAAGGACGGGGTTGCAACTCTGACTGCGAACACACCGATGGCCGTTGTGGTTGACATCAGCCTGATTCAATCCAAAGACTCGGGGTATGAGCGACGAATGCGATCCGGGATCGGGGACCTTCTGTCCAATCTCACCGCAATTGAAGACTGGCGCCTGGCGGCACGAGAGGGTAAGGAACTCTACGAGAGCACCTCCGGATACCAGTCCAAATCGGCCGCTTACGCGACCCTTAAACGGTGCCTTGAAGAAGAAAGCCCTCTCACGGACACGTCGTTTATTGAGGATCTTGGTTGTGCTCTTATTGCCAGTGCAGCGGCGATGAACCGTTGCGGTTCCAGCCGTCCTGCCAGTGGGTTCGATCACAAGTTCTACCACGCCTACAACCGCCTGCAGGGATTTGATACCACGGCAACCCATGGAGAACTCGTGGCTGTCGGAGCCCTGATCTCCAGCCAGGCCCATGGGAGCTATGTGAAAGAACTCAAAGAGGTCTATGCCAAGATCGGTCTTCCTGTCAACTGGCAGGATCTGGCGGATCTCGACATCTCCCGACAGGAGTTGATCCAAGCCATCCGGGAAGCGTCTTCGGTCAAAACGGATCGCTATACCATCCTAGAGGCTCTGGGTGCTGAACGAATGATCGAAAGTGCCCTTTCGGTCTTGGATGAGTAAACACCGGCCCACAAGGTTTTCCATGAAACACATTCTTTACGGTTTTCTTCTTGGTTTCCGACACCGAAAACGTTTACGGGAGGTCATCGGCTCTGCGGTAGAAAACCGCTCCCAGGTCACCACCCTGACCGTTTCAGAGATGGAGGAACGGGATATTCACTGTCTGATCCTTGATTTTGACGGAGTTCTGGCCGCCCACGGTGAGGGAGAACTGGAACCGGAAGTGGTCCCCTGGCTGCAGGGGATGGTAAAACGGTTTCAGGCGGGGAAGGTCTTTATTCTGAGTAATAAACCTTCGGAAGAGAGAAAACACTATTTTGCCGAGGCCTTTCCCGAAGTTCAATTTATCAAGGCACCCCGGAAAAAACCGTACACCGACGGAATCGATATCTGCCTTGCACAGGCCGAAGTCAAGCCCGAACAGGCGATCATTGCAGATGACAGGTTACTGACGGGGGTCATGGCCGGTCTGTCTGCAGGCATCCGGGTGGCCTATATCACCCGCCCCTACCGAAAACCGGCCAAGCGCCTCTGGTCCGAAACTTTTTTTTCCTTCCTCCGTGTGACGGAAAAATGGTACGTCCGGCTTCTTCCTTGATCCGAAGAGGGTCTCTTTACGTCTTTGTCTGTACGGTTCGGTAAAGACCGTAGGCGTAATCCACCAGAGACCAAAGGGTCCCGAAAAGAATGATCCATGCAACGGGCGTCACCCAGGCGGTCATATCCCGGCCCCACTCCGTCAACCCAGCCAGAATCAGCAGTAAAAAGGTTCCGACCCCCTGAAACCAGGCTTTGGCCTTTCCACTCAGCCGGCTGGCCATGACAACTCCCTGTTGCATGGAAAAGATACGGAAATAGGCGACACAGATATCCCGAAAGCTCATGGCGATGGGTAACCAGAGAGGAACAATGCCAACCCACCCCATCCCAAAAAAGAGGGCCAGGCGAGAAATTGAATCAGTAAACGGGTCGAAAAGCTTGCCGAAATCGGTTGTCAGATCGTACTTACGGGCAATGATTCCATCAAACAGGTCTGTCAACTCCACAATCCCGGCCAGAACAATCGTTACCAGAACCGTCGAAAGGCTGACGCCAAATCCGACAAGAATCGCCACAGCCAATGCGGCGATAAACACCCGGGACGCCGTGAGAATCTGGAGCGCCATAAATCGATCTATTTTCATACCTGAAGTCCTTCTTTGCGGTGAAAAACCAACGATTCAAAATAACCTTAGTCTTATACCGTAATTCCACGAAGGGTGGAAACAGGAAAAGCTCCCAACCTGTTCTGTTGGGAGCTTTCATCTGGTGCCCGGAGCGGGAATCGAACCCGCACAGCCATAAGGCCGAGGGATTTTAAGTCCCTTGCGTCTGCCAGTTCCGCCATCCGGGCGAAGTGTCGCTATTCTTTACCGGTTTCTCGTGCGGATGTCAATCACCAGCCATCGGAATAAAATTCAGAAGCGGCTCCTGTTTTAAGAGGCCGTGCTTAACGCAGAGTCTGAAATAAAGGGACAGGCCTTCCTGATGGGCTTCCCCCAGTTCAAAGGACATCAATTCCCAGTACGATTTGATCTCCCTGGCCGCCAAAAACGAGGGCCTTGAGCTGGCGGCGTGTGCCATGGAGTCGATCGTCTTCCAGGCTTTGTCCAGAGAGTTGTAAAGCTGATGAATGAGTTGGTGAACATTCCCCGCTTTTTTCTCAACACTGTCCTTTCGAACCATCCACAGGGCAAAAACAAAAGGCAACCCGGTGTGCCGGGTCCAAAGTTCTCCCAGATCGAACAGGGTTCCCTCCGGAGCTTGCTTGGCCTGTCGCAAAGCACGATCTCCTATCAGTAGGGCCGGTTTACCCTCCTGGATAACCGTCTCGACCGATGTCTCCGGGAGATAATCTTCCACTGGCGCTGTGTCATAAAATTCCGGCAAAAGAATGCGCAGAAGGTTCACCGATGTCGCGGACTCACCGGTGAGAGCGATCGGAATGCCGGAAAGCTCTTCGGGGGGAATCGGCGAGAAAAGAAGAACCGATCCGACCGGACCAACCGAACTGATGGACAGATTGGGCAGCAAGACGTAGTCGGCCCAGTTCAGTCCGTATTCGAAGGAGGAGGATGGGCAGGCATCAATCGTCCCTTCACGAAGAAGCTTGTTGAGATGGCTGGGGACGCCTCGAATGATGTCACCGCTGAATCCGCTTTCCTTCAGATAGTGGAAAAAAGGGACACAGTTCAGATAATCGATATAACCAAGAGTCAGTGCCATGAGAGTGAAAAAAGAAAAGCGGCCAGAGTTACAGTACTCTGACCGCCTCTCAGGTTAAGAATGTTACGACTAGAGGGTCACTCGTTCCAAAAAGTTGGTATCGATCTCTCCCTCACAGAATTCCCGATTCTCCATGACTTTCTGATGGAACGGGATGGTGGTCTTGATGCCGTCGATGATGTACTCGTCCAGAGCACGCGCCATGCGCCGGATCGCCTCTTCACGGGTATCGGCATGGACGATCAGCTTGGCGATCATGGAATCATAATACGGCAGAACCGTGTATTGATCATAGACGGCACTGTCGATCCGGACGCCGAGACCGCCGGGGGTATGATACCCGTCGATCTTTCCAGGGAACGGGGTAAACTTCACCGGGTCCTCGGCGTTGATCCGGCATTCGATCGAATGCCCCTGAATGGTGATATCTTCCTGCTTGCATTGCAGGGGAAGACCAGCCGCCACCCGAATCTGTTCCTTGACGATATCGACACCGGTGACCATTTCGGTGACAGGGTGCTCCACCTGGACCCGGGTGTTCATCTCCATGAAGTAGAAGGAACCGTCCTCGTCCAACAGATACTCAATGGTACCGGCGGAGGTATAGCCCACTTCTTTGGCGGCCGCAACAGCACATTCGCCCATCTTTTTCCGCACGTCTTCCGAAATGACAGGACAGGGAGCCTCTTCAATCAGCTTCTGGTGCCGTCGCTGGATTGAACAATCACGCTCTCCCAGATGAACCACGTTACCCTGTTCGTCTGCCAGAATCTGAATCTCAACGTGTCGAGGCCGCTCACAAAACTTTTCAATATAGACATCCGGAACGCCAAAGCCCGCTTCGGCTTCCTTGCGAGTCATTGCAAAAGCATTGGGGAGGGAGGCCGGCGAATGAACCACCTTCATACCACGGCCACCGCCGCCGGCGGACGCCTTGATAATGACAGGGAATCCGATTTCGTTGGCGATTCGAACCGCCTCATCGGGGGATTCCACACTGTCAGTGGTCCCAGGCAGGATCGGAACACCGGCTGCGGTCACGGTCTGACGGGCACTGATCTTGTCCCCCATCTGCCGCATGGCTTCAGGCGAAGGACCAATGAACTTGATTCCACATTTAGTGCAGATTTCTGCAAACTCGGCGTTCTCGGACAAAAAGCCGTAACCGGGATGAATCGCTTCAGCGTCGGTCACCTCGGCAGCAGCGATAATGGCCCGCATGTTCAGATAACTGTCGGTACTGGAAGCAGGACCGATACAGACCGACTCGTCTGCCAGTTTGACATGCAACGCCTCGTGGTCTGCATCCGAGTGAACAGCCACCGTCTTAATCCCGAGCTCTTTGCAGGCCCGAATGATTCGCAGAGCAATCTCTCCACGATTGGCTATAAGGATTTTATGAAACATGTACGTCGCTTCTCCCTGGGAATGCGGGGAATCGCCTACAGGCGCTCAATGCGGAACAGGGGCTCACCAAACTCGACCGGCTGCCCGTCATCTTTGAGGATTTCAACAATCCGACATTTGAAATCAGCTTCGATCTCATTGAAGAGCTTCATCGCTTCCACAAGGCACAGGGTCTGGCCTTTTTCCACGGTTGCACCGACCTCGACAAAAGGATCCGCGTCGGGCGAAGGTTTCCGATAAACGGTACCGACCATGGGGGAGTTGATGGTCTCCCCTTCCACAACCGGAGGAGCTTCCGAAACCACTTGAGGCGCCGGAGCAGCGGTGGCGGGAGCGGGTGCGGCGGCGACAGGAGCAGGGGCCACAGGGGCGGCTACGGTGACAATCTCTTTTTCCTGACCGCGACGGATCAGGATCTTTTCATCCCCCTGGTTCAACTCAAATTCAGTAATATCGCTGTCGGTAATCATCTTTACCAGCGACCGCAGATCTTTCATATCCATGGAATTAATCCTCCTGACTCACATTCTTTTGGTTTAAACCACCGGGATTTTTCGGAATTTTTTGGGGAGAACGGTCAGTGGTCTGCACCCGGATTCAGTAACGACCACGGTGTCTTCTATCCTGACCCCGCCCAACCCTTCAACATAGATTCCCGGTTCAATCGTAAACACCATATTCTGTTCGGCAATCAACTCAGACCGTTGAGATACCGAAGGCTGTTCATGGATCTCCAGTCCAACTCCATGCCCCAGCCCATGTCCAAAGTTGTCACCATACCCTTTTTCAGAAATAAAATCCCGGGCAATTTTATCAAGTTCTTTTAAAGGAATTCCCGGAGCAACGGCCCCCATGGCACGATCATGTGCCTCCAGAACAATATCAAAAACCCCTCTCATCTCACTGGAGACATCCCCCAGGGCAACCGTCACTGTCTCATCCGAGTGATAACCGTTGAGACAAGCACCGAAATCAATGGTCACCAGTTCGCCTGAGACAAGAGCCTTGGTTGAGGCAACACCATGTGGCATCGCACCACGTGGTCCAGAGGCCACGATATAATCAAAGGCCTTTCCTTCAGCTCCCTGGTTCCGCAAAGCCAATTCAAGTTCCAGTGCAATCTCGGCTTCCACAGCCCCGGGAACCAGCATCGGCTCGATTTGAGCAAAGGCCTTTCTGTGCAATTGGGCCACTTTTTCAAGCCCTTCGATCTCTCCCGGTGTTTTCAGGATGCGAAGACGCGTCAATTCATCGCCAATTCCCACCCATTCCAGCTTGCCCTCGGAGGCCTTTTCAAACCTCTTTAGCTGTCCTACCGTCAGGTCTTCCAGTTCAAACCCTATCCGGTAACTTTCCATGTTAACGATGGCCGTTACCAGATCTTCCACCTTGGTGGAATATTCGGTGATCCTGTCCGCAACAACTTCACTTCGGGCTTGTGATGTATAACGGCTGTCGGTCAGGAAGGTGCTGCCGTTTCGGGTGAGAACAAGGGCCCCGTCGGTACCGCTGAAGTGACACAGGTAACGAAGGTTCGGCCGGGAAAGGATAAGAAGGGCGTCGAGTTCAAACTGGTCCAACAGTTGATTCAGCCCTGCCTGACGACCAATGGTCATGGATTACCCTGCACCTCCCAGATGATGAACCAGAGCTTTAAGACCCAGTTCGTAGCCCAGCGGCCCAAACCCGAGAATCTGCCCGATAGCCACGGGAGCGATGTAGGAGTGTTGCCGAAACTCTTCACGGGCATGGACATTGGAGAGATGGATTTCAACCGTCGGTAGCGCAACACCGGCAACAGCATCACGAAGGGCAATGCTGCTGTGTGTAAAGGCCCCGGGATTGATCAGGATTCCGTTCACCCCACCAGAAAAGGCCTGATGGATACGATCGACCAGAGCCCCCTCATGATTGGATTGGAAACACTCCAGTTCACATCCCGACCGAGCAGCAACCTTGGTAAGGTTCTTCTCAATATCTGCAAGGGTTTCCCGGCCATAAACGCCCGGTTCTCTTTGGCCAAGAAGGTTCAGATTTGGACCGTTCAGAAGAAGAATTTTCATACTATCCCATCAGTTCCTTCTTCAGTTTCTCCGCGTCACGCATCAACAGATAGCGGGCTTTGCCAAAGTTGCCATCACGACGAAGGGTGAGTGCGACAAAGTACTCGTCCGTCAGCATTCGGAGAATCACCCGAAAGCGCCCGGTATTTATTGAAACCTCTTCCAGCCCTCCGGTCTGCAACACCTCAGCGGCTTTCTGAACCTCTTTCAGCACGTTGGCATACTCTACGGCTACCAGGTGGGGGTCGACACTTTCCCCTTGTGCCATTTCCTGTTCCACAGCAATGCCGTCGTAACCCATCAGCACCACCCCCATGCCATTGCTCTCATCCAGAATCCCCTGCAGAATAGCTTTAAACATGGGCTCTCCTCTTCTCGATGGCATCCAACCAGCGATTCAATTGATCCAGCACGGAGCCGCCTGAAACCGGCACGGCTGGTTCTTCATCCTGAGGATCAGCGGACAAGGTTTCCCCTCCCTGTTCGACGACCAGCATCTCATCAATAGACTGAATTTTCTGTTTGACCTCGGCATTGGTCGGATCGTCTTCCAATATCCCGACATAGACCGTTCTGGCCTTCTCCAAAAAGCCCTGTTTCAGGTAAATCTCAGCAAGAGTTGCGGTCTGGATGGGGGCCTTTCCCAAATCGGTCATGGCAGGTTCCTTGGTCAAATGCGGAGATAATCAGCCACAAAAAGGTTCAAACAGTTGTTCCAGATCGGTCACCGGGTGGATGTCGGCCCTGCCGATGCCATGATTCAGCACCATGGTAAACAGCCCGGCTTTCACCTTTTTGTCCCGCTTCATGGCACCAATAACGGCATCAAGAGGAAATTCGGGTGGACTGATCGGCAGATCGTAATCTGCCAACAGCGTCCGTATGGCAACAACATCCTCGTCCGAGCAAAGATCAAAGGCACGGGATACCTGGGCGGCGACAACCATTCCGATAGCGACCGCTTCTCCGTGCCTGTACTCCCCATACCCAGCCAACGTTTCAACCGCATGGCCATACGTATGTCCGAAATTCAGAAGGGCCCGTAAACCCTTCTCTTTCTCGTCATTTTCTACAATATCTGCCTTGATTTGACAAGATTTCTTTATAATTTCCACTAATGTTTCAGGCACAAGATCCTGCACCTTTTTCCGATTTTCCCCCAGGTAACGGAAGAACGACTCATCGCGAATCACCCCATACTTGACGACCTCCGCCATTCCGGCTGCGAGATCACGTTTTTCCAGGGTCTTCAGCGTATCGACATCAATCAAGACATATTTCGGCTGATAGAAGGCACCGATCAGGTTTTTTCCCAGAGGATGGTTAACGGCGGTTTTCCCTCCGACGGAACTGTCCACTTGGGCAAGAAGCGTTGTCGGCACTTGAACAAAGGGGATTCCCCGCATATAGGAGGCTGCCGCAAATCCGGCAATATCACCGATCACCCCACCGCCAAGGGCTAACAGACCACAGCCACGATCGATACCGGACTCAATTAATCCATCAAAGATCGTCTCAAGGACCTGCAGGGTTTTCGTGCCTTCCCCGTCCGGAAGAACAATCGTGTGCGCTTCGTATCCTGCATTTTCCAGGGCAGAGCGAAGGGTATTGCCATAAAGAGGCTCCACGATCTCATTGGTAACAATCGCCAGCTTCTTGGGGAAGGAGACCTCTGAAAGGGCCTCGCCAATCCGTGGAAGCAATCCTGGACCGATCCAGATGGGGTAACTACGGTCCCCTAAACCTACTTCAATTCGAACTTCACTCACCTTCTATCGTCTCCAACAAACACAGGATAGTTTTGACAACCTGATCCGGCGTTAAACCATCGGTCTGAACAGTCATTTCCGCCTGTTTATAAAGTTTCTGTCTTGCGTCGAACCTTTGCTTCATCTCGTCCGGGTCCTTGGCCAAAGGGCGCCCTTCTCCCGTACCTACACGAGAAACAAGCGTTTCCCACTGGGCCTCCAGATAGATTCCGATACTCTTTTCAGAAATGAGAGCCCGATTTCTTTCCCACTCAACAACGCCCCCGCCGGTGGAAAGGACAACAGCCCCCTTGTTGAGCTCAGCACCCAAGAGTCGGGACTCGAGTTCCCGAAAATACTCTTCGCCATCCTCCCGAAAGATATCCGGTATGGGTTTACCGGCACAAGAAGAAATCATCTGGTCCAGATCCACAAAAGGAATTCCGAATTCGCGCGCCAACAAGGAACCAACTGTTGTCTTACCGGCTCCCATAAATCCGAGGAGCGAAATAGACTTTTTTTCCATCGTTTTATACAGAAAAGGACAGGTCAAAACCTGTCCTTTTCATTTCCCTGCAAGAAAACTTAGTTCAAGATTCTTGGAGTAATGAAAACCAAAAGTTCCGTTTGTGTTGTTGACTTGCTGGAGGCCTTAAAGAGGTGTCCAAGAACAGGAACATCTTTCAGGATAGGTACACCATTCTCCCCTTCTGAGGTATCCTCAGTGAAGATCCCCCCAACTACCGTTGTTTCTCCGTCTTGAACCAACACTTTGGTCTCAGTTTCCTTTTTATCAATGCCGGGAACACTTGCATTGGCCAAAGCCGAAGGGGAATTATTGGAAGCTTTGATGTCCAAGATGACAGAACCATCCGGATTAATTACCGGGGTTACTTTCAGTTCAAGAGTAGCGTCAATGAATTGAACTTTTGTACCGCTGTCGCTGATGGTGGAGTACGGGATCGAGGTCCCCTGGGAAATTTTCGCTTCCTCCCCGTTCAGAGTCACAACTTTTGGAGCAGCGATTGTCTTGGCCTTCCCCTGCTCTTCCAGTGCAGAAATCTGCATTGCAACAATAATCGATTGACTCGCTGTTGTGTGTCCAACCCCGAGTAAGGTACTGAAACCGGAAATATTCTCAATAATTCCGTCGTCCACAAGTTCCTGGGTCGGCACAGAGAAGTCACCACCACCACCGATATCAATCTCCTGGGTATCACTACCGCCATGTACCCAGTTCAGCGACCAGTTAATACCCAGTTCTCGGCTAAAGTTTGCATCGACTTCAACAATACGTGCGCTGATTAGAACCTGTTTTTCTGGAGTATCAATAATATCAATTAACTTCCGTGCCTCAGCTAAACGTGCCGGGACATCGCTAACGATAAGCTGCTTATTTCGAGCATCTTCGGTGATCTTCCCACGATCGCTGAGAACATCACCAACTGCCTTTTTGATATTCTTCAAATCAGTGTAACTGATCTTGAACACTTCTGTGGAAAGAGGCTCGAGCTTTTCCTGCGCTTTTAAACTGGTCAGCTCAGCCTCCCGAAGGGAACGGATCTTTTTAGACGGGAGAATCCGGATCACATTGCCATCCTGCAGCATCCCGAGTTCAGTGACATCCAAGATAACATCCAGTGCCTGATCCCAGGGAACATCGATCAGCCGAAGAGTAACTGTTCCCTTGACATCTTTGCTGGCAATAATATTCATGTTGCTGACTTCAGCAATGAGCTGCAGGACATTCCGCACTTTGGCACTATCAAAGACGAGGGAAATCTTTTCGCCGGTGTACTGCTTCTGTTTCTTGCCAAGCGCGCCGAGAGGTTCCGTCAGCGGCATCGCTGTTGACACAGGAGCTGTCACCTGGCCGGAGACTTCCCCGGTATCAACGGCAGAGGCACTTTCCTGAAGAACCGGCGGCTGATCGCCATCGATGGTTTCCACAACAGTGCCGGAGGTGAGTGATGGGGCGGCAACCGTTTTATCGGCGGGTTTCTGGAAAGCCCATTTCCCGTTGGGGACATTGAAAATCAGTTCGTTTCCAGCCATCCTCAGATCAAAATCGGAGGTCTCCCGAAGCTCTACAGCAAACCGAGCATCTTTACCGGTCACGTAGGGAGTTATTTTACTGACGATGCTTGGAAAGGCCGAGGGGTCAATATAGCGACGCAACGAAGGTTTAAGGTAAGCGTTTTTGACACCAAAGATAATGGTGCGCCCATTCACCTCAGCCGGAATGAGAGTACCGGCCTTCTGCAAGCCGATTTTAAACACCGAATCATTACCCTTTACTCCGAAATCCAGAGCCAGGACACTGTTGTCCCCTGTGACAACCGGTTGAGACCCGGCCTTTTGGGAAACCATCGGCTTCAAAGTCTGATCTGCAGACCAAGTCACCTGGATATCGTCGGCAACGCGTTGAACCGTATAGGCAGGCAAGGCCTCACCATCCGCATCAAACACGTATCGGATCTTGTCTTTGTATTCTCCCACACGGAACTGCTTGAAACCGCTTGAAAGGGGCTGGGCCCCCTTGACGATATCAAACCCGGAACCGTAAATGTCGACAACAAGTCGTGGAGGTGTTGTCAACGAGAAATAACGGAATTTCTCAAAAGTGCCTCCAGGCGAAAGGACCAGACTTTCCGTTTTGGCCTCAGCTTTCTCACCCGAATGATTGTCGGCCAACAACGGAACTGCCCCTACAGTTGCCAACAGAGAGACAACCAAAACGGTAACCATCGCGCCCTTGAACTTTTTCATTGCTCCAGTCATGGCCCTTAAATTCCCTTCCGTTTCGGAAGCTTGATCTGCTTCACACTAGTACGTATATCACCTGAAAAATCATAATATGTTTCTTTGACAACGACAGCTTCAGGATTGATTCCCTGGACGATCCCTCTGTTTTTCCCAATCTTGCTGCCGGGAACGACGATATAGGACTTGCCGTCCGGCGCCTGGACCATAGCTCTTGGGACTTTGAATCCGAGCAAAACCGCTTTTACCTTCAACTGGCCAAGCGTAAATCTCTCCAAAGGTTCAAGAGGAGTGGTTCTAGCCGGCCCTACAGGGCGCCTCTGCTTCAGTAAGGGTTTGAACGGGTCACGTCGCCCTTGTCCGCTGTATTTGAAGTCGGCTTTTTTCTTAGTCGTCTCGGTTTTAACCTCGGCCTCTTCCGCAACAGAATATCCGACAGGAACTGAGAACGCGACGCCGACAGCTACCAGAGTTATGAGGAGTCTTTTCATCAACACCGCCTCTTACCTCCTTCTCTTTTTACGCTTCTTTTTCCCCTTCTTAGGGGGGGGAGGTTTTTCAACAAATCGGAACGTTACGGCCCGGCAGGTCACAGACAACTTACCCGCCCCACCTTTCCCGGCTCTCTTCATGTCGAGATCACCAACGTTGACGATACGGTCCAGTCTACCGACAGCATCGAAAAACATGCCGACCTGATGGAAAGCGCCTTGAAGTTTTAATTCCACGGGCACCTCGGCGTAAAAACCTTTGGCCACTTCCTTCTTGGGCTTGAACATCAGAACCTCAAGACCCTGCTTTTTTGCAAGTCCGGCGATACTGGTCAGTAACGTTGGAATTTCTTTCTTCTTAGGCAATTCCTTGATGCTTTGATCCAACTGAATCTTCAGCTGGTCGTACTCGGCCTTGTATTTTGGGAGGTTATTCGCATACCGCCTCTTTTCATTCAGGCTTTTCTTAAGTTTTGCATTGTTTTTCTCAAGCTTCTGATATTTTGAAAGCTGAGGCTGGTATGCGCCAAAATAGAACCCAGTCCCAATAACCCCCAGGATCGTCGCCAGAAGAAGAAGCCGAACATAGATAGGCAGCATCAGTACTTTTTGTAATCGCTGATCCATAGTGCCCCCTATTTCTTCCCCGCCTTTTTGGCGGCTTCAGCTTTTTTCTTCTTGGCGTCCGGATCTTCCGGCTTGGCCTTGAGTTTAAAATTGTACACCTTCAGCCCGCCCTTCTTCTTTTTCTGGGAGGTCACCTCCAGTTCAACCCCTCCATAGTAGGGGGAGGCTTCAAGCCGACGCATAAAGTCGGCGACAATGGGCTCATTCAGACCAACCCCTTGGATCCGGATACGGTTGCCTTTTTTGCTGTATTTATCCAGCCAGAGTTTTTCCGGCAGGGCGATGCTCAGTTCGTCCATGAGGTGGACAGGACCTTTACGATTGGCCTTGAGCTGCGCCAGAACTTTGAGTTTTTTCTCCAGATCGGCCTTGAGGCGCTTTAACCTGTCAACTTTGCCGATCTTCTTTTTCAGATCTTTGATTTCCTTCTGGATCTGAGCGTTTTCATCTTGTTTGGCGGAGATTTTCATTGACGTGGTGATGTAGATCCCGGCACAGACAAGACAAACGGCAATCGCACTCAGTACGAGAATGGACAGCTGACTTCTCAGCCGTTCTTTTCGTTGGGCTTCGCGAACAGGTAACAGGTTAACGCGAATCATTTGTCACCCACCCTTCTGGTTGCCAACCCAACGGCCACACCAAAGTCCGGCCCGACAACTTCCAGGTACTCCGGATCAAAGTTCTTCTCGTTCACGGCCAACCCGCGGAACGGATCAGCGACTTCAACCGGGACCCCCATCCTCTCCTCCATGCCAGCTTTCAATTGAGGCATTTTTGACGCCCCACCGACAAGATAAACTTTTTGAATTTTGTCATCCCCGGCTGTCGCAGTAAAAAAGTCAAGCGAACGTTGAACATCCTGAGCGAGACTCATGGCCGATTCCTTTAAAATGGCCTCGGCCGTTTCCATCTCAACCTCATCACTCTCCTGGCCCAGCTTCAGCAACTCTGCCACATCACTGCTCAGACCAAGTCGCTTTTGCAACTCTTCGTTGATGTAGTTTCCTCCGGCCTGGATATCGCGAGTGAAAACGGACTCCCCACCTTTGAGGATATTGACACTAACCGAGCTGGCTCCGACATCGACCAGAGCAACAATTTCATCCTCGAGGAAGCCGTAGTTGACCTCCATCATATTCTCGACCGCAAAACAGTCGATATCCAGAACTCGCAGTTGCAGACCGGCGTCACCAAACAACGCCTGATAGTCTTCGATAAAGTCCCGTTTGGCTGCCACGAGAATGACATTCATCTGGGAAGGGTCTTTTGCATCCGGCCCAAGGATTTGGAAGTCAATATAAACATCGGCCACATCAAAGGGGATGTATTGCTCAGCTTCAAATTGGAGTTGCGATTCAAGCTCTTCCTCTGCCATCAAAGGGAGTTGAATCTTTCGAATAATCACAGAATGGCCCGCGACGGAGGTCGCTGCGCCTTTATGCTTCAGCTTCAGACTCTCAAGAACGCCGGTTAAAGCATCCGTAATAGCAACGGCATCCATAATGGAGTTATCGACAATGGCTTCCGGCGGCAGAGGCACGCTACCCAACCCCTCCAAATGGAACACGCCCTTTGACTCGGATAACGCCACAACCTTGATCGAGCTGGTTCCGATATCGACCCCTAGCAGTTCTTTCTTCCCTGAGAACATGGCCTCTTTCCTACAATTTGTGTTAGCACCAATTTCCAGCTACACAGCTACACAACCACACAACAGCAAAAAATGCGCCGCCATTACCCGCCGCCGGGAAAAACCTTCTCTCTTTCCGTCAACTTCATCCCCAAACCTAGAAGGATTTTCCTTTTGGTTTCCACACGGCAATCACAGCCGTCCTCAATCCGACTGATGGTCAGAGGAGATACACCGGCCTTTCGTGCAAGCTCCGCTTTGCTCATCAGAAAGGATTCCCGAAATTTTTTCACATTGTTCTTCATTGGATATCAATAGCCCATTATTTTGGAAAATTAAGCATAATTATAGGTAGGTAAACAGGCGTGTCAAGAGAAAATGTTAATTTTTGTTTTTTAAAAGAAGGAAAAATACCAGGAAAGTATAGAACTACCCCAGAAAAGCCATATAACAGCCCCAACAGACAAAAAAGGGCCAAAAGGTATTGCCAAGCCACCAGAGGATTTGGTGAAGTACATTAATGGTATTCCGACCATTGTTCCTATAAGTGATGAAAGAAATATTACTGGAAAAACCGCCTTCCACCCTAAAAAGGCGCCGATCATGGCTAAAAGCTTAATATCTCCTCCACCCATCCCCTCCTTTTTCTTTAACAGGAAATAAAGTTCTGCTACTAGATATAGTAGTCCTCCTCCCAAAAGGACACCACCTATAGAATCTACCCAGGTAATCCAAGGGACAAAAAACACGCTTAGCAAACCAACCAGAATCCCCGGCAAGCTGATGACATCCGGGATGATCTGATGATCAAGGTCGATAAAGGTGATCGTGATCAGGCCTGCCACAAAAAGCAGATAAAATGGGGTCCAGGGTGCTATTCCGAAGGACCAGACAACCATAACAAAAAGGGCGCCGGTCAACGCTTCAATGGCCGGATAACGGAGGCTAATTTTTACCCCGCAGTTGAAACAACATCCACGAAGGAAGAGATAGCTGAAGATTGGAATATTTTGATACCAGGCAATCGGTTTTCCACAGGTCGGGCAGAACGAACGAGGTCGCACCACCGACTTCCCGGCGGGGATCCGATAGATGCAGACATTTAAAAAAGAGCCCACCAGGGTTCCGAAAACAAAAACAGAGCCCAACAGAACAACCAATGTCGTCATCAAAGAGTTCATTTATCTTCCCAAAACTTTTTCAAATGCGGCAACAACATCCGCCGTTGCAAGCTGTTCCATACAAGCCAGACCGTTAGGGCAATCGGATACCCTGCCAAACCTGCTGCATGGCGAACAGGGCAGATCCACACGTACGACTATGTGCCTCTCTCCTCGGGGCGCCCACTTCAGATGGTTGCTGCACCCGAACAGCGAAATCGTGGGGCAGTTTACCGCCATGGCCAGATGAAGGACTCCCGAATCTCCGGTCACCAGAGCACGAGCACTGGAAAGTAAGAAGGTGGTTTCCTTCAGGGATGTTTTCCCTGCGGCATTGATTCCACCGACCTGTTCAACAAGGCTATCACCCGCCTCTTTTTCATCCGGCCCTCCGATAAAGACCGGTGTGAAACCCATTTCCTGTATCCGTACAGCCAGACTCGCAAACCGGCCCAGAGGCCATCTCTTTTGCGGGATGCTTGCCCCGGGGAAAATGGCCACAAAGGGGTCCGGGATCACCAACCGCTCCTTCAAAACGGCCACCTCGCGGAGATCGGTATCGATATAAGGAGGCTCAGCGCTCCCACCCTCTAAGACCCAATCGGAAAAAAGTCGCTGGAAACTGTCCAGCTCATAATCTTCCAGAGAAAAAGAACAGGCTCGATGAAAAAGTCGACGGCGATCGTTAGTACCAAAGCCGACCCTGTACTTCGCCCGGACCCCCCTGCCAACGACTGCGGAGAGCCGATACCATTGCTCGGTATCGACCAACACATCAAACCGGGTACGAACGACTGCGAGCAGGTCTTTGGGCCGATCGTAGCAATACACTCTTTTCACTCCAGGGATCAGATCAAAGATGGCAGCGTTGCGCGATTCAGCCAAAACCGAGATAGCTACCCCCGGAAATTCATTTTTCACGCCCAGGATCACCGAAAGGAGGAGGACGGCGTCTCCCAACCCTCCAGGCCGGACAACAAGAACAGACCGCCCATCCAGAGAGGGAGCAGTCACCTTCCCGAGCGGAAGGGGAAAGCGCGTCAGGATGGGACCAATGAGGTCATCGACCTTTTTCAGCCACAACACCCCCATCAGGGGAACTGCCTCACACCAGTATGAATGGAAACAAAGGTGGAAAAAACCGCATAGGCGGTGACCACAAACAGGCACCAGAAGCCCACCGTCAGACCAAGGTCAGGCCGTCCAAGCAAAGGGAACAAAACAAATGTCACGGCCGTGTAATCGGGCAGGGAGAAGAACGATTTGAGGTTCTTTCGGAACCACCACTGGCGGTATCGGTTGACCAACGCCAGGATTCGAGGTGAGTCGGCTGCGTTTCCGTTCTCAGCGATGGCGAATCCAGCAAGATAGCTGACATAGCACTCGCCGACCTGCATCGCCAGCATTCCGGCCCAGAGATAGGTACCCCAAACCCCGGAGGACCAACAAAGAGCCGAAAGCACGACAGCGTCTCCGATCAGATCCGCCACATGATCCAGGTAGCGACCAAGCTCGGAAGATTGGTTTCTCAACCGGGCAACCGTGCCATCGGTACAGTCGCAGACATAGGCCAACCAGTAACTGAAAGCGCCAAGGACCAGCAACGGATGACCGCCCTGCAGAAAGCAAAGCGCCGTAACCATCCGCAGAACGATTGCGGTCAGGGTTACCTGATTGGCTGTCACCTGCGTGTTATTCACCAGATAGACTACCAACCTGCGGGCTATCGGCTGAATAAACGGCATGGCCCACCAGGTTTTTAATGACATGGCCTTATTGGCCTGCTCTTCTGTAATCCGATCCATGGCTCTCTCCAAGATCTATCCCTGCCGCAACTGCCCCTTCAGACCTGAACTCGAAATATCCTGAGTCCGAGGAAGATAAACAACCTCACAGTGCTCCTTCAGAAAGTCGAACTCTCCAGCCCAATCGTCCCCCATAACAAAGATGTCTACCTCATTCCGCAGAACATCCTCGACCTTCTGCTCCCAGGTACTTTCGGGGATCACCTTATCGACATAACGGAGAGCTTCCAGAATCTCTTTTCGGTGCTCATACGACATAAACGAAGACTTGTGCTTCACCCGGTTGAATTCATCGGTGGAAAGACCAACGATCAACCGATCTCCGAGCTCCCGGGCACGCTTCAGAATACGAATATGCCCGATGTGGACAAGGTCGAAGGTGCCGTAGGTCAACACTGTTTTCATAACTCGAACCCTGACTTTTTGGGGAAGAGGGATTCGAAACCCTCGCAAATTAGTTTCTGGCATTCTTCAAATATCTGATCATGCTCAACAGCATCACCAATGCAACAAAATTTATATCGCTTGGAGAGAAGTGCCCTCCTGAATGCCTTGGCATCTTCAACATCCCTCACCCAATCCATATATCGACTTTTGAAACCGATAGGTTGGAACTGGCCCTTGCAAAGATGCCAATAGCGGAACAGGTACTGGTTAACATCTGCATCGCTTCTCAGCTTTGATGCGGATACCCGTGTGAGAACCTCCGGCTCAGCCTCCCAAACTTCTGAAAAAGTTTTCTTTAAAAAAGGCTGCGGCAAATGATGGTCGTAAAACCCGGTGATCACCGGCCAGGGCATAAGCAACGCCGTTTTTATCATTTCAATAAGATTGTACCGGTAATTGAATATCTTAAAAAAATTCTGAAAAACCACATCCTTTTTCGAAAAATATTTATGAATGATCTTTACATCATTCAACTTGACATGTGCAATCTTGCTCTCTGCAATCGCGTTAAAGGCAAGCATATCTCGAGGGACACCCTTTTTAAAAAAATCGCAAGGGGACATTCTTTGTAAAAGGAAGGTATCGTCATTGAAATACACAAACTGTTCTGAAAGGCCCTCTAT
Source organism: Thermodesulfobacteriota bacterium (assembly GCA_028282145.1). Classification (GTDB taxonomy): domain Bacteria; phylum Desulfobacterota; class Desulfuromonadia; order Desulfuromonadales; family Geopsychrobacteraceae; genus JANQIN01. The sequence continues at coordinate 9,907 of JANQIN010000111.1, read as the reverse complement.
TCTATGCAGGTTAATTTCAATAGGGTGACTGCTAAACACAGGGAGGTTCCTGCCTTCCAAAAAATCGGAATGATTTACGACGTTAAGCTTCGGATGGGACTCATCCAGCCATGAAGGGAGGTGTCCGCAGGTTACGAAATGGACCTTTCGTACCCAGGGAGCACATTCCTCAAAACCTCGAAAAAGGTACTTGAGTGTGGGCCAATCACGGAAGCGGCTTTCCTTCTTATCCCCTTCCAGACACACCGCATGCTCCTCGAAAGAAGAGCGCCATTCCGGGTCGCTACCATCTACCCAGGTAACGACAAAATCGACATCACCCCTTTTCATTTTATGTCATTGGCCTCCAACTCAAACGCGGACCGATGGGGGAACAGCTCATCGAAGCAATCGCAAATAACCGCCTGGAGTTCTGTATAGCAGGCTTGGTCATCAATCTCATCGTTAAGAGCAGCCATCCTGTACCTTCCAGAGCGAATCTTACTACAAAACTCCTGCGCACTGCTTAAGTCACTGACCCCATCGGAGAAGGTATCCTTGTGGCCGATAGGTTCGAAAGCCCCTTTGCATAATTGCCAGTAACGAAGGAGCGAAGGGCTCACGTCAAATGAGGTTCTGAATCTATGGCGACATGTTTGATCTAACAGCGCCCCTTCCTCATTCCAAACATCGCGAAAAGTGGATTTTAAAAAAGGCTGCGGTTGATGGGGGTCCAGGAAGCCGGGCAGACAAGGCCAGATAGACAGAAATAAAGTTTTAATAATTTCTATTGTCGGGTATCTGAAGTTAAATATTTTGAACAGGTTTCGTTTGAAAATGTCACGTTTGAGAAAACGATGATTTATTGTCTGAATATTGTTGATTTTTATATGGGCTATAGATGACTGAATGATGGCATTTAAGGAAAAGATATCTCTGGGTTTCCCATTTTTAAAAAAGTCCGACTTTTTGCATGGACCCAAAAGAAACGTGTCATCATTGAAAAGTACGAACTCATTACTTAAGCCCTCAATTTTATGGACGTTCAATTCGATCGGATGGCTACTGAAAACCGGCAGATACTTTTCCGGGATAAAATCAGAATGTTTCACAATATTTAATTTAGGGTGGTTTTTGTCCAACCAAGGCGGTAAGTGACCGCAGGTAACCAGATGAATTTTCCTGACCCAAGGCGCAAAAAGCTCAATACCTCGAAACCAATAATGAAAGATCCCCAGATCCCGATACCGACGAATCCTATTGTCTCCCCCCGCCGGTGAAGCAGAATACTTCTGATATTCGCGCGCCCAATCGGGGTCGGAACCATCGACCCAGAGAACGATAAAATCAATTCCATCAGGCATGGAAACTCCTACTCAATATATTAAAAAATCATTTTTTGCTTTGGGCCCATACTTTACGACAAGTTCTTTATGAAACTTCCTCAAAAAAAGAGAAGCAAAAAGATGTACGTAGAGATCAGAGCTAAAAGGCCTAATTTTAATGCAGTTAAAAAGATACTTATAAAATAGGCTATACTCACCGAGCAAAATACTTTTTCTAAGTTGACGTCTAAGGTGTTTATATAGAACATTCCTATGCTTATTAAAAATTTCTTGATGCTTTTTGATTACAGCATCTCTCCCAACCAAATTTTCACGGCCCCTTGTTGACATTTGATCACCGTGAAAATAATAACGAACTAAAGCCTCATTAATAGATTCGACTCGAAAGTTAAGGCTCAACCTGATCCAGAAATCATAATCCTCAAGGTGAGTTAACTCTTCATCAAAGGCTCCGGCTGTCTCAAATACACTTCTTTTTAACATTAAAGTATGAATAGCATTTGGAGTCCCGTGCAGGACCTCGGGAAACAGTTGGCCTGAGTTTTCTGGGATGTGAACTACCTTCCTGCCCCCCTCATACATCTGTATGGCCCCACAAAAAACTGCATGGCTTCGAGGATTTTCCTTGAAGAAAGCAACTTGCTTTTCAATCTTGTCAGGTAAAATCTCGTCATCATCATCAAGAAACGATATTAACTCGCCACTAGAAACATCGATACCTGTATTTCGTGCTGCGGCCAAACCCCTATTTTTTTTATGCCGTACAAACTTTACCCGACCAGCATAGAGGCTCCCAATTTCATGAGCGGCCTCTACCATCGAACAATCATCCACCACGATAATTTCGATACGCGGATAACCTTGCCCCAAAACACTATCAATCGCTCTGCATAGAAGATTGTTGCGATTATATGTCGTTATAATGACGCTAACCAGTGGATTCATTAGTCAAATATCTCCACTCCCCCTTGTTTTTTCACACCTCGTTTGCGTATGACATACCTGTTGAAGGGACGACAGCTCCAATGAAGTAACAAGTGCACCCAACTGCCCCAGTTGGCTTTGGAGTATTTTACGGACGACAAGAAATACGTATTTGCCTCGGAATTCCTGGAAGCCAAAGCACACAGGGCTCCAAGCCGACGATAATGTGAGGACAGGGTGTGAGGAAATGCGCTGAAGGCCAAGAAGTGCTTTTCCAAAAGGGCCTTTCTGGAATCAATTTTTTTCTCCAGACAACTGGAAATCTGCTCACCATGAACGCGATAGAAGGCAAGGTTCTCTTTCACCCCGTGAAATTTGCATACTTGGCTGAGACGGATCCAAAGATCCCAATCCTGACAAGCTTGTAAATCGGTGTCAAAACCGCCCACCTTCTCAAATAACTGTCGCCGGATCAGTGGAGTCGGCGAATTGATCGGGCACTTTTTCAAGGCTCTTATCCGAAAATCTGAAGAGCTCCCTTTAGGAAGAGGTCTCTTAATTATCCGGCCATCGACTATCAATTCACAACCGCAATAAACAACACCAACCTCAGTCTCGACCGATTTGAACGCCTCTATTTGAATTTGAATTTTTTTGGGTGACCAGAGATCGTCGTCATCCAGGAACGCAAGGAACTCTCCAACGGCTGCTCTGGAACCGACATTTCTTGATTCTGGAGCACCAAGCGAAGCGTCATGGCGAATAACCTGGATGGGGTTCTTAAAATGGCGGGCGATAATTGGCTCTACGGGTGAATCTGAGTCATCATCAACAACAATGACTTCAATATTGGAGTAGGTCTGAGCCAACACACTTTCGATGCACTGTAAGAGAAAATCTGGCCTATTCCGCGTCGGGATTACTACCGAAACTAGCCCCTTGATCGTTTCCCTCTGCATTACCTCATCATGCATAAGACACCTTAAGAAATGAATTTTTCACCATTCAAATATCCTCTCAAAACAAGAAAAGAGCGGTCAGCCCCCGTCACTATTAGATCAGCATAACCCTTGGGAGGAACATGCCTTGGTAAAAAAGAGAATCGGGGTCCCCTGTGCTCCTGTTACGAATGATCGGAATAAGAGCCCAATAACTACATGGCAATAGGTATCTTCTTATCGAAAAACAGTTAATGATCCCGTGCACTTTCTAGAAGAGCAAAACCCCAAACCTATGAAATTCCCTTTGGCAGAAGGTGCCGCACACAGACCTACTCAATATTTTGATTAGGACCTGTACAAAGAAGCTGTTTGGGCTCCTATAGCTTCCCAATTTAGAGTTTTTGCCTTCGCAATAGCTTCCTGAGACAGAAGCCCTCTGTCAGAGTTAGCAAACCTCGAAATGGCGTCAACCAACCCATCTGGGCGATTTGGGTCGTACAAAATCCCGCCCCCCCCTTCCAAAAGTTCCGGCAACCCACCAATGGCAGGGGCAATAACAGGCAATCCATAGCTTATCCCCAAAATGGCTGCACCAGAAGTGGTGATATTTTTATATGGGACAACCAGTGCATCAGCCGCAGAAAAGTAAAGATGTACCTCACTTTCAGGAACAAACCCCAACCGAAGATGAATATCCTTACAAAACGAGTTTGCCTTTAATTCTTTCAGATTGGCCTTGGAGCCACCACCCGCGATAAGTAGGGACAAATCTCCCTCAAATTTTGGGAACTCCCTGATGAGATATTCCACTCCTTTGTACGGTCGGATAAGGCCAAAAAACATGAGAAGACCCCTGTCCTGTGGAAGGCCAAGCTCATTCCTAGCTTCGGATTTACAGATTTTTGGGCCATAGACACCAGAAAAATTCCCATGTGGAATAACAGAGAAATGAGATGGCCTACACAGCTTTTTACATGCAGTTTGATAACTGCAAAGGGAATGAAAAATCACACCATTGCAAACTTTCGCCAAAAAACAATGGAACAGCCAATCAAAAAAAGGGGCATCTTTTTCATGAGGAAGAATATTGTGACAGGTCCAAAATATTTTTTTCCCAAGTATTTTGGCAAATAAAACTCGACTAACTACAATTAAAAATCTCAGCCATGTAAAAGGACCAAGCCGATATATCTTACTAGGAAAATGAAAATGAAAAATATCTATTAAATTTCTATTTTTTAAAATCCAACCAATAGAAGGAAAAGTTTTACCACCTAATGTTTCAATGCCATGTTTTTTTAGAGATTCAGATAGAAGATAAAAGTAAGGATTTTCTTTGATATTTGGCAAGAATAAAACCTTCATACTCTACCCTCTTCTCTACACAAAAAATTAAGGTAGTCCCCTCTGACCAGGAAATTTCTTGAAATCGGTTGAATAAATGTATCATATATGGGGAGAACTCACTACGTAAGGAATCAATGGACGTGAATCCAACCATCTCCAAGGCAAAACCATGTCAATTCTAACGCTAAAAAATAAAACAGGATTAATTGCAGAAAGATTGAAAAGGGATATAAAATCCGAAAATAAAAGTAATATTTTCAACCCAAGCATATTAAAAACTGATGGAAGGTTGTTAATGGCCTTCAGATCATACAATAAAGAAAAGAATGAAGTTATCTCTTTTTTCAAAATATTTGGAGAATCTTCATTAAATCTAAGACAGATAGTTAATAATACTTCTTCTCCCCCAGAAAAACTTTCCGACCCGAAGTTTGTCAGTTTAAATGGAAAACCTTTTCTTACCTTCAACACAGGATACAGCACAACATTCAATGATATTTTTTTAGCTGAATATAAAAATGGTCATTATTATCCGTATAAATGCAACTTACCAGGAAGAATGAAAGTTGAAAAAAACTGGGCATTTTTCTATAAAAATAATGACTTATTTGCAATTTACTCAATCAATCCACTTGTCATATTAAAAGCTATAAAAAAAGAAAACTATAAAATTGAGTTTAAAAAAATAAAAACAAGTAAAACTTTTTTTGATAAAAATATTTCAATCGGAACTCAGCTCGTAGAAATCGATAACTACCACTACTTTATTGCACATAAAAAATATTATTTTGGGAAAAAAAGAATTTACCTTGGAGTTCCATTTAGAATTGACATAAAAAACGATACTTTAATTATAGAAAAATCAAATAAATTACTTACTCATAGCTATTATTCATTGCTAGGAAGTTTAAAAAAACTAAATAAAAATCTAATAAGTTGCTCTTATTTTAGCGGAATTGGGTATATTGACGACAAGGTTATTATAAGTTATGGAATAAATGATGTAGATTTTAATGTAATCGAAATGAACGCCAACGAATTAAAATCTTATTTTGGTAAATAAAATGAACTGCGTTCCTATAGTTTTTTCCTTTAATAAAAATTTTTTATTGCACTTTCTAGTCGCTCTTCAATCAATCGTCGAATGCAGGGAAGATGACAGCCTGTATGAGATTTTCGTCTTCCACAATGATTTGGACAGTAACGATATTCAAAGAATCAAAAATTTCTGTCGATGTGGGTATTTTAAATTTAAATTTTCTAAAATCGAAAATGACGATCTTAAAATATTAAATATCCCCGACAGATTTGGTGAATACAGCTATTACTACAGGCTACTAATCCCATTTCTAATACCTGAAAAAAACAAAGTTCTTTATTCTGATGTAGATGTGATTTTTAAAAAAGACCCAATACATATGCTTAATTTCAACATAAAAGATAGCCCTCTAGGAGTTATTCAGTTCAACCAACCAAAATATTTTACACAATCAGTTGATTTTAATAATAAATACTTTGCTTCAGGTAATTTAATTATAAATATAAAAGAAATTAAAAAATATATATCAAATTACAGAGAGGGCATTTCTAAAATCTCCTTGACACATAAAGACAACTTTATCTTCCACGATCAAGACATCTTGAATTTGCTCTTCTACGATAAAGTAACATATTTGCCACTTAATTTTTGCGTCACTGCTAAGTTATATAAGGGAACTTACGATATTGATTTCTATAAAAAAGACGGGAGATGTTATAGCAATTATGATAAAAAAGATATTTTAGATGCGATAGAAAATCCTTATATTATTCACTATACAGGAAAAAAACCAGACCAAATGCCCATCTACGACAAGACAAACACAGACTGGCTTCATCTATGCATCAAAGGTCAATTCCTTGATCTTCTTTTCCATAATTATCTTCTTTTTAAATCAAAAAATTTAATTGACTACAATGCTCTTTCAATCCAAAAAAAAGCAAAACTTTTTATAAAATCATTATTTCCAAAAAGTTTTTTTAAGATATTTAAGAGGTTTCTATGAAAATAAAAACTTTTTTCTGGAACGAAAGAAAAAAAAACATATTTTCATATTTTTTGAGAAGAATTACAAAAAAAAGAAATTATTCTCTTTTACATGGAAATTCTGGAGATATTTTTGTGAGAAATATTATCTCTAGTTTTTATAACTGTTCATACATAATTAAAAATGAAGGTCCTAGACTACTTCTAGTTGGTTCCATACCTCAATATATTAAAGATGGTGATCTTATTAGTGGAATAGGGGTGAGAAGCAAAGAAAAAATCAATTCGGAAATTTCAAGAAATATTTTCGTTCATGGATTGCGAGGGCCGATATCCTACGACGTTCTCAAGAAAAGCGGATTTAACTTGGACAATCTTCGTTTTTTGTTTGATCCTGGGCTGTTAATTAAAGAGATTATCAACGAAAGCACGTACCAAGCCTGTCCAAGGGACATATCATTTATCCCGCACTACCGCGAACGTTTTGAGGCAAAAAAATCACTTCCAAGGGGCATACGATTTTTAAATATTGACTGTTGTCCCATCAAACTTGGGCAGAAAATTCTAAACTCAAAACTCGTCTATTCCTCGTCTCTTCATGGGTTGATTTTCGCCCATGCTTTGGGGCGCCCAGCAATTTTTGTGCAGCCCCAGACCAAGGAGCCGCTCGAGAAATTTGAGGATTATTACCTCTCCATCGGGGCCAGTTTTCCAAAACCGTTATATGGCATCTCGGACGCTGATTTTTTACGGGACTCCGACACGCCATTAACCATTCCCGCAAATATATCTTCGGATGCCCTACCCTCCATCGGCTTATTAAGAAGGCATGGGGTTGTCGCTTAAACGTCTCAATTCGATCACCTTCTCACAGCCCTTTATTGTTGAAGGCCTGTGAGAAATCACGATAATTGTCTTTTCTCCCCGCAAAGCCGTTATAAGCTGCTTTATCTCGTTGTCCATTTGTTCATCCAACGCACTAGTTGCCTCGTCGAAGATAATTACGGAAGAATCCTTATAAAGGGCCCTTGCAATAGAAATTCTCTGTCGTTGCCCTCCCGACAGCTTAATCCCACGATCTCCTATATAGCTATGGATACCAGATGGGAGTTGATGCAAGAAATCAACTGCGGCCAGTCGGCAAGCAGCTTGAACGCGCTCAGTATCAACCTCGTCCCTAGGGACACCAAAAGCAACATTTTCCGCCAATGTTCCGTCAAAAATAAAAGGGGATTGAGGTACGTATGCGATCTTGTCCAGCCAAGCAGGCAGATTTTGATCATCTAGAGCCAGACCATCAATAAAGATTGCGCCCGAAGTCGGAGTAAGAAGGCCGGTCAATAGATCGATCAGGGTGCTCTTCCCGCAACCTGAAGGCCCCATTATTCCGAGAGAGGATCCACAAGGGATGTCCAAAGAGAAATCACTAAAAATTTGTGGCCCCTCTGGGTACGAGAAAGAGACATTCTTCATGAAAATCCCACTGGAAAACTGTATTGGGGAAAGATTTTTCTCGGGAATCGTAACTCTTTGACTTCCTGTCTCCGGGTCCAGGTGTTCAATAAACTTTTCAACATAAGGCACAGCAGTCTTCAAGCCAGCGACAGAAGACACAACCTTATTAAATGCTGGCAAGGTTCTCCATGCAGTAATTGCCAACAAAGCGGTAGTGCCCGTCACTTCCAACGGTGAATAGTCAAGAACCATCAACATAAACAAAATGGCCCCTGTTATCATTACAAAGCCGATTGATTCCAGTGCCAACAAGGGAGAGCTTTTCCAGAACTGTTGCACGCTAAAAATTTCACTATACTTCTCTGACCAGTTTTTAAAGCACCCAACAAAATAGTGTTTTGTGTTCGAAATTTTTACATCTTTAATTCCATAAATGCTTCTTGCCACCCAGCGGTTTTGCTCAACATCTGAATCCCTACAGGAACTGGCTGATTGATTCAATTTCTTCCTGATCAACAGGTAAATGATAAAGCCTGCCCCACCTTGAAAGATAATGAATAACAAGCCGATAAAAGGTTTGACACACAGAACCCCTAACAAAATCACAATTAGGACTGTTGTCTCATTTATTAACCTTAAATAGGAAGATGTTGCGTTTCGACCGACAAAAGATCTCCAGTTAACTAGTTGAACTAGCTGTGTGCCATTTTGCTCAACATGCCATCCATAAGGCTTATCAATTATTTTTGTTAAAACTCTCCCGCCTAGAAAACTTTCTATGTGAGAACTAAATCTCGACACTCTATAAGTCAAAAACCCTCTGACCCCATTCCTAAAAACTACAACCAAAACCACCACCAAGCTTGAGATTGCAACAAAGTCAGCGCTCTCTACATAATAAAATTTTTTTAATATGAAAAATAATGGGTTTTTATTAGAAAAAATAGCTTTATGGGTTGATTCAGGGTCTGATATAAGCGCTGCATAAAGTGAAATAACTCCAACCGTTATGGTTTCTACCATTGACAAAAACAACATTTGAGCCAAAAGAAGCCAAAACTTCCTTTTAATATCACCTGTAAAAAATGAATATATTTTACAAAGGAGACGCATTTGAGTATCCCGAACTATTTAACACCGTAAATCCCAAAACCTACAATCAATACCCAAGTTAAACTTACGAAAAATAATTGTAGGTCAAAAAGCAAAGAGCTTGTCGGATCCCCCTCCCTGCCGGACTTAACGATGAAATAATACCGAATCAGCCCATATGCACATAACGGGATGGAATAGAGGATCGTCCTGTGGTTGACAACATACATGCTATAGGTGACCAGAACTGCAGCTGCACTAACCAGCAGAACCCCTTCTAGAAAACCTGTCGGATAGCTGGCAAGAACCGTCCGGTGATCATGGGATCTTTCGCCAAGACGCTTGGCCTCACTGTACCGTTTACCTGCGGCAAAAAAGAGTGCCAGCAGGAAGACGGACAGAAACAGCCACTGGCTGATGGGGATATCAAAGGCTCTGCCGCCTGCTTCAAGACGGATGTTAAAGAAAAGTGCCAGGATAAACAGTTCGGCGACAGGGATATTTTTGCCAAAAAGGGAATAGGCCAGTGCGCAGACCAAATAAGCCCAAAGAACGGTCTGAAAATCACCGCCGGTGACCCGGCCGAGTATCAGGGCAAAAGCGAACAGAACTGCTGCAAAAAAAAGTGCCAGCTTCCTGGAGATAATCCCCTTGCCAAAGGGATTATGCCACCGTGGCCCGGCGCACGGTTTCTATTTTGTGGTGGAAGCCATAATAGGCGCTGTTGGCCACGGAAAGGATCTTGGAGCTCAGAGCCTGATCTTTTTCTATGATTTTTTCCAGGTCGGCCGCGCTGG
>JANQIN010000107.1 GCA_028282145.1 Thermodesulfobacteriota bacterium | reverse complement strand
ACTTATCCCCGCCGGTACCGACATGGATCTCCAGATCATCACCGACCTTCTTCAGCGCCAGGTCCGAGGGTGCAATCCCTTCACCGAAGACCAGCGTCTCGTAGGCATCTACCGACCAGGCTTGTAAGGTGTCCTGACCGTCCCCGAGATTAAAGTGGTAGGTATCGTCTCCGTAACCGCCGGACAAAAGGTCGTTACCGGCACCACCGGTGATGACGTCATCGCCGTCCTCCCCATAGAGGGTATCGTTGCCGGCCCCTCCAACCAGGGTATCTTCACCCTCTCCACCATATAAGATATCATTACCAGCGCCGCCATTTAGATGATCGTTACCAGAGTCCCCGCTTAGGAAATCAGAACCCTCTCCGCCTTCAATGAGATCCGAATGAGAGCCTCCGCGAAGGGTATCATCTCCTTCTTCGCCGAAAAGCTTGTCATTTCCAGATCCGCCGTACAGAGAATCTCTACCGGTTCCACCATACAATTGATCTTCACCGTTCTTCCCGTCCAGGTGGTCATCTCCAGCAAGTCCCATCAGAAAGTCATTTCCACCGCCGCCATAAAACGCTTCAGAGCCATCATCACCTACCAAGATATCCACATTGGCGTCCCCCCAATGCGACCCTGAAGTAATCCCCAATTCGTCTAGGACTGGTTGAATAGCTGGGTCATTAACCCCTTCCACCAACCAGTCATGAAGGATCGTTCCTCCTTCCCAACCTAGATATGGAAGGACATGACCACCGTATTTATAAAGTTCAATTAAATCGATATAAGCATTCAGAGGATCACTCTGTTTTAATTCGTCAAGGGACGAAAAGAGAGGAGTAAAGTCAACTGTGCCAATCTCTTCTCCAGCCTCAGTCACACTATCCAGATATCTGGCAAGTCTAGTTTCTAGAGCAAAGCTGTCATAAATAGAATCTGCAATAGCTTCCAGGCTCTCTTCAAAAGATTGGATGTGCAATTCAGTCAGGGGGACGAAAACTCGCTGACCGAAATTCACCGTATTGGAAACAACCGTACTATTGGTATCAGTATCGTAATCCTGAACACTGAAGAGCTCCCCTGCACCATTACGAACAAATTGGCTTTCAAGATCTACAAAAGTACTTCCGGTAAACCTTTCTAGAGTGCAAATGAGGCGCTCAAGCCGTTCGTAATCGAGCAACTGCGCATGCCGCCTTTCAAGTTCCCCTGGGTCTGTTATAGTGCCGCTTGATCCACCGCTATTTTGACTTGATGAGAAGTCCGGATCCAAATACGCTACAAACTCGTGAATTGTCACACTAGGGGGTAGAAGAATAAGGCGATATCCATGCCCCAAGGCTTCCTCATAGCTAGTGTCCATCGAAGAGGTATCAGCCCAAGTGTGGATAATTGCTTCAAGCCTCTCCCGTTGGGCTGCGCGAGTTTCCTGTGCTGCGTAATCTTCAACCAAACCGGCAAGTGCCGTCGATAATGTAGCCGCTTCTTGAAGATCTCGAACTTGCCCCGACCCACGCATTTGGGGAAGAGCCGAAGCCTGTTCACTGAGAGTGATAGGGGTAGTAAATTCGCGGTAGAATTGATTGTCTACAAAGTTCAGATTAGCGACGGTACCGGTTGTTCCGTCAGACATTGTGTATTCAGAAGTAGCTGCTTGTTGATTCCCATTGCTAAACTGGGTGAATCCGCTGTTAGGGCTTAGATTAATTGAGATGATGTCCTTCTCCACGAGGGTGAACAATTCGTTTTCTTGGCTCACACCGTCCTGGTTCAGGTCCTGCCAAATTCGAACATCACCATACCTATCATCATTAGCATCAAAAACGAGATCAGAGTTTGAATCAAGGTCACTCAGTGCATCAAAGCCGTTTACTGCTTTACTTCCATCAGACTTAACGAAGTCAACCCCAAAGAGTTCGGAACCGTTATCGATACTACCATTAGCATCACGATCCCAAACCAAAAGCCCATCATCGCTTTTCACCCACCCTGTCCCACCGGCGCTTCCATCACCATCGTGGTCAAATAAAACAGCTCCATCCCCATAAACTGTTTCAATCCCATCAAAGTCCAAGTCGAAAGCAAGAGGATCTCTTACTCGTGTGCGCTTTCTGGCCTCAAGCCACTTTTGTAAAACCAATCGGCTTATTTCATGGTATCTTTCTACGGATATTTCTTCTTCACCTTCCTCATTGTATTCGTCTGCTGCGATTAGGATATTACATATCTCTTTCGGATATACATGCTCTGGATCGAGCCCGTCTTCAATAGCTTTTATATGATTATGTGACACCACTCTTGCAAATAAATCTTCATAAATATTTGGGAACTTTGAGGCTTCATCTGTCCATTCTGCGTTAAATTCCTCAATTAGTTTTATAGCGTTTTCATCCGTTGGGTCGGCCAAATACTCCTCTGCGGTGGACTGCAGTGGATCAAGGTCTTCATCCCAACTGGCAACAAATGGCACAACACGAACTGAAGGTTCATCAGAATAAATAGAATACTGTCCCTGGTTTTCTTGCGGCATCTCAACCTCCTAGAAATAAAAAACCACACGCATCGGTATCAGCCGACGGGTGCGGTTCGTTAGTAGAATACTCCTGATTTTCTGTTAACCGTGCAATCCACGGCGCCCCTCCCAATCTCACATTTGAACATAGAATTGAAGACCTACTTTTCTCATAATCCGGGAAAACAAGTCAAGGGAATTCGACCACTAAGTAGTTGAAATAACTATATTTTTTACGGTATCAATTGAAATTCACTTCATGTGAGAAGCTTAAGAATCCGGTGACAATTTAATCCGTTGGAACATGTCTTTGGGCATAAAAAAAGGCCGCCTTTACAGGCGGCCTTTTTCAGTTTCTTAGTTCAGGGTTTCAGGCGATTCCGCCACCTCCGGCTCTCCTTCCGCTTTGTCCCTTTTAAGGTCTCGGAAGGTATTGAGCTGTTGTCCTTTGAACTGATTCTCACGCAGGTCTTTAATAATCTCATCGGCTTTTCCGGTCGGTGCGATGATATCGATGATCCAATTGCGGTCGCCGCAGTTCCATTCGTTGGGCTTCAGCCGTACCTGTCCACTTTTGAGCCGTGCTTCGACCTCTTCGTTGACCCGAGCCCAGGACACATAGGCGACGGGTACCTGGTTCTGCCGGTAGATGCGAAACTGCCGCTGCATCACCGGCGGGATCACCAACCACTCCATATCGGCAATAAACAGATGCCGGTGCGCCCGGGACTGGCGCATCAGTTCGGTGATCTGTCCGATACTGGCGGAGATGGCCTGCACGACCTTGGCCATTTGCTCCTGGGACGGTTGTTCGTTCCCTTCTTCGGCTTTTTCCTGCGTGGTTTTCTCTTCTGCCATCTGGCCCTCCTCTTTACGATGCATTTTTTGACAAATAGCGCTGCTATTCACTCTCAGAATTCAAACAATCTGTTCTCGATCCAATTTTTTGGGAAATCCTTTTCTCACGAAACCGTTTAACGGACGCTGATCCCTTCGTCGAGGTACTTGATCAGGGGATAGATAAAGAACTCGATAATCCGTCGTTTGCCGACCTTCATCTCGGCGGTCACGCCCATCCCGGGTGTAATGGCCGTGTCGACACCCTCGACCATCAACGACGTCTGAAGAGGATGAACATAGGCCTCGTACACCAGACCGATCCTCTCGTCTTCAATGCTATCGGTCGATACTTGCAGCAGTTTACCGTCGAGCATGCCGTACTTCTGGAACTCGAAGGTATCGATCTTGATCGCCACATCCATATCCTGGGTCAGAAAACCCACATCCTTATTCATGACCATCGCCTTGATCTGCAGCGGCGAATCGTCGGGGACGATGGTTGCCAGTCTCTCTGCAGGGCTCACGACACCACCGACGGTATGAAACAGCAGTTGGGAGATCCTTCCTTTGACCGGTGAACGAAGCTGTTGTCGTTTACTGCGAAAATCGGCCTGTTCGATCCGCCCTTGCAGATAGACCTGCCGCTGTCGTTTCTCCGCCAGTTCGGCCAGGAGGCGGTTTCGCTCTTCTTCCTTGATCAGGTCAATCTCTTTCTGAACCCGATCGATAGAGGCGAGGACTTCATCGATGGCATCCTGTGAGGTCATCATCTCGCTGGCGAACCGTTGCTTTTCCGACCGGGCCTGCTGATAATCGTCCTTACTGATCAGGTCTTTGACCTTCTCCAGCCGCTGATGGCGATCGCTGGCGACACCATGGTTGTAGGCGGCCTGTCGGTGCACCTCGGTCTGAGCAGCCAACCGCTCCTGTAGTTGTCGCAGCTCCTCCTGCTTCACCCGGACCTGCTTCTGCAACCGGTCTTTGGCCGCCTGGTAAAGGTCGAGCTGCACCTGGATGAGTCGCTCTTCAAACCCGTTGGGCTCGGGATTGAACCCGGTGCCGCCGAGCAGAGCATCAAGCCGCATCAACTCCAGCTCCACCTGGTGCAGGTCGTCTTTCATGGAGGCCAGTTCGGGATCGATCTCGGACGGATCGATCTCCATCAGGATCTGCCCCTTTTCCACGGCCATTCCCGGTTCGATCAGAATCTTCCGCACCACCCCTGCCGTCAGAGGTTGAATCGTTTTGACCTCCCCGGTGGGAATCACCTTGCCCCGGGCGGTCACCACCACATCGACCTTGCCGAAATACATCCAGAGGGAAAAGAAGAAGATGGCACTGACGATGACCCAGTAGATCATGCGGCCCAGTGGGTTGAGCGGTTCTTCTTCAATCTCGACGATCAGCGGCTTGAACTCGTGACTGTCGGTCTTGGGCTCTTTCTTTTTCCAGGGTGTCCAGATCATTGTTGTTGCTCACAAAGTCGGTGGTAATACCCTTGTTGCTGCACCAGGGCGTCATGAGTTCCCACTTCCACCACCTGGCCCTGCTCCATCACCATGATCAGATCGCAATCCTTGATGGTTGAGAGGCGATGGGCAATCACCACGGTGGTGCGGCCTTTCTTGATCGACTGCATATTGTCCCGAATCACCCGTTCCGATTCGTAATCGAGGGCCGAGGTGGCCTCGTCGAAGATCAGCAGCCGGGGGTTGGTGATCAGGGCGCGGGCGATGGCAATCCGTTGTTTCTGACCGCCCGACAGCGAGCCCCCGCGTTCGATTACCACGGTGTCGTAACCTTCGGGCATCTCGGCGATAAACTCGTGGGCCCCGGCCAGGGTGGCGGCCTGGATGATCAGTTCCATCGGTGCATCGGGTCGGGGGAGAGCGATGTTCTCGCGGATGGTCCCGCTAAAGAGGTAGTTCTCCTGCAACACCACCCCGATGTTATGGCGCAACCAGAAGGGGTTCATATGCCGCACATCGACCCCATCGAGAAAGATCGCGCCCTCCTGCGGGATATAAAGCCGTTGCAGCAGTTTGGCGAGGGTACTCTTGCCACTGCCGCTACGACCGACGATACCGATACTCTGCCCCGCCTTGATGTCCAGGGTCACGCCGTCCAGCACCTTGGCCCCGCCGGGAACGTACTGGAAGCTGACCTTGTCGAAGCGGATATCCCCTTTGACCTGCGGCAGGGTGATGGCTTTCTCCGAAGGGATCTCCAGCGGGTGATTCAGGATATCGCCGAGGCGATCGACCGACAGCAGCGCCTGCTGGAATTCGTTCCACAGGTTCACAAGGCGCAGGATCGGGCCGGAGAACTGCCCGGCGAACATCTGGAAAGCGATCAACTGGCCGATGGTCAGGTTCCCCTGCAATACCGCCTTGACCCCGAAGAAGAGGATACTGATGGTCATCAACCGCTGTAGTGAACCGGCGACGGCCCCGGAGATATTGGACATGTTGGCCAGGCGGAAGCTGGACCGGACATAACGCCCCAGATGATCTTCCCACCGTTTCTGCATCGACCCTTCGATGGCCAACGATTTGACCGTCTGCATCCCGGTGACCGACTCCACCAGGTAGGAGTTGGAGGCGGCTCCCATCTGAAACTTCTCCTCCAGCCGCCGCCGCAACTCCGGTGTGATAGTGACGTAAATCACCGCAATGATCGAAACAAATCCAAGAGCGATCAGGGTCAGCTTGACGCTGTAGAGGAACATCACCGCCACAAAGACCACCGAGAAGAAGACATCGATGATGACGCTGACCGCTTTGTTGGTAATAAACTCGCGGATGGTGTCCAGTTCACGAACACGGGCCGCGATGTTGCCCACCTGACGGGATTCAAAATACCGGAACGGCAAACCGATCAGATGTTTGAACAACTTGCTGCCAAGCTTGGCGTCGACCTTGGTGGTGGTATGGATAAAGATGTAGTTCCGGGCGATATTGAGCAGCAGTTCAAAGACCACGATCGCCAGGAAAGCGACCGCCAGGACATCCAGGGTGGTCATGCTGTGGTGAACGATGACCTTGTCCAGAATAACCTGGGTGAACAGCGGGGTCACCAGACCGAACAACTGCACCACAAAGGACCCGAGCAGAACCTCGCCGATGATCCGCCTGAACCGGGTGACTTCATGGAGGAACCAGCGGAAGCCGAACACCACCTGGGAAGACAGTTTCTTATGGCTCAGGATGATAAAGCGGGCCACCCTGGCCTCAAACTCTTCCACCACCGCCTCATCGGTCTTCTTTTCCACCGGATCGAACAACAACAGCTTCCCGTTGGCCTCATCGACCTTGAGTACGACCGAGTAGCTGCCGTCTTCCAGGACGGCGATGGCCGGCAGGGGATAGACGGCCGCCAGCTTTTCGATACTGACTTTTTTCTGTTTGGCTTTAAACTCGAACTGCTTGGCGATCCGCAGCAATTCCTCGGGCGTGACCTCTCCGGTGATGCCGAATTCACGAATAATGGCGCGCACGTCGACGTCAACCCGGTTAATCCGTCCCACAACTTCAAAAGCTATCAATCCGGGCGTCATTCGATCTCCCCTCCCTGCCAAACCGCAAGTTTCAACGCAGCCGCTTGCCGGTTCATCGTCTCTAATTTCACATCCAGTTTCTGATCAAGCAAAACCACCTGCTGCCGCGAGAAGTTCACCTGATCGAGCACCCCGTTCTGAGCCAAACGCTGTTGCGCCACATCCGCCTGCCGAATATGGGAATCACGTTCCTTTCCGTGGCGTTTGGCCTGTCCGGCCTGTTCCAGGTTATCTTCCAAAGCCTTGAGCTCACGTTCCAAACCAAACATGGCGCGTTGGCGCTCCAACGACGCCCGCATTAACCGTGCTTCGGCTTGTTGACGGCGTGCTGTTTTACGAAAACCGGTAAAAAGATCCCAGCGCAGAATCAGAGCCACAGAGGCGTCCAATTGGGACATATCGCCCATCGAATCCGCGTAGCTGGAATTGTCGACACCGTAGAGGCGATAACTGCTGTAAAGGTTGAGAGTCGGCAGATGATCGCGCTTTAAGGCACTCAACTCCCGATGGAGCGCTTCTATTTCCGCGTTGTAGGATTGAATGGCGGGGTGCTCCTCCACCAGGGTCTCCACCGAAGAAGGGAAAACGTCGCCCAGAGGGCGGATTGTTGTCGTATTGACAGAGTAAGAAGCCTGGGCGAGCTCTCCGAGACTGTCCAGGGCCTTTTGGTACTCCAATTGAACCTCATCCAACGTCGTCACATCGGTCGCCAGGTCGATGGCAGCCCCACCGATCTCGGTCTGCCCCATGGTTCCGGCTTCCCCCAAGGCCTTCAACTGCCGGTAGATCGTCTTGCGCAACCTCACCTTTTTCATCGCCACGTACCAGCGGTAACTCAACCCGAGGACCTGGACATAACGATCAATGACTTCGAGCCGTAACGCCCGAAAGGTGGCCGCACGATTGAATCGGGCCGCACGGACCCGATCTCTGGCACCATCGTATCGGTGCTCCCGGGCGCCAAAATCGTAGAGGAGAAAGCTCACATTGGTGGTCAGGGAGTTCTCGAACGCCGAGCCGTCGGTACTGACCGTATCGCCGACGGCAACGACCCCGGAATCTTCGTCCAGATCCTCGGTAAATTCGGTATCGAAACGAAGGCTGACGGAAGGGAAGTAGGGTGCTCTGGCTTCGACTTTCTGGGCTTCCCGAAGGGCAATTTCCGCCGTGCCGATTTTCAGGTCGAGAGAACGCTCCTCCACCAGACGGGCCACCGAAGGGAGATCCAGAGTCACCTCTTGGGCCAGGCAAATCTGACCACCGACCAAGAGAGATGTTGCAAGAGCAAAGCCCAGAACCAACACACGCATAAAAGACAGACCCAAATCAAGCAGGATGGAAACAGGTAGTAAGACAGGAGGGTGAGATCAGATAAAATCGCATTGAAAACGTCCAAAAGCCCAAACGGACTTTGGAGACCCAACGATGCAAGGACATCATCGAGCTCCCCTCCCTGAAACATCAAATTGCAAGAGCAGCTCAAACTACCGGAAAATAAGACTTTCGTCAACCTTTCCGGCCATTTAGAGGTTTTAACCTGTGACAGCAAAAAGAACCTGGTTGATTTATCGATTTCCGTCCTTCATTCTGGGAAAATCACCAGAGAACAGACAAGAGTTTTTCTTTGCTTCCCACTTCTGACTTTCGGAGGAAGGCCAACCCTATGAGCCCCCGGGTCGACACCCATGTTCTGCTCTTACCCTCCACACGACAAGACTGGTGGGAGCAGTGCCGCGTATCCCTTGAAAACGAACCGATCCATCTGCATGTGACGGATGGGGTCGAAGGCCATATCGGGCAGGCCCGTGCAAAAGGATTTTCTCTCGGGGAATCTCCCTATATCAGTTGTGTTGATCACGACGACATTGTGGTTCCCGGAGCGTTCCAGGCCTGCATCGACGCCCTGGAAGCCAACCCGAATGCGTGCGGGGCCTATACGGATGAGATGGTCATCGACGAAGCGGGAAAAGAGATCAAACCGGGGATATGGCAAGGCACCCCCTGGAACCCTTTACTTCAGTTGGAACCGAAATATATTCACCATATCTATGTCATGCGACGGGAAGCGGTCACCCCCCACCTATCGGAGCTCGCCGAACGCTGGCCCCGGTTGGCCGAATTTGTTCTGAAAGGCCTGATCTGCGAATACGGCCCCTGGATTCATGTGGACCGAATCGGCTATAAGTGGCGGCTCCACAACGAAAACGGCCATCGTCAATACCCTGTCACCGATCTGTATGCAGCACGATGGCGGGTGATTCCCACTCTCTACACCGCGGCCCAAAAGGTCGGTGCCAAGCTCCCGACTCCCAAAGTCCTCTAGATGTTTCGATAGCAACGTCCAAGACCGAACCAACAAAAAGAAAAAGGCCGGGGCTTTCGCCCCGGCCGGAGTGAATCAGATTACTTCATTTTCAGGCCGCGTGCCAGCTACCGACAACCAGATTCATCAGGTCCTGGTTGTTTTGAACATCGCTGAGCGAACCGAGGCTGATCCCTTCGTTGGCAGCGAAGGCGGCCATCTGATCGATGACGCTGTTGATGTCGGCGGCGGTGAGGACACGACCGTCGTCGAGCTGCAACTGGTCGACCGCAAACGCCGGCATGGCGAAGTGGTTGCTGACCGTGATCCGGTCGGTGGC
>JANQIN010000094.1 GCA_028282145.1 Thermodesulfobacteriota bacterium | reverse complement strand
TCAACTTCTCCAGCAGCTTTTTCCGAGAAGTGGCCTGTTTCGCTTTGGAGGCGTTGGAGCTGAACCGCTGGATAAACTCCTTCAGTTCGTTGGCCTTCTCGGTCACCTTCCTGTTCTCGTCCTGCTTCTGTTTGAGTACCAGTTGACTGGCCTCGTACCAGAAGTCGTAGTTACCGACATAGACGGTAATTTTGCCGAAATCGATATCGGCCACATGGGTGCAAACCTGATTCAGAAAATGGCGGTCGTGCGAGACCACGATGACCGTGTTCTGGAAGCGGGACAGAAACTCCTCCAGCCAGGTGATCGACTTCAGATCCAGGTGGTTGGTCGGTTCGTCCAGCAGCAGGACGTCGGGGTTGCCGAACAGCGCCTGCGCCAGCAGAACCCGAACCTTTTCCCCGCCTTCCAGTTCCTTCATCTGCTTGTGGCGCAGCTCTTCGGGGATGCCGAGGCCGTTGAGCAGCACCGCCGCTTCCGATTCAGCCTCGTAGCCGTTCATCTCGGCAAATTCGGCCTCCAGTTCGCCCGACCGGACCCCGTCCTCCTCGGTGAACTCCTCCTTGGTGTAGATGGCGGCCCGTTCGGCCATCACCTTGTACAGCCGCGCGTGCCCCATCATCACCGTGTTGAAGACCGTCTCCTCATCAAAGGCGAAGTGGTCCTGCCGAAGCATGGCGATCCGTTCGCCGGAGCCGACGGAGATCTCGCCCCGGTCCGCCTCCTGCTCCCCTGCGAGGATCTTGAGAAAGGTCGATTTGCCGGCGCCATTGGCGCCGATCAGCCCGTAGCAATTGCCGGGGACGAACTTGATATTCACATCTTTAAAGATGACGCGTTTGCCGTAGGCGAGCGCCACATTGGTTGCACTGATCATCGTTGAAACATGTCCTTCTGCAAAAAGAATGGCAAACCCTGGGATGGGGTTTGCCATCTGAATTCGTCATTACGGTGGCTTGCGGAGAGGGTTTATACCATTAATCGGGGGCTTACGGCAATGGGTGGAAAAAAAGAGGTGTCGGCCACCCACGGGTCATGGGTTGACCTGGACCGATCAATCGCGTAAACCAACTCCATGCATCCGGAATTCACCGACATCATCAGGCAGGTCACCGGCGCTACCGACATCCGGTTGGTCGAAGGGATTCAGGAGCTCTGGTCCGGTTACGGCGCGATCCTGCGCTATGCCTTGACCGGTTCTGATCGATCCACCGTCGTGGTGAAGCATGTCCGTCTGGCCGACGGGGGTGACCATCCGCGGGGGTGGAACACCGACCTCTCGCATCAGCGGAAACTCCGCTCCTATCAGGTGGAGACCGCCTGGTATCGGGATTGGAGCCGGCACTGCGGCGATGGCTGTCGGGTTCCGCAAAGCCTGGCGGTGGAGACCCGCGCCGACGAGACCCTGATGGTGCTGGAAGATCTGGACGCGGTCGGCTATCCGGAGCGGAAGGACTCTGTGCGAAAAAAAGAGATCGCCGCCTGTCTCCAGTGGCTGGCCGAGTTTCACGCCACCTTTCTGGGTGTTGACCCCGCAGGGCTCTGGCCTCAGGGCACCTACTGGCATCTGGAAACCCGGCCCGATGAGCTGGAGGCGCTGGATGACCTTCCCTTGAAGGCCGCCGCCCCCGAGATCGATCGTCTGCTGCGGGAGACTCCCTATCAGACCCTGGTGCACGGCGATGCCAAACTGGCCAACTTCTGTTTTTCGGCGGACGGCAACCAGGTCGCGGCTGTCGATTTTCAGTATGTCGGCGGTGGCTGCGGTATGAAGGATGTGGCCTACTTTATCGGCAGCTGCCTGATGGAGAAGGATTGCGAGCGGCTGGAGGGCTGGTTGCTCGACACCTATTTCTCGGCGTTCCGGACAGCTCTGAACCGACTGCAACCCCAGGTCGATGCCGATGCTGTCGAGGCGGAATGGCGACAGCTGTTCCCGGTTGCCTGGACCGACTTTCATCGTTTCCTCAAAGGCTGGTCCCCTGGGCATTGGAAGATCAACGACTATAGCGAACGGCTGGCCAGGGAGGTCGTAAATCAACTGTCCTGATCTCCTTCGGCTCCAACCGCAGGGTTGCCAATTTCTGATAAAAGTTTATTATCGTGGAAGCCGGTTGGCTGAAAAATTTTTATTAGATGTCAGAAAGGCTGCTCTATGACCACCGACCCTCTTGATCGTTTCGTTCCTCTGACTCATTTTCTCGGGGCTTTTCTCGGCCCCGATTGTGAAGTCGTGCTCCACGATGCTCGCAATATCGAGCAGTCCGTCCGGGTGATTGTCAACGGCCATATCAGTGGCCGTCAGCCCGGAGCCCCGATGACCGATCTGGCATTGCGCTTTATCAAAGAACGCACCTGGGAGACCGAAGACTTTGTCCAGGGTTACAAAACCAGTTCGCGAGACGGTCGGCAGATGCACTCGGGCACCCTTTTCATCCAGGACGACCAGGGCGGGTTGGCGGGTATGCTCTGCGTCAATCTTGACGAATCCAAACTGGTAAAGGCCAAAGCGCTGATCGACGGCATGTTGAACGGACGAAAGATGATGGAGGAAAGGTCGGAGGTTCATGAGGAAACATTCAGTGCTTCGCTGGAAGATCTGACCGGAAAGATGATCGTCGAGGTGATTTCCGGCCGGGGAATCCCGGCGGAACAGATGTCCCCCGAAGTCAAGCAGGCGATTGTGCAGGAACTCAACGACAAAGGGGTTTTCCTGCTGAAGGGAGCGGTGGCCCAGGTAGCTCAGAAGCTCGCTGCCTCGGAGCCGACCATCTACCGTTATCTGCAGAAAGTCGGCGGGTAAGAGGATCGAAAACAGGGGAATGATAAAAAATTTTCGACTTTTGAGAATTTTTTATTGACATTTTCATGTTGTGTGATAAAAATTTATCGCGACAAGAGAGAAGGTTCTCTCAATCGCGATAAAGGAGACGCAATATGAAACAAGCTGTCATCACAAATCTCGCCCCAGGAGCTGTCGGGCCTTATTCTCAGGCCATTGATGCCGGGGGGATGCTTTTTATCTCCGGCCAGCTTCCCCTTGACCCTGCCACGGGTGCCATGCCCGAAGAGATCTCCCTTCAGACCCGGCAGGCTCTTACCAACTTAAGCACTATTTTGTCAGCAGCCGGTTCGACAATGGACAATGTGGTACAGGTCCGGGTCTTTCTGACCGATCTGAACACTTTTGCCGCAGTCAATGCTGTTTATGCGGACTTCTTTTCGTCTCCTCATCCCGCGCGCTGCTGTGTCGAAGTTTCCAAGCTGCCGAAAGGGGCTTCGGTGGAAATCGAGGCCGTCGCCTTGAAATAACGAAACAGGCTGTTATTTTTTTTTGCCGCTTTATGTTCGAAAAACAACAAATGAAGAGGAGTAAAGCATGAAATCTGTTCTGAATTTCTATTTTAGGACGTCACTGGTGGTGAGAATTCTCACCGGCTTTATCGCCGGTGGTCTGGTTGGGGTTCTACTCTGGTACATGTCTGCCAGCCTCGGCGAAGCGCAGGTGATGAGCATTACAAGTTCGATTGCCCCCTTCGGCACCGTTTTCGTCAAGATGTTGAAGATGGTGGTCATCCCGGTGATCTTCTTTTCCCTGGTGGCCGGGGCCGCCAGCCTGCCGATCAGCAAATTCGGCCGGGTCGGTGTCAAGGTGTTGGGCTGGTACTTCCTCTGTTCGATCCTCGCCGCCGTCGTCGGTGTAGCAGCTGCACTGGTGATCAATCCCGGAGCCGGCGGTGATGCAACCACCTGGCAGAAGATGGTCGAGGTCATGGGCGCCAATACCGCGGAGCTGGCGGCCGGGGCGACCACCACCGGTGGCGCGATTACCGCCATCCTGCTCAACATGTTCAAAAACCCCTTCCAGGCGCTGGCGGAAGGTGACTTTCTGCCGATCATCGTCTTCGCCATCATGCTCGGCGTAGCGCTGCGCCTGATCCTCGACAGCAGCAAGGACGAAGACCAGAAAGGGCGGATCAACCAGTTGCTCGACATGCTGGAAGCGTTTCGGGACGGTATCTTCAAGATCGTCGATTGGGTGCTGGAATACTCCCCCATCGGTGTGTTCTGCCTGACGATTGTCAACTTTGCCCTGTACGGTCCGCTGCTGGTCGGGACTTACCTGAAGACCGTCGCCGGTATCGTCGGCGGTATCGCCTGCATGGTCTTTCTCGTCTATCCGCTGATCCTGGCGATTGCCGCCCGGAAGAACCCTTACAAGGTGATCAAAAAAATCGACGAAGCAATGATCATGGCCTTTGTGACCCGCAGCTCCGCCGCCACTCTGCCGGTGTCGCTGAAGGTGGCCAAGGAAGAGCTGGGGATCAAGCCGGAACTGGCGTCCTTCTCCCTGC
>JANQIN010000091.1 GCA_028282145.1 Thermodesulfobacteriota bacterium | reverse complement strand
CAGCTCCTGAGTTTGTGAGTAAAGCAAAACCATGCTTTTGCGAAACGGGCATGACAAAACCCAGGGAAGGGGTTTGTCATCAAACTGAGCCCCCTCGGCAGAGGGAGCTTTCTATTTTTGGTTCTTTCTCTGGAGGCTTCAGGCCCCACCGTAACTGTGAAGTCCGGACAGCACCAAGTTGACTCCAAGGTAGCAGAACAGGGTCGCACCAAAACCCACAATGGACAGCCAGGCGGCCTTCTTGCCGGCCCAGCCACGAGTTATCCGCGCATGCAGAAAAGCGGCGTAGATAAACCAGACGATCAGCGACCAGGTCTCCTTGGGGTCCCAGCTCCAGTAAGTGCCCCAGGCGTAGTTGGCCCAGATCGCGCCGGTAATGATCCCCAGAGTCAGCAGAGGAAACCCGATCATAATCGACTTGTAGTTGATGTCGTCCAGGATCCGTGCACTGGGGAACAGCCCCAGAATCCCTCCGGCAGGAGAATCCTCCGGATGGTCCTTCTCCTTGCCGACCTTGATCAGGTACATGATCGACACGCCACAGGCCACAGCAAAGGCGGCATAGCCCAGGAAACAGGTCACAACATGATAGGTCAGCCAATTGGACTGCAATGCCGGTACCAGCGGGCTGATATGGTCATCCAGCAACAACTGGGCCCCAACCATGGAGAAGAGAGCGAACGGCATGACAAACGCCCCGATCGCCCGCTGCTTGTATTTCCAATCGATCAACAGGAAAATCAGCACGATAGTCCAGGCGAAAAAGACCACCGATTCGTACAGATTGGTCAACGGAACCCGTCCGACATCTCCGGGGAGCTGATAGGATTCATACCAACGGTACCCGATAGCGACGGTGTTGATGATAAAACCCACCACGGCGGCACCCCAGGCGCCCCTGGCCACCCCGATACTCCGGGTGGACAGATAGACAATAAACAGGACCATCGACGCAAAATAGGCGACGGTCACCACATTGAACAGTTGGGTACTCAGCATCTATACCTCCTCCGCTTCACCCGCCGGGGCATTCAGTTCGGTACGAATGTTCTTGATCAGATCTTCGAAAAACAGTTCAAAGGCCGGCTGATTCCGGTGGGCACTCCCCCCGAGAGTCACCCCGGTCTTTCCTTTTACCGATTCGATCACGAGCCACAAACGCCGGTGTGACAGGAAGAACGCCACATAACAACCCAGCACCATCAGGGCGCAGCCCACCCAGACCACCGGGACACCCGGGTCCTTGGCAACCTCAAGACCGGTATACTGGGGCTGGTCGACACCGATCATTGTGAAGACGTAGGCACCGCCCCGTTTTTCTTCAAACTTCGGATGATTTTTGAAGACCATGAACGGCGGCCGGTTTTTCGCTTCATCGGTCGCAACCTGAACCGCCACACCCGGACCGAAACGCTGCATGGACTGCGGGGGCGGCATCACCCGGAAGATACCTTTTCCGTCCGGAAGATCGGCAGAACCTCCCACAGGGAGCTCGTATTCAAGCTCTTGGCCAGTCGCCCGGCTTTTGGCGCGAACCAAAACCACAGGGTCTCCGGCGGGTCCATATGAGGCCTGGTAGAAGGTCCAGCCCTCGAACGTCATCGGATCGTTCACGATAACCGGCAGCTTGGTATATCCAGGAACCTCTTGGCCATCTTTCACGACCGTCAACAGGCTGCGATATTCCTTCGGCATTCCCCGTCGAGTCTCGTAGTAATCGATGGTAAAGTCTTCGCACTTCACCGTAAAACCCAGATCGAC
Organism: Thermodesulfobacteriota bacterium; assembly: GCA_028282145.1. Taxonomy (GTDB): domain Bacteria; phylum Desulfobacterota; class Desulfuromonadia; order Desulfuromonadales; family Geopsychrobacteraceae; genus JANQIN01. Next base: position 7,957 of record JANQIN010000091.1, on the reverse strand, counting down.
CGGCTGTCCGGTATCTCGATCATAGACCACGGTGGTTTCATCACCCTCTGCGATATTCACTGCCGCCTTGGTTCCCCAGATCATTCCCATCATGGCGCCGATAAGAATAACAATGATCGAGGCGTGAACCACATAGGCACCAAAGCGCCCCAGGCCTCCCTTTTGACTGAAGAGAAAGATCTTGCCGTCAGCCTCGGAAACCTCTACCTTGCCAAACTTTTTTTCCAGCAGCCCCTGCAGCTGGCCACGGCTTTGCTCCAGGGAACTTTTGGTCAGAAACTCTTCGCGGCTGGTCAGAGCCTTGAGGAAACCTTCTCCAGGAGTCAGAACCGGCTGAGCGACGATTTTCCAAGCCCGGGGAAACCGGTTGATAGAACAACAGATCAGATTGATCGTCATCAGGCCCATCAGCAGGATAAACCACCAGCTGTTGTACATATCGAAGAAGTCGAGCGCCTTGAACAAGCGAAAGACTTTTTCACTGTAGATCTGCAGGTATTCCGCATCGCTTCGCTTTTGCAGAACCACGGTGCCGATGATGGAGGTCACCGCCAGCATAATCAATGTAAAAAGCGTCAGCTTCAGCGAGCAGACGAAATCCCAGAGGGAGTCAATAAATGAGCGATCCTTGGCAGCCAAGTGTATCTCCTTTTGGAGTCTGCGCAGTCCCCGGAAAGGGGAGCTACGATGACTTTTTCGGTCAGGATTCTAACGGATTCCGCCGTCAATTCCTACGAAAAATGGAAACAGATTCGCCCCGGCCGATGAAAATCGACCGGGGCGAAAAATTTCTAACCAGTGGAAAGACTTTTTACTTCTTGTGACAGTCTTTACACTTCTGAGGCGCTTTGGACTTGCCTTTTTCTGCCTTGTGACAAGTAACGCAAGGGCTCTTCTTCTTATCGTGGTAGGCCTTCTTCAGGTTGGGAGCGGCCTTGTCCACACCATGACAGCTGGAGCATTTCATCTTGGCAGGATCATCGGTTCCCTTGTGGTGACAGGTGATACAGTCGGTGCGAGTCTGATGATCCGCATGAGGGAAGGTGATGACGGTCTTGCCCATCTTCTTGGCTTCAAGCTTGATCACGGCCGGACCTTTGTCCTGGGCAACAGCCATAGCCACAAAGGCACTACCTGCAACAAAACCTACAACCAACAGCAGAGTAACCAGCTTTTTCATGGAGACATACCTCGTACGTTAGAATGTATGGGCGAACAAAAGAATGAACGCCAGCCTAGTATGGGAAAAGCCCCCTGTCAAGGGGACATTCAGCAGCTAAACATTTGTCAGAACGGCTGAATTCGACTTAAAATCCGTCCTCGGCCAGTCTCTTCTGCAGAGCATCCGACTTCTTGGCAACACCCTCGGCCAGTTCTTTTTTGAATTCGACCAGTTTGGCCGCCAACGCCTCATCTTCCAGAGCCAGAAGCTGCACGGCAAAGATACCGGCATTCTTGGCACCGGCCTTGCCGATAGCCATTGTGGCGACCGGAATGCCGCCCGGCATCTGCACGGTTGCCAGAAGGGCATCCTGGCCGTTGAGAGGGCCACCATCCATCGGAACGCCGATGACCGGCAGGGTGGTTTTGGAAGAGACCACACCGGCCAGGTGAGCGGCAACGCCGGCACCGACGATCAGGGCTTTGATGCCACGTCCACGGGCAGCCTTGGTGTATTCAATGGTCCGTTCCGGGGAACGATGGGCACTGGAGACCTGCATCTCAAACGCCACGCCGAACTGCTTCAGCACCTTGGCGGCCTCAAGCATTACGGGGTAGTCACTGTCACTGCCCATCAGGATACCGACTTTTGCTGCATCACTCATAGATTAAAACTCCCTCGTCTTCTTAGTCTTTGACGTAAATCAACCCGAAAAGGTTACACGTCTTGTTCTGTTAACGGTTCAGGGCCTTCTGCCCGATATCTTTACGGAAATGCACGCCCTCCCAGGTGATGGCTCCGACACCGGCATAAGCGGTTTCAATCGCCTCGGCAACGGTTGTCCCGGTCCCGGTCACACCAAGGACCCGGCCGCCGGTGTTGACGATCTTGCCGTCCTGTTCGCTGGTACCGGCGTGGAACACAGTGAGATTATCCATCATGGCCGCTTTGTCCAGGCCCAGGATTTCAAATCCCTTTTCGTAACTCGCCGGGTACCCACCCGAGGCCATCACGACACAGACGGCTGCTTTGTCATGCCATTCCAGCTCGCTGACATCCAACTCGCCTTTGGCACAGGCCAGAAGGACCGGTACCAGATCGGACTTCATCCGCATCATCAGGGACTGGCATTCAGGGTCACCGAACCGGGCGTTGTATTCGAGAACGGTTGCAACGCCATCCTTGATCATCAGACCGATAAAGAGGATGCCGCAGTAGGGACAGCCTTCGGCCGCCAGACCGTCGACGGTCGGCTGCAGCACCTTGTCCAGAATCTGCTGGTAGATTTCGTCGGTCACCACAGGTGCGGGACTGTAGGTCCCCATGCCACCGGTATTGGGCCCCTTATCTCCCTCCCAGACCTGTTTGTGGTCCTGGGCAGACGCCAGCGGCAGAACCCGCTTACCATCGGTGAAGGCAAAGAAAGAGGCTTCTTCGCCATAAAGGAACTCTTCGATCACGACCCTGTTGCCGGCATCGCCGAACTTGCCGTCAACCATAATTTCGTCGACTGCCTGGATCGCCTCTTCCTCGGTCTGAGCCAGGATGACACCTTTGCCGGCGGCCAGACCATCGGCCTTGACCACGATCGGTGCGCCCTGCTCCTTAATGAAGGCGACTGCGGCATCCCGATCGTCAAAGTTGCCGTAAGCGGCGGTGGGGATGTTGTACTTGGCCATCAGGTCTTTGGAGAACGCCTTGGAACCTTCCACCTGGGCAGCCGCTTCACTGGGGCCGAAGATCAGCAGACCGGCTTCTTTGAAGCGATCGGCAATTCCCTTGGTCAGCGGTGCCTCCGGTCCAACCACCGTCAGATCGATCGCGTTCTCTTTGGCAAAGGCCAGCAGTCCGTCGACATCCTCGGCGCCGATGGCGACACACTCTGCCAGCTCAGCAATCCCGGGATTTCCCGGAGCGCAGTAGACCTTCTCTGCCAGCGGCGATTGAGCAATCTTCCACACCAACGCATGTTCGCGGCCACCACCACCGACAACCAGAATTTTCATCCTCAAACTCCTTTTTCTTCTGAGCTTTTATTTCATCAAATTCTTTTTTTATAGCCCGCTGAAGAAGCGAGCAATTTTCGTCGAGGTCAAGGAAGGCAAGCGGTGACCGCAGAGGCGTAGTGAAACTACGCCGCACAAGGATCACCGTGCCGCCTGACACCGAGATCGGCGAAAAGGGCCGCTTCCTAACCCTTTTAGTGCTTGAAATGCCTCATGCCTGTGAACACCATCACCATGTTGTGCTCGTTGGCTGCATCGATCACTTCCTGATCACGCATCGAGCCGCCGGGTTGAATCACGGTAGCGATACCAGAAGCAGCAGCGTTGTCGATTCCGTCCCGGAAGGGGAAGAAAGCATCGGAAGCCATGGCGCTGCCCTTGACTTCCAGATTGGCGTGCTCAGCCTTGATCGCCGCGATACGAGCTGAGTTCACCCGGCTCATCTGTCCGGCACCCACACCGATGGTCATGCCGTCTTTGCCATAAACGATGGCATTGGACTTGACCATCTTCGCCACCCGCCAGGTAAAGAGCAGATCGCGCATTTCCTCCTCGGTCGGCTGACGCTCGGAAACCACCTTCAGTTCACCGTGGAGTTCGAGATCCATATCCTGCACCAGCATGCCGCCGTTGACCCGCTTGAAATCAACGCGCTTGGCCGGCTGTTTGGGCCACTCACCGCAGGTGAGAAGGCGAACATTTTTCTTGGCCGCCACGATCTCGGAAACGCCGTCGGCAACCGAGGGGGCGATAATCACCTCGACAAACTGCTTTTCCACGATCGCGGTCGCGGTCACGACGTCGAGCTGCCGGTTGAAGGCGATGATACCGCCGAAGGCCGATTCGGGGTCGGTACTGAAGGCCCGCTCGTAAGCCTCCTTCAGGGTCGCTCCCAGAGCGACACCGCAGGGGTTTGCGTGCTTCACGATGACACAGGCCGGACCTTCGTCGAACTGCTTGACGCATTCCAGGGCCGCATCGGTGTCGGCAATGTTATTAAAGGAAAGCTGTTTCCCCTGAAGCTGGGTGGCCGTTGCCACCGAGGCTTCTTTCTGGCCTTTCTCGGTATAGAAGGCAGCGTTCTGATGAGGGTTCTCTCCATAACGCATGATCTCGCTGCGCTGATACTGAACGGTCATCGCCGGCGGGAAATTGACGTCCTCACCCTCGACCCGACACCCAAGCCAGTTGCTGATGGCGCCGTCGTAGGCGGCGGTATGCTGATACACCTTGACCGCCAGACCGAAATTGGTTTTCTCGCTGACCGCCCCTTCGCTGGCCTTCATCTCATCGATGACGGTGCTGTAGTCGGACGGATTGACGACCACGGTGACAAAGCGGTTGTTTTTGGCAGCACTGCGAAGCATCGTCGGTCCGCCGATATCGATATTCTCAATGGCGTCGATCAGAGTGCAGCCCGGGTTGGCAACGGTTGCTTCAAAGGGGTAGAGATTAACCACGACCATGTCGATCGGCTCAATGCCGTGCTCCTGCATCTTGGCCACATGGGCCTCGTTGTCCCGCAAGCCCAGCAGCCCTCCGTGGACCTTGGGGTGCAAGGTCTTGACCCGTCCGTCCATCATTTCGGGAAAGCCGGTGTACTCGGATACGTCCTTGACCGGAAGGCCGTCTTCCCGCAACAGTTTGGCGGTACCCCCGGTGGAGAGAATCTCCACACCGAAGGCGTTCAATTCACGGGCAAATTCGACAATGCCGGTTTTATCCGACACCGAGACCAAAGCACGCTTGATCAGAGCCATGCGTTTTCCTTTCGTCGCAACCTTGTGTCTGTGGTTCTGGAACTATGTATCGATAAGGATGGGCCGCCGATTTTCGACTGGTTCGTTGGACCGGCCCCGGCGGGGGCATCTATCTAGCACAAATATGGTCGTTTTTGCAACCCTTTAGCGCCAGCTACTCCAATTCCGGATAGCAGCGTGGGACCCGGGCGCCAACCTGGCAGTAGATTTCATAAGAGATGGTATTCAGGCGGGTGGCCCATTCTTCCGACCGGATGCAGTGATCACCATCACATCCCAGGAGGGTGACCTTATCGCCTACCGCCACCTCGGGCAGGTCGGTCACGTCGGCCAGAGCCCAATCCATACAGATGGTTCCCACCACAGGGACCTTCTCTCCCCGAATCAGGACCTCCACCTGATTGGACAAGCCCCGATGAAACCCGTCCGCATAACCGACCGGCAGAGAAGCAAGACGGGTCGGACGACTGGTAACAAACTGATGTCCATAAGACACTCCGGTCCCGGCAGGCAGGTCCTGCAACCGAGCCACCTGAGTCTGAAAGGTCATCACCGGGTGCAAATCCAGCTGATCGGCCAGAGCCGCTGAAGGCGCTGAACCGTACAGGGAAATCCCCGGCCGCACCAGAGTACAGTCCGGCAAGGGAGCCGTCAGGATTCCGGCCGAATTGCTGAGGTGAATTTCACCGGGAGTGACACCCAGCGTCTTCAGCGTTTCGAGGGCCAGACGAAAACGCTCCACCTGATTCGAGGTCACCTGATGCCCGGGACTGTCCGCAAGGGCAAAGTGGCTATAGACCCCCTCCAACCTTAGATGCGATAGCTCGGCCAGGGCATGCAGGGCCTCAGGCAGATCCTCCAGCAGGAAACCGATCCGACTCATCCCCGTGTCGATTTTCAGGTGATAGGCCAGTGTCTCTCCGGCAGCGGCGGCAGCGGCGTTCAACCGCTGGGCAGCTTCCAGATCAAAGATGGTCGGGGTAAGTCGGTTTTCCAGCAACACCTTTTCCTGGCCCCGAAACGCCCCTCCGAAAACCAGAATCTCGCCTTCAAGACCGGCTTTCCGAAGGGTCACCCCCTCCTCAACCCGGGCCACACCGAAATCCTGGACACCTTCCGCCTGCAGACAATAGGAGACCGGGATTGCCCCATGGCCGTAGGCATCGGCTTTTACCACTGCCAACATCCTCTGGGACGGAAGCATCGCCTGTTTTATAATGCGACAGTTGTGGCGCAACGCTTCCAGATCGATCAAAGCGCAGGTGGGTGAGTTCTGAGCGTTCATAAAGGTCATTCTTTCTGTTCTAGGGGTCGTCACGAAAAGTACATTTTTATCACGCAGCTGAGGCCTCCACAAGTGCCGACAAAGGATTTCGACAGCTGGCCCCCACCACCCCGGAAGCCGATGAATTCCTGACAGTCGAGGAGCGAGAACATTCATAGTCCCATATTGACTCTTCTGCTCTATTTCGTTAGGATTCTCAGCAGGTTAGGCACCGGAGAATCCTGAGCCCACTTACGATGCGGATTTCGCATTCTTCCTCCGGCCATGTCCATTGCAAAAACGGACTGAATGCACCCCTCCTCACCGACTTCCAGGGCGCAGCGGATGCGACCACAGCAGACAGGAGCGGCTCCATGATCCAAGGTCTTTATCTCGTCACCGACGGCAACCGGGACCAGAACCTCCTCGACAAAGTCCAGCAAGCACTGCGCGGCGGAGCCCGTATTGTTCAGTACCGGGCCAAGCATCAGCCGGCACCGGAGCAGATTGAAGCGATCCGTTCCCTGCTCCCCCTGTGCCGGGAAGCCGATGTGCCATTGCTGGTCAACGACTCGGTCGATATCGCTCTCGAATCCGGCGCTGATGGCGTTCATCTTGGCCAAGAGGATATGTCCGCCGGCGAAGCCCGCAACCGGCTGGGACGCGACAAGATTCTCGGGATTACCTGCCGCACGGTCGAACAGGCGATGAAAGCCGAAATGCAGGGAGCCGACTATATCGGTTTCGGTGCCATCTACGCCACTGAAACCAAGGATGACACGCAGGTGGTAGGCATTGAGGGCTTGGAGAAGGTTCGCAAGGCGGTTCACATACCCATCGTCGCCATCGGCGGGCTCAACGCCGAGCGGGGTGCCGAGGCTATTGCCGCCGGCGCCAATGCCATTGCAGTCTACAGTGCGGTGATGGATAACCCGGTTCCCATGCAAGCCGCTCTGGAGCTGTCCATGCTGTTCAACCGCCAGAAGCCTTTCCCGCGCGGAAGGGTCCTGACCATTGCCGGCTCCGACTCCGGCGGCGGCGCGGGCATTCAGGCCGATCTGAAAACCATCTGCCTGCTGGGTGGCTACGGGGCCAGTGCCCTGACCGCGTTAACGGCCCAGAACACCCAGGGTGTGCAGGCGATTGAGCCTGTCTCTGCCGACTTCATGGCAGCCCAGGTCGACGCGGTGCTGTCCGACATCGATATCGACACGATCAAGACCGGAATGCTCTATTCCTCCGAGGTTGTGTCCCGTATGTCCCAATTGCTGAAGGATCGCCCCCTTCTTATCGTGGTCGATCCGGTTATCGTCGCTAAGGGCGGTGAAAACCTGTTGAAAGAAGAAGCGGTCGACAGCATTCTGATGCGCCTGCTGCCGATCACCTACCTCGTCACACCCAATTTGCCGGAAGCCGAAGCTCTCACCGGACAACCGGTCGAGACCCTGGAGCAGATGGAACAGGCCGCCTACGCATTGCAGGAACTGGGAGCCAACAATGTACTGATCAAAGGCGGGCACCTTGAAGGGGACGCTGTCGACCTGCTCCTGGCGGGTGACAAGGTTCACACCTTCCACAGCGAGCGAATTGCCACCCCCAACACCCACGGCACCGGCTGCAGCTACTCCTCCGCCATCGCCACCCTTCTGGCGCAAGGGCAACCCCTGGTCAAGGCCGTCCAGATGGCCAAAGACTTTATTACCGAAGCCATCCGCACCGCCCCCGACATTGGGGTCGGGCACGGTCCGATCAACCATTTCCAGGG
>JANQIN010000076.1 GCA_028282145.1 Thermodesulfobacteriota bacterium | reverse complement strand
GATCTCGTCCAGCAACAACACACAATGAGGGTGCTTCTGCAGCGCCTCGGTCAGCAGGCCACCCTGATCGAAACCGACATAACCGGGAGGGGCACCGATCAGGCGCGCTACCGAATGTTTCTCCATATATTCGGACATGTCGAAGCGGATGAATTCGACCCCCAGAAGCAACGCCAGCTGACGGGCGACCTCGGTCTTCCCGACCCCGGTGGGTCCGGTAAAGAGGAACGATCCGACCGGCTTGCGCGGATCACTGAGGCCCGCCCGGGAGCGGCGAATGGCTCGGGACAAGATATCCAAGGCCGGGTTCTGACCGAAAACCTTTTTGCTCAGACCCCGTTCCAGATGTTGTAAGTGTTTGCGATCGGAACCGGTCAATTTGGTGGAAGGAACCCGGGCAATCTTGGCAACTATCGTCTCCACATCACTGACACCGACGCGACGGGAACGACCGGGCTCCACATGGGTCAAAGCTCCGACCTCATCGATGACATCGATCGCTTTGTCGGGCAGACGTCGCTGAGGCAGATACTTGGCTGCCAGGCGGGCTGCCGCCTCCAGCGCATCCTCGGCATAGGTGACACCATGGTGCTCTTCGTATCGGGTCTGCAGACCGCGGAGAATTTCGGTGGTCTCCTCAATGGTCGGCTCGACCACATCGATCTTCTGAAAACGCCGCGACAAAGCACGGTCTTTTTCAAACAGGTTGCGGTACTCTTCGTAGGTCGTCGACCCAATGCAGCGGATATCCCCGGAGCCCAACACCGGCTTGAGGATGTTGGAAGCATCCATCGAACCACCGCTGGTGGCACCGGCGCCGACGATCGTATGGATCTCGTCAATAAAAAGGATCGCTTCCGAATCGTCCTGCAACCGCTGCACCACCCCCTTGAGACGTTCCTCAAAGTCGCCCCGGAACTTAGTCCCGGCCAACAAGGCCCCCATATCCAAAGCGTAAAGCTTGGCGTTCTTCAATATGTCGGGAACATCACCGCTGGAAATCCGGAGAGCCAGCCCTTCCGCCAGAGCCGTTTTGCCGACACCGGGATCGCCGACCAGAATCGGGTTGTTCTTCCGCCGGCGGCAGAGCACCAGAACCATGCGTTCCAGTTCCGGATCCCGTCCGATCAGAGGATCGATGCGTCCCTCATCAGCTTTGGCCACCAGGTCCTGAGTATACGCTTCCAGCGGGTCCTTGGAGCCGGATTTCTTCCGATTGTCCCGGGTCTTTCCCGTCTCCTCATCTCGCTGACGGTGCTCCGGCGAATGGGCAGTGACACCATGGGAGACATAGCTCAGAACGTCGGTGCGAAACACACCCTGGGCTTCCAGGAAATAATGGGCGTGACTGTTATCTTCTTCCAAAATCGCTGCCACCACATCCCCGATACCGACCTCTTTCTGCCCACTGGCCTGCATATGGGTAATCGTGCGCTGCAACAGCCGCTGCAGCCCGATGGTCTGTTCGGGAACGGCCCCTTCGGCTTCCAGTGGGATCGACTCCAGCTGACTGGCAAAAAACTCCTCCAGCATCTGTTTCAAAGTATCCACATTTCCGCCACAGGCTTCGATGATCTCTCGTCCGCTCTCATCAAACAGAACGGCAAACAGAACATGTTCGGTGGTGAGGTATTCGTGCTGTCGACGCTGAGCTTCCCGAACAGCAAGATTGAAAACGAATTGAACTTCCTGGCTGAACATGTGGTACTCCTTACGTCGTTCCGAAAAAGCCCTGCGGCTTTTGAGTCGTCATCCGAACGTCCCCGGTTCCCGCTCAGCCCTCAGACCTCTTCGAGGCTGCAACGGAGGGGATAGCCTGCCTCTCGTGCCAGGGTGTGGACCTTATGCACCTTGGTTTCAGCAACAGCAAAAGGGTAAACCCCGCAGACATCGGCCCCCTTGTGGTGAATCGTCAGCATGATCCGCTCAGCCTCAGCGGCCGATTTGTGAAACACCGTCAGCAGAACCTCAACCACGAACTCCATGGTGCTGTAGTCATCATTGTGCATCACCACCTTGAACATGGGGGGCGTGGCTACCCGTTGGTCCTCTTTGGTGACCACCTGTTGCGAAGGGACGTCTGTCGACACAATCAACCTCTCTGTCTTCGAGTTGGTCCCTACTGTACCATAAGTGTACCCGATCTTTGACCGATCCACCGGTCCGGAAAGCAGATAAAAAAACTGCCACGTACCAGGGGCTGGAATACGTGGCAGGGAGTAAGAGAGCGTACGGGCTCTCTATTGTAAATGGCAAAAATCAGTGGAGGCCGAGGCGGGCCAGGAGTTTTCCGGTATAGCGATTAATCGGGTTGTCTCTTTCAAGAAACGGGAGAAACGGTCGGCGTCGGACCCCAAGACGGTCCAGTTCACGCACGATCAGTGGATGATGGCGGCGATAGCGCAAACCTCGGCGAAACGCCTTGATCGCTTTGTTTTTTTCCCCGGCACACAGATAGATGCGGCCGAGATTCAGATAGTGACTGGGGCTGGTCGGCTCTCTCTCAAGAGCTTCCCGGCAGAGGGCAAAGGCATCGCTGAACATCCGTCGCTCCCGTGCCAGGCAATAGGCCAGATAGGAAAAAACCAGCGGGTTGCTGTGGGCACCGGCAGCCTTCTCCAACTGAAGCAGGCCAAAGACCGTGTCCCCACGATCGACTGCTTCAACCCCTTCTTCCACCAAAATAGAGATGTCTTTCTCTTCCATGTCTTACCCTCCGGGAGTGAGTCCGGTACGCCAAATTGCGAGGCGGGGTGCCAACCTCAGTCGCTCGAGAGCGAACGAAGCTCGGGAATAAACCTGAGACAGAGATTTGTGCAAAGATCAGTCCTAATGAGATTAGGATACCTCAATGGACCCGCTTTTCAGCGATACTGCACACTTTGGTAGGTCAAAGGGGAAAAGCCCCCATCACATCACAAAAAGAAAAGGCAGACGGAAGCTCCGTCTGCCCTAACAGTCGTTAAATCTTTTCAAGATCGGGAACTGCGTTAGCTACAGGTACCGTAGCGGGATTCCGAAAGCGGGCCCGCAGTTTGCCAAGATGCTTGTTAACCACATGATCTCGCGGCCACCAGGGACAGACCGGTGTTTTGCGAAGCCCCATCTGTTCCAGAGAGGCTTGCAGCCCGTCGTGCTCACCGACCCGAAGACCGTCCCGGAAGGCCTTCAACGCCGCTGCACGGCGGCCGTGATGACGGTAAATCCGCCCAAGGTTCAGGAAATGAACCGGGTTTTTGGGATCGCTCTCAATCATCTGGCGACAGAGCATCACCGCGTTGACCATATCCCCGTTCTCTACGGCGCTACAGTAGGCCAGGTAGGAGCAGACCACCGGGCTAGTATCATGCCGCATGGTCTTTTCAAGGATAGGAAGAGCCACAGCGGTTTCCCCATTTTCCGCTGCCTGAATCGCTTCAACCAACATGTCCGTCAATTCATTCGTTGTCATTATTCCCCCCGGAAAGCGTCTCTCCCCTCCTCTGGCTTAGTCGACTAAGCCACTCCTCGTAGAAACGGCCCACAATAAAACAGCGTTTCGTACGAAGAAGGGTATTTTGACCACAGATGGACAAAGATTTCAAGCCTCTTTTTTGTAAGGTTTTCGTGAGAATTTAGGGATTGCAGCACAAACCCGAACCCTCTAGGATGATCTTCGTATTTCAGGAACACAACTGATTGTGTACCCTGCCCTGGAGGAGTACAACATGTTGTTAAATATTTCCAATCTTACCTTACAAACCCTCTGCGGTGTTCTGGCCGTCGGTTTGCTGATTACGCTGATAAAAATCGTACGCGACAACCGACGTCTGCGGGAAAACGCTCAGAAATTGTCCGTTCTGGATGAACGGCTGCGACACCAGGACAGCCTGCTCCAAGAAAGATTGCATATTCTGGACCAACAAGCCGACGAACTCCGTCAATCTCAATCGGAGGGGAACCGCCTGCGGGAAGAGTTGGGCCGAGCCGAAGCCCGCTTGTCCGCCGAACGGGAGGCCTCCCAGGAGAAACTGCGCCTGCTGGAGGAGGCACAGACACGTCTGACCCAGGCGTTCAAAGCGCTATCGGCCGACGCTTTGCAGGCCAACAACCGTTCCTTTCTCGAACTGGCCCAGGCTTCATTGGCCAAATTTCAGGAGGCCGCCAAAGGCGATCTGACTCAGCGGCAACAAGCGATCTCGAATATTGTCGCTCCACTGAAGGAATCCCTTTCCAAGGTGGACCTGAACATTCAACAGATGGAAAAGGCGCGGCAGGGAGCCTACGAAGGCCTGTCCCAGAAACTGCTGGACCTTTCTCAAAGCCAGGCGCGCCTTCAATCGGAAACAGCCAACTTGGTCAAAGCGCTGCGAGCACCGACAGTACGGGGCCGTTGGGGCGAAATTCAGTTGAAGCGAGTGGTCGAACTGGCGGGGATGATTCAGTACTGTGATTTCGTCGAGCAGCAGTCGGTCAGCACGGACAACGGAATCCTGCGACCGGACATGGTGATCCAGCTTCCCAATGACAAACAGATCGTTGTCGACTCCAAGGCACCGCTCTCCCCCACCGGTAAAAAGGCAGTGGTTACTTTTTGTTCCTCTATGGTTTCAGTTCCTTCAAAACTCAATCCCAATGCATCCGTCCAGAAATTTT
>JANQIN010000238.1 GCA_028282145.1 Thermodesulfobacteriota bacterium | reverse complement strand
ATTCGCGGTTTCAACGCTTTTGCGCGCCAGGCCGCTCGGATCGGTTGCAAACGCAATCCCATGCCTCTTGAATTGCAAAAGGCGTACTGTGCTCCTTACGACAGCTGGGCCAATCGGATCGCCACCCTTCGGTTTGTGCAGGATATTCCCCTCAGCGAAGGCGATTCAGGCTATGATCTGGTATCCGAGGTCGAACAGGGCTTATCCCGTTTTGCGGACCTGCCGATTCTGATCTGCTGGGGGGAGCTCGACTTTGTTTTTGACGCCCCGTTCCGCCGCCAATGGGAGAGGCATTTTCCGCAGGCTGAAACTCATTCGTTTGTCGACTGTGGACACTATATCCTGGAAGATGCCGTCGAAGAGGTTATCCCCCTGGTGGATCGTTTTCTGGAACAGCACCCGCTGGAGAACTGACCATGGCTTCCTTGCCCTATAACAACATCGCCTGTGCACTGGCCCTTCGTGCCAAGGAACGGCCGCATCAGATTGCCGTCCACTGCCCGGCTGGGACGGACGATCAAGGGCGGGTCAGTTATACGCATCTCACCTTTCAGCAACTTGATCGGGAAAGCGATCTTCTGGCCCGGGGATTACGCGCCAATAAGATCGGAGACGGAACACGGACCGTATTGATGGTCACCCCGTCTCTCGAATTCTTTGCCCTGACCTTTGCCCTGTTTAAGGCGGGGGCGATCCCGGTCCTGGTCGATCCCGGGATGGGTGTCCGCAACCTGCGCAAATGCCTGAAAGAGGCTCAGCCTGAGGCTTTTATCGGTATTCCCAAAGCCCATATTGCGCGCATCCTGCTGGGATGGGGTCGGAAAACCATTCGGACCCTGGTCACCGTCGGCTCGAAACGAGGTTGGAAAGGTCTTACCCTGGACGATATCCGGCAGGCCGGGTCCGGATCGGAGGACAGCCTTCACTATGAAGGGTCCGCCGATGAAACCGCGGCGATCCTTTTCACCAGCGGCAGCACCGGAGTTCCGAAAGGAGCGATTTACAGCCACCGCATCTTTGTGACCCAGGTTCTCCAGCTCCAGCAGATGTACGGTATTGAACCCGGCGAAGTCGATCTCTCGACCTTCCCTCTTTTCGCTCTTTTCGCCCCTGCTCTGGGTATGACCGCGGTGATTCCGGACATGGACCCCACCCGGCCGGCACAGGTCGATCCGGTGAAGATTCTCAACGCCATTGAAGCCTTCGGGGTTAGCAATATGTTTGGCTCTCCTGCGCTGATCCGACAGGTCGGTCGTTGGGGAGAACAAAACGACATTCATCTGTCGAGCCTGCGCCGGGTTATCTCGGCCGGCGCTCCGGTCCCGGCAACGGTTCTGGAAACCTTCAGCGGGCTTCTGCCGGAAGGCACAGAAATCCACACACCCTACGGTGCTACTGAGGCCTTACCTGTAGCTACCATGAACAGCCAGGCCATTCTTCAGGAAACTCGCTACCGTACCGATGTCGGTAAAGGCGTCTGTGTAGGCCGACCGGTCGACGGTCTGAATGTGGCGGTGATCGGAATCAGCGAAGCACCGATCGCCCGCTGGTCCGATCGGTTGCGGCTCGGACCGAACGACATTGGAGAAATCTGTGTTCACGGCGATCAAGTTACCCAGGCCTATTTCAATCGAGAAAAGAGCACCCGACTGGCCAAAATCTGGGACCCGCAATCGGACCGTCAATGGCACCGGATGGGGGACCTGGGATATGTGGATGAGGAAGGGCGTATCTGGTTCTGCGGCCGCAAATCCCATCGCGTCATCGGAGAACGAAAAACCTGGTATACCATTCCCGTGGAAGCCGTCTTTAACACACATACCGAGGTCTATCGAACGGCTCTGGTCGGGCTCGGAAAGACCGGCAGACAGACACCTGTGCTCTGTGTCGAACTGACCCCGGAGACGGACCCATCCGAATGGCCCCGGATCAAGGGGGAACTGGAAAATATCGCTGGACGGTTTTCCCATACCGAAGCGATTGAACGGTTCCTCCTCCACCCTGCTTTCCCGGTAGATATTCGGCACAATGCCAAAATCTTTCGGGAAAAGTTGGCCGTTTGGGCCAAACGGCAGAAGAAAAAAGCATGAAAGCGCTTGTTACGGGTGGCGGAGGATTCCTCGGCGGAAGGATTGTTCGACAACTGGTGGACCAGGGGGCGGAAGTGCGATCCTTCTCGCGCGAGACACACCCCGGCCTTGACCAAGGGAGTGTGTCGCAAATCCAGGGGGATCTGGCCGATTTCGACGCCGTAAAAACCGCCATGATCGATTGTGATACAGTTTTCCATGTCGCCGCCAAGGCGGGCGTCTGGGGCAGCTTTGACAGTTTTTACCGACCCAATGTTCTCGGGACGCAGAACGTCATTCGTGCCTGCCGGGAGCTCGGGGTACAACGGCTGATTTATACCAGTTCTCCCAGCGTGGTCTTCGACGGTACCGATATGGAAGGGGTCGATGAATCCGTCCCTTACCCCGAGCATTACCATTCCTGCTATCCTCAGACCAAAGCTGAAGCCGAAAAGTTGGTCCTGGCCGCCAACAGCCCCGAATTGGCCACCGTTGCTTTGCGCCCCCATCTGATCTGGGGCCCTGGGGATAACCATCTGGTCCCACGTATTCTTGACCGGGGGCGCAAAGGTCAGCTTCGCCGCATAGGGAAACGTCCCTGTCTGGTAGATACGGTCTATATCGACAATGCGGCTCAAGCCCATCTTTGTGCATCGGAGAAACTCGCCTACGGTGCTCCCTGTGCCGGACGTCCCTATTTTATCAGCAACAACGAACCGATCCCCGTATGGGAGATGGTTGATCGCATTCTCGCTGCCGATGGCCAGGGACCGGTCAGCCGCACCATTCCACCATGGCTTGCGTATGGCGCCGGGGTCCTTCTCGAAGGGATTTATCGGGCCTTTAACATCACGGCGGAACCCAGGATGACACGCTTTGTGGCCCGTGAACTCTCCACCGCCCACTGGTTCAATACCGAGGCGGCTCAAAAGGACCTGGGCTATGTCCCGAAAATCACTCTGGCCGAGGGGCTGGAGAGACTGAAGGAATCTCTTCAGGGCTCCGAAAGATGAAACCCCTGAGATGGGCAGCTCCGCCGCCTTCTCCCAAGCTGGAGGCCGGCACCCTCCACCTATGGGAACTGCCTTTCTCCACCCTCCCCTTGCCACGCGATCTTCCGCAAATCCTTTCTTCCGAAGAGATAGCGCGTGCGAACCGGCTCCGCATTCCTGAGAAGAAGACCCAGTTTATTCAAGGCCGAACCGTTCTTCGCATAATACTTGCCAAATACCTGGATATGGCACCGGAAGAAATCCAATTCGGGACCGGTCCCCAGGGTAAACCATTTGTCTCCCAGCTCCCCGGTTTCGGCTTCAACCTCAGCCATTCCGGTGATCTGGCACTTCTGGCCATCGGTCCCTCATCTGTCGGCGTCGATATCGAACGACGCCAGGTTCGTGATTTTCTGGCACTGAGTCAGCGTTTTTTTTCTTCGAAGGAAGGGGCTCTTATCGCAGAGAGTCCAAACCCGGAATATGACTTCTACCGTATTTGGACGGCCAAAGAAGCGATACTCAAAGCCCATGGTGCAGGACTCACCATCCCTTTGAATCGTTTTTCGGTCACGCAGGCCGAAAAAGACCGGGTAAACTTGGAAGATAACCGTTGGGATCTGTGGCAGTTCGTTCCTCGGGATGGTTATTGCGGAGCGGTCAGCTGGGATGCAATATCACGGATCCAAAGGACCTTCTGCTTCTCCTTCAGTAGCGAGCTTCTCTGATCCCCGGCGAAGTTTCTGTTTTCTCAAGGCGTGTGAACCGTTCACATGAAGGAGAGTGGCATGGGATTGACCGCAGAAACGCTGGGCCTGCAATCGATCGGAAGCCTGTACCACAATCTGGACTACGATCAGCTTTTCAATCACGAGCTGGAAAAAGGCGAAACCCGCCTTTCATCCAATGGCACCATGATGGTCGATACCGGTGCCTTTACCGGACGATCCCCCAAAGACAAGTATGTGGTTCAACAAGCTCCGTCAGCCCCCCGGGTTGCTTGGGGAACGATCAATAAACCGGTCCTCGCTTCTGTTTTTGACGACCTCTACCAGGAGGTTACCTCCTATCTGTCCGGAAGAGATCTGTATGTCACCGACGGATTCTGCGGGGCCAATCCGGCCACCCGTAAAAAGGTCCGTTTTGTGACCGAATTTGCCTGGCAGTCTCATTTCTGCCGCAACATGTTCATTCGCCCTGAGGCTGACCAGCTGACAGGTTTTGCACCCGATTTTACCGTGTACAACGCCAGCAATCTGACCGACAGCAAGTGGGAAGAGCATGGACTGAATTCGGAAGTGTTCGTCCTCTTCAATATCGAAAAGAACATCACCCTGATCGGTGGGACCTGGTATGGCGGGGAGATGAAAAAAGGTCTCTTCACCATGATGAACTATTGGTTGCCTCAGCAGGGCATCCTGCCGATGCATTGCAGCGCCAATATTGGTCCGGAGGAAGACGTCTGCCTCTTTTTCGGCCTCTCAGGCACCGGTAAGACAACTCTTTCTACCGACACATCCCGTCGTCTGATCGGTGATGATGAACATGGGTGGGACGATGACGGTATCTTTAATTTTGAGGGCGGCTGCTACGCCAAAGTGATCAATCTGGACCCCGAAAGCGAGCCGGAGATCTACCAGGCCATACGTCGAAATGCGCTTTTGGAAAATGTGATCGCCGATGAAGCAGGGAATATCGATTACGCCGATGCTTCCAAAACCGAAAACACCCGAGTGTCCTATCCGATCTTCCACATCGACAATCACGAACCGGCCCTGAAAGGCGGACATCCCAGCAACATCATCTTTCTCACCTGCGACGCCTTTGGTGTCCTTCCACCGGTGGCACTTTTATCTCAGGAACAGGCCATGTATTACTTCCTGAGTGGCTATACTGCAAAGGTGGCGGGTACTGAACGCGGCGTGACCGAATCCCAAGCGACCTTCTCCGCCTGTTTCGGTGAGGCCTTTCTGCCCAGTCCCCCTATCGTCTATGCCAAGCTGCTCGGAGAAAAGATTGAACGGCACAACGTTCATGCATACCTGATTAATACCGGATGGTCCGGAGGAGGCTATGGTGTGGGTGAAAGGACAGGTATCGGGGAAACCAGGGGTTGCATTAACGCCATACTCAACGGTTCCATCCAGAACGTCGAAACGGACGTGCTACCGATCTTCCATCTGCGCATTCCCAGAGAGTTGCCCGGGGTCGATTCCGCTCTTCTGAACCCTCGCAATACGTGGCAGGATCCGGTTGCCTACGATCAGGCCGCGCAAAAACTTGCTGCGATGTTCGTGGAAAACTTTGAAAAGTACGGGGAAGAACAGATCTCAAAGGCGGGTCCGGAATTCTAACGGGAAAAGAGATAAACGAAAATAGCGACTACTCTCTCACCTTAAGCCGTTCCATCCAGTCGGTCAGGGGTTCGGGCTTATGAACAGCGTAGCCCTGTACAAAGTCCACTCCAACCTCTTTCAAGGTCGAAAGGACTTCGGCGTTTTCTACATGCTCTGCTACCGTACGAATCCCCATCACCTTTCCGACCTGGCAGATGGACTCCACAACCGCCCGATCCTGAGGATGTCGGCGGATATCCCGGACAAAAGAACCATCGATCTTCAAACTGTTTAACGGCAGATGCTTCAAATAGCTGAAGGAGCTGACTCCACTGCCAAAATCATCCAAAGAGAGCAGGCAGCCTCTGTCCCGTAAGGTATTCAGGAAGTTCAGAGCACGGTCAAGGTTACTGATGGCAGTGGTTTCGGTCAATTCGAAGCAGACGGAAGAAAAAGGGATTTCGAAATGGTCGAACTGCTCCAGCACATAGGGAAGAAATTCCGGTTCGTTCAGGGACTGAGCCGAGATATTGATACCGAACAACCGAAAGCCGGTCAGGAAGCGATCCAACTCGACCAGAGCGTGCAGTGTATTCCGCACCACCCAACGATCGATATCCGGCATCAACCGATATCGTTCTGCCGTACCAAGAAACATTCCAGGAGCAATATAGCTACCGTCATCGCCAAGCATTCTCAGAAGAATCTCACTCCTGAAACCTGGTTGAATCCTTTTAGAGAGGGGATGAACCTCCTGCGTGAATAAGGCAAAGCGGTCTTCTTTGAGGGCCTGCTGAAGGCGTTGTTGCCAGTCCATTTGCCCTCTCTGAGCCATCAGAGACTCATCATCCGGCTGATAGACCTGAACACGGTTTCGTCCTTGTTCTTTGGCGACATAGCAGGCCATATCCGCCGCAGAAAGAATCTCCTGAACCGTCCCGCTGGAAGAGGTAATGACAGCAAGTCCAAAGGAACCACCCAGTTCAAACGTATGCCCGCCCCAGGAAAAATTAAAATCGCGCAAAAGTTTTCGCAACTCTTCGGCTCTTCTCTGGGCCACCTCCAGCGGGCAATTCTTCATCAAGACTGCAAATTCATCGCCCCCAAGACGTGCCAGGAGATCATCCTGTCGCATAAGGGAGGACATGCGGTCGCCAATCTGGCGGAGTAATTCATCTCCGGCGGCATGTCCACCGCGGTCATTGACAAGTTTGAACTGATCCAGATCGATAAAAAGCAGAGCATGTTCGTCTGCGCCGTTTTTCGATTCAAGAAGATGATTAAACTCCACCTCGAACTCCCGGCGGTTCACTAAGCCAGTCAGAGGATCATGACTCGCCTGAAAGGCCAACAGCCGGGTAAGGGAACGGATTTCTGATACATCTTTCAAAGCAAGAACGGCACCATGAGATGTTTCCTGTTGGTCGACGATAGGAGACCCTGTCACCTCGACAGGAATGTCGCCTCCCTCCGGAGTCATCAGAATCAGATTGCCACCGGGTTTCCACGGGATTCTGGGATCGTCCACCCAGCGAGCAAGTTCAGCTTTTAACTGCCGGCCCGTTTCTTCAACACGCAGCGAAAGAACATCTTCCAGTCTACGTCCCCGAATCTGTTCCAAAGAGGTTGCCAATAGGTTCTCTGCGGCAGGGTTGATGAATTCGATGGCTCCATCCTTATCGGTGGTCAGAACGCCATCGGCGATAGAGGTCAAAGTCGCCTGGGCCTTTTCTTTTTCGAGACCGAGTTGCTGCTCCGCCTTCTTTCGCGGGGTAATGTCCATAACCGCTCCGAAAACGGAGGGAATACCTTCGTATTGGGAAATGGTACTTGTAACATGGCCCCAGACAATTCCATTGGACGTCACAAGGCGCGTTTCAAAAGACAGGTGTTCACCCTCTTTTCGGTTGGGATCCATGGCAATCGACCGTACAAGGTCCCGCTCTTCCGGGTGGACAAGTTCATGAATATCTCTCCCGATCCAACCGCCGGGTTTGCTGCCCACAAGTCTTTCAGCCGCAGGATTGGCATAAAGCACCGTCCCATTTTCCCGATTGCGGACAAAGAGTGCGACATCCAGCGCATTTGCCAACGCCGCAAACCGTCTCTCTCCCGCCTGCGCCTTTTCGGACTCAACTTTCAATCGTTGAACCAGTTGGAGATTGTCTCTCCTTATCACCAGAGAACGGTCATAAACCCTCCCCATGAGCCGTCCGGCAACAAGAAGAACGGGCTGGAAAAGGAAAAAGGCAAGTGTCAGGATCAATTGAGACTGTCCGGACCGAAAGGCGGTCCCGATGCCGTTGAGGCTCAGACAGAGACAACTGAACAGGGCAAAGGCACTGAACCAGGCACCAAGGGTGGTCATAGAACCGAGGACAACCGAACCGACAAACCAGGCAATGAGCAACTGTGTTGTGGTGTCTGCATTGCGAACCAGAACCGTGGCAGGGACAGCCCATAATGTGGCAGCAAGAGCCAGGGAGTAAAAAAGGCGGCTCTTCCAGTAGCGAAAATGGCGCTTTTTCTCCGGGTCTTCCAGAAATCGGGATGTCAGGTGGATACGATAAAAGGAAAGAACTGTCAGGGAGATTGCCCAGACCAGCAACTCACCGGAAGGAGCAACCGGACGCAAGAGAAAGACAAAAACAAGGACAAGCAGGAAAGTGATATAACAGTTGGATCTGGCGCTGTCAAATATCAGTTCCAGCCGTTCATGCCGAAGATACTCATCTGTAAGAACTGTGTTTTTCCGACCTGTTTTTATAGGCATTCCCCACCTCAATAGAAATAAAGCCACCCTATCAAAGTTAGCTACAGCTAATCACCGGTAAAGAGAGTACCCAGAACAAGTATAGCCTGTACTCTGAAGGGGCAGTGGTTTAAACTGCGTCAACAGGAGTTATCTATGCCATCTACTGAACAAAATGACATTATGGAGGACCTCTCTTCAGGGCGCTACGGGAAGTACACCGTCAATGCTCCCCTGGCTCATTACGCCTATTGGAAGATCGGAGGTCCGGCGGACCTTCTTATTGAACCCCAATCCATTGAGCAGATTCAGAGCCTCATACGCTACCTGGCACAACAGGGTATTCCGTATGTCGTTATTGGGGATGGTTGCAACATGCTTTTTGACGATGCCGGTCTTCGCGGGGTCGTGGTCCGAATCGGTCGGGGGATGGCGGAGCTCAGCATCCAAGGAGAGCTGATTGAAGCTCAGGGGGGGGTCTATGTTCCCTGGCTGGCACGTAAGTCTGCCCTGGCCGGATTGACCGGCCTGGAGCACACTATCGGTATTCCCGGCACCCTTGGAGGGTTGGTTTTGATGAATGGCGGCAGCCTCCGCAAAGGGATTGGCGACAATGTCGTGGAGGTTGAAGTCGTAACGCCGCAAGGGGATCGCAAGGTCCTGTCCCGGGAGGAATGCCAGTTCAGCTATCGGCACTCTGCCTTGCAGGGAACGGGGAATATTGTGGTCCGAACCGTTCTGAAGTGTGAAAAAGCCGACAAAAAAACGGTGCGCCGCGAAATGCTCGACATTCTGCGCCAGAGACGACGCAACTTCCCGCTGCGCCTTCCCAATTGCGGTTCGGTGTTTCTTAACGACCCCGATATTTATGAAGCCTACGGCCCTCCGGGGAAAGTTGTTGAAGATACTGGGCTTAAGGGGTTGAAAATCGGCGACATTCAGGTCAGCCCCCTTCACGCCAACTTCATGGTCAATCTTGGAAATGGACGGTCCAGGGATGTGCTGAATCTGATCCGAACCGTTCGCGAAAGGGTGTTCCAGCGAACCGGCTTCTGGTTAACATGCGAAGTGCGTTATATTGCCCCCGATGGGCAGATGATGCAGGCGCACGTCGCAGCCGGCCCCTGAGTTTATCGGCCGCCTGAAGGAGCCAGTTGAATCAACGCTCCGTTTCGATGATCCGTCAACAGATAGACCAAGCCGTCCGGCCCCTGACGAACATCTCGGATACGCCCCAAAACACCTTCCAAAAGGCGCTCTTCCTTCACCACGTCTGCTCCTTCGAGACGGAGTCGAACCAACATCCTGTCTTTCAGAGCGCCAATCAGCAGGCTCCCCTTCCATGCAGGAAAGTCCTCACCGGTATAGAAGGCCATACCGGAGGGAGCAATGGAAGGGACCCAGACATGGATCGGCGGTTCCATCCCTTCCTTCTCCTTCCCCTCTCCGATAGGAAGCCCGGAGTAGGCTCTGCCATGGGTGACAATAGGCCAGCCGTAGTTGGCACCGGAACGCAGGATATTGACCTCATCCCCGCCACGCGGACCGTGTTCATGGACCCACACCTCTCCCGTTTCCGGGTGGACGATCATTCCCTGAGGGTTCCTGTGCCCCCAGGTAAAGATTTCCGGACGGGCGCCACCGCCCACAACAAAAGGGTTATCGGTCGGTATGGCGCCGTTGGCCATCAATCGGACAACCGAGCCCGGATGGGTATCCAGGTATTGGGATTGATCCTTTTTACCACGGTCTCCAAGAGAGATATAAAGATACCCTTCCTTGTCGAAAACCATCCGAGCACCAAAGTGGCGGCCTCCCTGACTTTTAGGCAGAGCTCGAAAGATGCGTTGATGACCGGTCAGACGAAAACCGTCGAACCGGGCGCGCACAACCTCCGTCCCCTGCCCTCCAAGACCGTCTGAGACATAGGCCAGATAGACCCACCGGTTCTTCTGATAGTCCGGGTGCAGGACAACATCCAGTAACCCACCCTGGCCATAGGCAACAATGCGTGGCATTCCTTCAACAGGGATGGGATCAAGGATCCCTTGGCGCACAATCCGAAGCCGCCCTTCCCTCTCGGTAATCAGAATATTTCCGTCGGGAAGAAAGGCCAGAGACCAGGGGTGGTTCAACCCGTCGGCCAGAATTTTCCAGCGAATCCCATCGGATGTCCCTTCCTTCTCGGCACCGAAAGCCCAAAAAGGAAAAAACAGAAGGGCGATGATCAATGGAGCAATGACTTTCACGATATCAGTTCCTTCCAGGGCAGCTGCGCCATATAGATGGCACATTTGCCCTCATGTTCGGAGTAATAGCTGACAAATAAGGTATCGTTCCAGAGAGCGGACCCTGCATAGCTGCAGTCTCCACCGGAGGGAAGTTCGACTGTCTCTTCCAGAGTAGCGTCATGTTCATCAATCAGGCAGATACTGGTTCGAATCCTCCGGTCATAGAGACGGACGATCCCCAGAAGCCGGCCATTGGGAAGTCGACGCAGATGCGGCCCCCCGACACGTACACCCATATCGATCCATTCCCAGCGGGAATATGGGGGCAAAGACGTACCCAGCAGCGCTGAGCAGGATCCCTTATCCCGCCTTAACAGACAGGTCACCTTTCCTGTCGCATCGGATTCCATATCGAACTCATTGGGGAAATTCCCTTTTACCAGCCAGGGGGCAACGGCCGAGAAATGAATTCCGTCGTCGGAGGTGTAGAGTCGGACATGATCTCCACACCCGCCAAGACTCAGGGCCGTGTTACCCGCCCAATGAACCTGCCACAACCAATACCCCTTCTGTCCGATCGGTGTTATCGATGGCCAATGGCATCCATCTTCACTAAACCAGGCATAGGTTAAAAATGGCGTCTCATGAAGTCGATCATGCCCGGAAGCAACAAGCATCAATCGAGAATCCGGCGTGACGCAAAGATGAGGGTCACGCAGGTCCTGCCCACCCAATTCCAGAGTACTGGCTGTCTCCCATACCTCTCCATCCGGAGAGGTCATCACGCGAACGGTTCCGTTCAAGGAAACATGAGCCTCTCCTTCGCGAAATACACAAAAAAGGCGATTTCGAAAAAGGACAAGATCCGTAAAGGCATTGTGATCAGACTCTTCCCAGATTTTCTTCACCTTCATAGGACCTCCGTTCAATGGTATAAGTATAACCAAGTTGCGTCTGACCTCCCGGCGTCCGAAGGAGATTTTCTCGTGACATTTCATCGCCTTTCAAAGAACAGGGTTCTGTTAACCCGCCTTCTTTTCCTGTGGATTATTTCCGCCCTTCTGCCCGGTTGCAACCCTTACGCGCGACTTGAGGGGGAGCCAACGGCTCAGGACAGCTTTGTTCCCCTCCCCTACCAGGCCATTATTGCGGAACATTCTCAGTTGTTCCGGGTGGAAGACAGGATGGTGTTACGCCTGAACAGGTTCGCAGAAGAACGTCCTTACCGGACTCAGGTCCTGACAACGGGCGTTGCCCAGTCTCTGGCCCCGATGCATTCGGACCTGATTCAGATCTGGAGTCGCTATATGTCAATCCCGGTCGACTTCAGCCGGCAGTATACTCAGGAGGTTGAATTCTCTCAGGGGGAAAGCCGATTCTGGGTGGCGATTCGGCCAAAAGAGCATCTTGAGCAACTGGGCTATCTGAAGGAGCCCTGGACCGGAGAGGCGCGTTTTATGCTCATCGGTGCGGTTCGCGGTTCCAGCGGCTGGGAACCGATCTTTCTGCTGAACCGTTTTACTCCACAAAAAAAAGCCTCCGAGTGATCGGAGGCTTCAGTGTGATGACAAACCCCTTCCCTGGGTTTTGCCATGCCCTCTCTGTTAATGGGGCGTGGTTTTGCCTTACTTACACACTCAGAGGCTGACAATGCCCCTGAATGGGCCCGCCCATCCTTGGGCTCGAGTTGACCGTTTAATCGGCTTCGAGTTAATCGATAACGGCCAGAAGTTCTCCCTGGCCGACCTCACTGCCTTCAGACACCAGGACCTCCGTGACCTTTCCGGCGATCTTGGTTTTTACGTTGGCCTCCATTTTCATGGCCTCGGTGGTAAAAAGGATATCCCCTTCTTCGACCGAATCACCGACTTTGGCAAAGACGCTCAACACCTTCCCGGGCATGGGCGCACCCACGTGGTGCGGGTTGAACGGATCGGCCTTTTCGTGGGTCGCAGTGTCGACAACTTTGGACTGATCCACGACAACCACCGAACGGGGTTGGCCGTTAAGTTCGAAGTAAATCGTCCGTTCGCCGTTCTGCTTGGCCTTGCCGACATTGTTCAATCGCAGGATCAGGGTTTTCCCGGGCTCAATATCAAAGCTGACCTGATCGCCCGGCTCCATCCCATAAAAGAAGACCGGAGTCGGAATCAGCGAAGTATCGCTGTACTTGATCCGCTCTTTGTTGAACTCGTCGTAGACGGCGGGATAGAGAACGGAAGAAAGAACCTCCCGCTCGCAGGGCGCACTGCCGAATTTTTGTGTCAGATCATCTCTCACTTGTTGGAGGTCAACCGGCGGCAGTTCCTCGCCGGGCCGGTGAGTGATCGGCTTGATGTCTTTCAGAATCACCTTCTGCAGTTTTTCCGGGAACCCGCCATAAGGTTGACCCATCATTCCCCGGAACAGATCAATAACGGACTGCGGGAAGGTCAGTTCGGCCCCTTTTTCGTAGACATCTTCCGGTTGGAGGCCGTTTTTAACCATGAAAATGGCCATATCCCCGACAACCTTGGAAGTCGGTGTGACCTTGATGATGTCGCCGAACATGTCGTTCACCTTGCGATACATCGCCTTGCACTCTTCCCACTGATCGCCAAGGCCCAACGCGACGACCTGCGGCTTGTAGTTGGAGTACTGCCCTCCGGGAATCTCATGGTGGTAGACCTGGGCCGTGCCGGCATTCAGCTCCGTCTCAAACGGCTTGTAGTAAGAGCGAACCGTCTCCCAGTAGTTGGCCAATTGCTGAAGGTTGTCCTGATGGACATCCGGCTTGCGTTCATGACCGTCGAGAGTTGCCACAAAACCGTTCATATTGGCCTGAGATGTGAGCCCCGACATAGAGGACAATGCGACATCCACAATATCCACGTCGGCTTCGGTTGCCATCAGCAAACTGGCACCGGCATTACTGGAAGTATCGTGCGTATGGAAATGAATCGGTATGCCCACCTCTTCTTTCAGGGCTTTTACCAGCTTCTGCGCAGCGAACGGTTTGAGGAGTCCGGCCATATCCTTGATGGCGAGCATATGAGCCCCCATACTCTCCAGTTCCTTGGCCAGATCCACGTAATACTTCAACGTATACTTGTCTCGCTTGGGATCAAGGATGTCACCGGTGTAGCAGATGGTCGCTTCGCAGATCGCATCGTTTTTTCGGACAGCTTCCATGGCAATAGCCATCGACTTGGTCCAGTTGAGGGCGTCAAACACCCGGAAGATATCGATACCGCTCTTGGCGGCCTGGGCGACAAACTCCTGAACGACGTTGTCGGGGTAGTTACAGTACCCGACCGCATTGGATCCGCGAAGCAACATCTGGAAAAGAATGTTGGGGATCTTTTCACGCAGACGGTCCAGCCTCTCCCAAGGGTCTTCCTTCAAAAATCGCATACTGACATCAAAGGTCGCGCCACCCCACATCTCAAGGGAGAACAGACCGGCACCCAGATGAGCGGTGGCTTCAGCGATACGATCCAGATCAAATGTCCGAATACGAGTGGCCATCAAAGACTGATGAGCGTCACGCATGGTGGTATCGGTCAACAGTACCGGTTTTTGCTCCAGTACCCATTGGGACAAACCTTCTGCACCTTTTTCCTTGAAGATGTCACGACTTCCCGCAGGCGGTTGTGTTCCACAGGCAACCTCGGGAATCTCAGGGGCCCGAAGGTCTTTCAGATGGAGGCGTGCCTCCGGTTCGATACCGGGATAACCGTTGATAATCGTATGACCGATATAGCTCAGCAGCTTGGTTGCACGGTCCTTGCGCTGGGGAAGCTGGAACAGCTCCGGATGAGCATCGATAAAGGAGGTGTCGCATTGTCCACCCAGGAACGTAGGGTGTGTCACCACATTTTCCAGGAAACCGATATTGGTCTTCACACCTCGAATCCGGAATTCACGCAGTGCACGGTCCATAATATGGGCCGCATCCACGAAATCACGGCTAAAGGTGGAGATTTTTACCAGCAGGGAATCGTAATGAGGACAAACACGGGCCCCGGCATAGGCGTTCCCGGCATCCAGGCGAACGCCCATTCCGGCCGGCGAGCGATAGGCCTCAATCTTACCGAGATCGGGCAGGAAGTTGTTGCTGGGGTCTTCGGTGGTGACACGACATTGAATCGCGTAACCGAACATCTCAATATCATCCTGACCATGGATGCCGATTACAGGGTGGCTGAGCGGGTACCCCTGTGCCACACGAATCTGATTCTTCACCAGGTCGCGCATGGTGATCAGTTCGGTGACGGTATGCTCGACCTGAATTCGGGGGTTCACCTCAATAAAGTAGAATTTGTGGTCGTTATCCATCAGGAACTCAACGGTGCCCGCATTGAAGTACCCGACTTCTTTGGCGACCTGAAGAGCGTAAGCGCAGATCTCTTCCCGCTTCTCTTCGGACAGTTCGACAGAAGGCGCAATCTCGATGACTTTTTGATGGCGGCGCTGGATCGAGCAGTCACGCTCGAAAAAATGTACGATATTCCCGTGTTTATCGCCGAGAATCTGGACCTCGATATGTTTGGGCTTCTCCAGATATTTCTCCAGAAAAACAGTCGCATCCCCAAAAGCGGCTTTGGCTTCCGATGTTGCGGAATTGAACCCCTCCACCAGCTCTTCTTCGTTCCGGGCAACACGCATCCCCCGGCCACCACCACCGGCAGCGGCTTTAATGATAATGGGAAAACCACTTCCTTTGGCAAACTCAAGAGCTTCATCCGTCGACTCGACAGGGTCATCGGTGCCTGGAACCACGGGTACGTTGGCTTTCAACGCCACTTCACGCGCGGCAACCTTGTTCCCCAAGGCACGCTGGATGTCGGCATCGGGACCGATAAAGGCGATTCCCGCCTTTTCACAGGCTTCCGCAAATTCGGGGTTCTCCGAAAGAAAGCCATACCCCGGATGGATGGCATCCACGTTCTGTTTTACAGCAAGAGCAATAATTTCATCGATGTCCAGGTAGGCTTCAATCGGTCCCTTTCCCTCACCGATCAGATAAGCCTCATCGGCCTTATACCGGTGGAGAGAAAGTTTGTCCTGTTCGGTATAGATAGCAACGGTTCGCATATCCATCTCACTGCAAGCACGGAAAATACGGATTGCAATCTCACCGCGGTTAGCGGCCATGACCTTTTTGAATTTTCGAAAGCTCATCGATACTCCTCAAAGGGTTTTGGATGCACCTAGAGTGTTACAGCGGCCTAATCGATGGGCTGGAGGCCGCCAATCAGAATCCTGATGAAGTAATATTAGCAGACAGATTTTTTCAGAGGTGAAAGCAACCGATTTTTGGTCGCTCATCGCAGAAAATGAACTGAAAAACCCCGTGTCCGATACTCCCTCGCACCACTTTGCACAAGGAACTGGAATATAACCAAAAAAACCTCTCTTTTGTCAATAGGTTTGAGTTCTACAGTCGGCTATAACCCACAGAAAACAGTGCGCTTCCCGAGAAAAACAGCCAAGATTTCACAGTTGAATTCTCCGGCAGATTATGCAAGCGTTTACCTGTTATCTTTGTCCTTCAGATAGATAGGGGTTCACCATGTCTCTCGAACAAAAACTCTCTGTTGCCAAGCAGTGGATTCAAGAATCAGAGACTGTTCTCTTTATCACCGGAGCCGGAATCAGTGCAGAATCGGGTCTCCCTACCTACCGGGGGATGGGCGGTCTTTACAATGGGGAACTCACCGAGGACGGTTACCGGATAGAAGAGATTCTTTCAGGAGAAATTTTTACACAAAATCCACGACTTACCTGGAAATACCTGAAACACCTGGAAGCGCATTCCAGCCAGGCAAAACCCAATGCCGCTCACCGGGCTTTGTCGGAGCTTGAAAGACGAACAACCGTCTGGATCGCAACCCAGAATATCGATTCTTTCCACCGGGATGCCGGAAGTCACAATCTTATCGAGATCCACGGCAATCTGCACGATACGCGTTGCACATCCTGTGAGTACACCAGACGTGTCGGAGATTTTTCAGAGTTCGACGATCTGCCTCGTTGTCCCTGTT
>JANQIN010000223.1 GCA_028282145.1 Thermodesulfobacteriota bacterium | reverse complement strand
GTTTACCCGGTTTGATCATTCGGCCGACCCGAATTTTTCGGGGGAAACCGTCGTCTTCACGACGGCGATCCCGATCCAGCAGCTCGTCCAGGGAATGGAGACCGGCCACGCTGGAAGAGCGGGGCGGTGTCATGCCCATCCAGGGCTGATCGTGCCACTGGTACAGATCGAGGATCGGCGGTAGCCACTGACCGGAGGAAGGCGCCGGGCGCATCTCGGGGTGGATCTGAGGCCCGTTCAACTCCCGTCGAATCACCGCCTCCTGTTCGGCCGTGAGCCCTTGTTCTTTCAGGCGCTGGAATAGCGTTTTCAGGTCGTTCGCCATACAGGCTCCGCTCGCTTACATCTCGTCTTCCTGGGTGCAGAAATACTCGATGGTCTTCTGGGCACAGGTGCGACAGTACCCCAGTTTTCCCAGCATCGTTTCGATCATCCGGTCGTACAGCTTCTGGTTTTCCTCGTTGGTTCGATTGGCCAGAGCGCCGATGAGGCTGCCGGCACCGGCAATGTCCGATTTGAGACGGACGTCGGTGACAGCCTTGACCAGCTCCAGATTGTCCATAAAGTCGTAACCGGGCTCGACCGAGATCTTCTGACCGTAGATCTTGCGGATTGAAGTACGGAACGATTCCCGCTGTTCGTCGGTTTTGAGACCGAGCCGCTCCTCCACCGAACGGACAAAACGCTCATCGATCTTCAACGCCTTCAATTTGCCGGTCTGCGGGTCCTTGTACTTCCACATCTTGTCGGCGCCGAGGTTTTCCGCGTCGATGCCGATAATCATATTGACGTAGTTCATCACATCCTTACGGATTGCCTGGGGCTCATCCATATAGGCGTTGAACATCTCGGTCATGATCCGTTCGCGGTACAGGCCCCGGGCGATCTTGAGATCGTCCATGAACTTGGCCCGGTCGTTGGTGTCGCTGACGTAATCGAGGATGATCCGTTCCAGCGCGCGAAAGACGTCGTAGGCGAACATGCACCGGCCTTCATTGGTCTCCGAACTTTCCACCATCAGCTGGATCGCTCGCCCAAGGTTGCGTTGGCCAAGCCCCTTCTGGCCGAACCGCTTGGTGATGTCGGGGTCCTGCTGCAGGGTATCGATCACCTCAGCAAGAGCCTTGAGGGACTTTTCGCCGGCAATCTCCCCGGCGGCCAGCTTCATCGTCTCCACCGGCGTCAGTTTTTCGGAACGGGGGAGGCGGGTCAGTACCACCCCGGTCGAGGCGGCGTAATTGAGGTTCGGATCCCGGTGCAGGTTCTCTTTGGTGAGGGTGGTCTTGGTCTCGGAGCCGATAGCATACCCGGTGAGCTGGACCTGCATCTTGTAGTCGGTGTTGTGAGACACGTAGCAGATACGACAGCGGTCGATGATCGGTGCTTCCTCCTTCTCCGCCAGGAACCGATTGAACTCGGCGTTGTTGGAGGTGGCGATGATCAGGCTGTCGATCGGCCAGCGATAACCGTCCATTTCGATCACCCGGTTCTGAATGACGCCCAGGTAGACCTGGACCAGGTCCTTTTTGTTCTTGTAAATCTCGTCGGAGAAGTGCACCCCGCCGCCGGCCACCCGGGCCAGAGCGCCACGACGCAGATCAAACCGGTAAGGGTTGTTGGTGTCGGAGATATGGAGCAGCCGTTGAATCGACTCTTCGCCGAGGAGGTCGACCGCACTGGAGGTGATCTTGTCCTTGGCGGCATATTTCCCGGTAACCGTGCCGAGTGATTCGGTCAAAGGGACCGGAACGATCTCGATCTGCTTCAGAACCTCTTCGATCTTGCCGCCTTTGGCCTCCTTCAGATCGTTGAGGATATAGCTGCTGCAGGCCCCCAGGGGACGGTAGTTTTCGTACAGTTCGTCGATCCCTTTTGCGGTAAAACCGTAAGCCTTGCTCAGGTAGGCCTTATTTTCATCCGGGTTGTCGAACAGGTTCATCGCCAGTACCATCGGATCCTCATAACTCTGGGACTCGATGGTCGCGATCTTGCCGTAGCTGCCGAGCTTGTCCAGACCGTTGAATCGGAAGGTGTATTTCCGATTGCCGTCCTGCGCCAGAAACTTGCGGTACTGGGCACAGAGGTATTCGACAAAGAAGGTCTTGCCGTTGCCGGGTTCGCCCACCAGAACGTAGGCCATCTCTTTCGAGGAACCGCCTTCGGCGGCGTCCTTGACAAAGGAGACGAAGCTGTTGATCTCGTCGTACATGCCGACGACATGTTTGGCTCCCTGGCGGAACAGTTTGAAATCGTAGGTCGATTTTCCGTTGACGACGACCTTTTCGATCTCCTGTTCCAGGATCATGCGGGCGACCGCCTGAAAGGCATTTTCGTAGCGGCGCTTCCCGGATTTAACGGCTTTGGCGTGGTACTGAAGGGTTTGTGTGTTGACCCTGGGCATGGCGACCTCCCGTCGGCGTCTTCGGGATCGGGGTTGGTAAAGATGTAAGTGATCTCAACAGGTTCGGTACAGATTATGTACGTTTAACAGTTTAGCAGGTTCCTCCGGGAGTAAAGGGGGAGGGGAAAAAAAGAAAAGGAAAAAGAAAGACGCTTGTAAAAGGCAGAAAAAAGGCCCTGTCAAAACGACAAAGCCTTTATCAATCGAACGAGCGAATCAAGCCAAAGATCACGGTCTTTGATTTGTCAGTGAAGCAAAACCGTGCTTCTGCGCAATGAGTATGGTCTGGAACCACGGAAGGCCCGGATTATCAAACCAATAATGCCCGGTCGTCGGAATAGGTCTCTCCACGAACAGCATAAAACCGCTCCATCAGGTCTTGTACCTGGAGCTTCTTTTTTTCGTCCCCCTCAACGTCGAGGATGATCTGCCCCTGGTGCATCATCACCAGCCGGTTGCCCAGCTCCAGTGCGTGTTGCATGTTGTGGGTCACCATCATCGCTGTCAGGTGTTGTTCGTGGATGATCTGATCGGTCAGCTCGAGAATCTGGGCGCTGGTTTTGGGATCCAGCGCGGCCGTATGTTCGTCCAGCAGGAGGATGTCCGGACGGACCATGGTCGCCATCAACATGGTCAATGCTTGACGCTGTCCACCGGACAACAAACCGGCACGGTCCTTGAGGCGATCTTCCAGGCCGAGCTTCAGGGTGGCGAGCTGCTCCCGGAACTCTTCCCGTTCCCGCTTTTTGACCCCCATTGCCAGAGTGTTCCTCTTGCCACGGCGGGAGGCCATTGCCAGGTTCTGCTCAATCGTGCCAGAAGCGCAGGTTCCTCGCAGAGGGTCCTGAAAGACCCGGCTCAGGTAGGCGGCCCGTTTATATTCAGGCCACGAGGTGACATCGGTCCCCTTGACCACGATGGAGCCGGAATCGGGAGCAAAGCAGCCGGCGACACAGTTGAGCAGGGTCGATTTTCCGGCGCCGTTTGAGCCGATGATCGACACAAAGTCACCCCGTTTCACCTCCAGGCTGGCACCGTTCAGGGCCAGAACTTCGTTGACGCTGCCCCGATGGAAATATTTCACGATTTCGGTCAGTGACAGCATCATCGCGCCCACCTCTGTTTCAGTTTCGGTGCGGTGAGGGCGGCCACCACCAATATCGCCGTAATCAGATTCAGATCGCTCGGGGTCACACGGAACGCACCCAGCTTGGCGCTGAGGGCGAAGGCGATGGCCAGTCGATACAGAATCGATCCGATAAAAGCGGCAATCAGAGCCCGGGTAATGGTCCGACAACCGACAAGGGTTTCGCCGATAATCACCGACGCCAGACCGGCGACGATGGTGCCGACGCCCATATTGACATCCGCTGCGCCCTGGTTCTGTGCGATCAAGGCGCCTGACAGGGCCACCAGCGCGTTGGACAGACCGACGCCGAAGATGATCATAAAGTCGGTATTGACCCCCTGACTGGTGATCATCTGACGGTTGTCACCGGTGGCCAGCATTGCCAGGCCGAATTCTGTGTGCAGAAACCAGATCAGCAGAATCACCACCAGAATGCAGAAGCCGCTGAACAGGACTGGAGCCGCCACCGACGGCGTCAGGCCCAGGTTCAACAGAGGCGTCAGCACCGTATCCTGCCCCAGCAGGGTCATGTTGGGGCGCCCCATAATCCGGATATTGATCGAATAGAGGGCGATCATGGTCAGGATGGAGGCCAGTAGATGCAGGATCTTCAGCTTGGTATTGAGAAACCCGGTGACGGCACCGGCGATAAAGCCGCCTCCCATGGCAATAAAGAGAGCCACAAAAGGATCGACACCGTTGGTGATGGCAACCGCCGAAACGGCAGCCCCCATAGGGAGGCTGCCGTCAACGGTCAGATCGGGAAAATCCAGCACCCGGAAGGTGAGGTAGACACCCAGGACCATCAGGCCGTAGGCGCAACCCTGTTCCAGGGCACCGAGGAATGCATAGGTGGTCATCGAACGTCCTATTCAATAATCTTGTCGGCGTTCTTCAGGACGTCGGCGGGGACGTCAACACCCATGGCCTTGGCAGACTTGGGGTTCAGATGAATCAGCAGCTCGTCCAGGGTTTCAACAGGCATATCCGCCGGCTTGGCCCCTTTGAGGACTCTTCCAACCATGCGACCGGTCTGCTTGCCGATCAGGTAATAATCGACGGCCAGGGCAGCGATGGCGCCGCGCTTGACCGAGTCGGTGTCGGCGGCAAAGAGGGGCAGCTTGTTCTCTACCGCCACTTTGGTGACCGCCTCAAAAGCGGAAACAACGGTGTTGTCGGTCGGTATATAAACCGCATCGACCTTGCCGACCAGGCTTTTGGCAGCCTGATAGACGCCGGCCGAGTTGGACACGGTGGCTTCTTCGACAGCCAGACCGCGTGCGGCAGCTTCCTTCTTCAGGAATTTCACGATGGCGACGCTGTTGGCTTCGCCGGAGTTGTAGATTACGCCGAGGGTTTTCAGGTTCGGCAGGAACTTCTGAGCCAGCTCAATCTGCTTGTCGACCGGGCTCATGTCGGAGGTGCCGGTGACGTTGCCACCGGGCTTTTCAAACGATTGCACCAGACCGGCCCCGACGGGATCGGAAACGACGGCAAAGACGACCGGTTTCTTCTTGGTCACCTGAGCACAGGCCTGAGCGGTGGGGGTTGCGATGGGGACGATAACGTCCGGGTTCTCGCCCAGAATCTGGCGGGCGATCAGATTGGCGGTGCTGATATTCCCCTGAGCAATATGATCATTGTACGTAACGTCGAAACCCTGTTCTTTCAGGGAGTCCTTAATCCCCTGGCGAACGGAGTCCAGGGCAGGGTGTTCAACGATCTGGTTGAACGAGACAACATAGGTTTTGGCAAAGCCGGGCGTGGTCAGCACGAACAGGCCTGCCAGAACGGCAGCAAAGGTCAGCAGCTTTTTCACGGGTACTCCTCCTTCTCGGTTAAAAACGTGGGGGTTCTCCCCCTAGAACAGTCGAGTTTAATCGTCCCTGCGGAGGCGCGTCAAGCTAGGAAAAGCACCCTAATCGAAAAAGTGAAAATTATTTCTGAGATGTGCTTGACTTTTTCCTTAGAGAAGATTAATATTTCGTTACGATTTATGTCGTAGAAGTACGCGTTTGAAAGGAGAACGACATGCCAATCGGAATCGGAGCCAATCCTATCGCAGTTGCCCAGGCCTATCCTGGGGCAGCGCAGAAGGGTGGGCAGGACCAGACCCAACTGCAGAAGAAGGCAAACGATCAGGTTGAAGCCGGCAACACCCAGCAGGCTGTTGCGGTCTCCAACCGGCAAAAGCCCGTGGCTGCCCGTGAAGGGTCGGCCCAGGCTCGCATGGATCAGCAAAAGCAGGATCAGGAACAGCAACGTGCTCTGATCGAAGGCGGTCAGGCGATGAAGCTGGAGAAGATGGCGGGGAAACTGTCCATCTACGCCTGATTCCCTGTGAAGGAGCGTCATGAGCACGCCTGTTCACAGTTCACCTATCCCCCCTGATCTTTCGGGGTACTCAGTGCATCGGCCGCAGGATCGGCCCGATGCACAGCCACGTTCGCAATCCCAGCAGCAAGCCTATGCCGGGCAGGAGGCTCAGGCCAACGCCCAACAACGCACCCGGCGGGGTTCTGACGTGCAATCCACCTCCCAGTCGAACCCTTCCACCGATTCTCAACAGTCTGCCCGTTCTGTACAGGACCGGGTCGATATCAGTCAGGAAGCCCGCGAGATTCAAAAGCTGGCGGCACGTGACAGGGAGGTTCGGGCGCATGAAGCGGCTCATGCAGCCGTTGGCGGCCAGTATGCCGGAGCGCCGTCCTTTACCTATCAGACCGGGCCGGACGGTAAACGCTATGCTGTCGGTGGCGAAGTCTCTATCGATACCTCGCCGGTTGCCGGCGATCCGGAAGCCACCATCAAGAAGATGCAGGTGGTGCGAGCCGCCGCCAATGCGCCGGCTGAACCTTCTTCCACCGACCGTCAGGTTGCCGCTCAAGCGTCCCAGGAGATGGTAAAGGCACGAATGGAGATGGCGGAGCAGCGGTCTGAGGAGGCCAAAGAGGCGGATGTCGCAGAGGTAAGCGGTGAAGAAGCCGCTGAAGGGCAGGGTGTGTTGCCCGATGGGACGGTGGAAAACAAAGCCCCGGGCGTTCGAACGCGCATGCCCGACTTGACCAACTAGAACGGCAGCCCATCGGTTGCCGTTTTTGGTTCCATTAAAAGCAAGGTATTTAAGCTCTCTTCCAAAGCACTTACTGCATCGCCTCCTGTCTGGTGATCACCTCAGCCTTTACCCAACCCCTCCAGCGGTTATACAGGGGGCCGCTTGTCACCTTCGATTCTACCGTGAGTGTTCTTCGATCGTTGGAGAGGCTCACCTTCGGGCGTGTTGCATGATTGATCGACTGGACATCCAGCCGTACATCCTTAAAGACATAGCCCGCTTCGGCCTGAAAAGACCTTCGATAGGCTTTTTCCGTCGGTGAAAAACTGTTGTGGAAATCGTTGGTTATTGCAAAAAGGTAGGAGCGCTCGATAACAGGTGTTTCCTGCTGGAGCGATCTCGTTTTTTCCGTATGGATTTTCTGGAGATCGATCTTAACCGTCTCCGTCTCCTCAAGTAATACCGGGAGTGCCGTTCCTTTTTTTCTTAGATCAATCGTATCCCCAGCCATCGCTTCCGTGATCAGGTTAAAGTGACCGGAGGCCACATGATCTGGCTTTGTGTTGCCGGAAAACCATTGTTCCTGCCCACCGTATTTCACATAGATATCGGCATTTTCATAGACCCGAATCTTTAAGATTTCGATGGTGTTTTCCCGCTGTATTTCGATGTCTTTTTTGAAGAGGGCCGATTCCTCAAAGTGCTCCCTCATCAGCCGCACATTCTGACGCTCACTTCCGCCGATGGGGAGGTTCAGGATGGCCCGAATGATATCGGAACCGGTATTGATCAGGGATGGAAGAACCACCAGGACGGCCCCCAATCCCATCAACCAGTTTTTAATGGCCTTCCAAGAAAAACCTTTGTCCTCTGCCTGGCCGTCACCATTCATTGTTCCCTCCAAGAAAAAATGTCCGTTTCAGCTTTCTACGACCTCTTCGACCATCGATTCCAACCACGAGCGATAACACCATTTCAATCGGTCAGAATCCTCCTCCCATGGGTGTCGATACGGTGACGTTACCTAGTAGATTCTGTGGCAGGAAGGAGAGGGTGGCCCATAAAACGCAAAAAGCCGTGATTCCCAATGGAATCAACGGCTTTCGTTTTCTGTTGTTTACTTGTCGTCATCTCTTGCCCCCACAAGAATCGATGACTCACTCAAATTCATTTTTATAGTAAAAATTTACCGAACGCTTTTGGTGCACGCAACACCCGGCGAGAATTAGTTTTCCTCAACATTTTTGCCCGGTATGGCTGTGTATCTCGCGATTTCCATCAAGCCGATATTGCAGGCCCGCGATCACGCATGCCTGACCTCACCAACTAAAACGGCAGCCCATTGGCTGTTTTTTTTCTTTAGGCACATCCGTTAAATTGGACTGTCTCTTCCATCGGGGCAAGATCCCGGTGCGCTTGATTTTTTCGTTGGATCACGGGTCGTCGTGCTCCTCTTGTAGAGGAAACTCTAGCCATTCGAAATACTCCATGATTTCATCCTCACACTTGTCGAACTCCCGGTTATAGCAGTGCTCGTGAGGGACTGGGATGTCCGGATCTCCCGGAGTGAAGCCCTTTGTCTCCAGCAGTGACATGACTTGATCGTCATTTCCATATGAGTAGATCAGGTTATGGTTGTCGTAGATCAGTTGCCTGCCTGTAGAGACATCAATGAACCACAGATGGTGGCGGCCATCCCCCTCCAAAAACTCCTGGAAAGTGTAGGCAAATAACTCGAGGTCATCAAACGAACAGGGACTAGGAGACTGATAGCGGGCGCTATTGTTGCCTAACCTGGAGACTTTTAAAACGTACAGTATTCCGTATGGGCCATCCCAGTTCTTGGCAATTTCCAGCATCAGCCGAATTGGGTGGTCATCGGTTGTGAATGTAACACGCGACCACTCTGGATAAACCTCGTGCCGGTATAAATTCCCGTACCTATGCTCAATACCACCATTTTCTTCGAGTGCCCCAAATTTATAGCTCATTTTTTGATCCAACGGTTGGTGATAAGCGGACGCGCGTGTCGCGCGATCCACTTGATAAAATGGTTATGTGTTTAGTTTGTTTAACCATTTTTCAAAATACTCAGTAGGTAGCTGGTATTTTTCCTTTGAGTAACGCCTACCATTATGTGACTCAGCGGCAACATAGCAGTCCCATTCTACTTCCACCTCAGCCAACAGAGGTAAAATCTCTTCAATCTCTGGGGGAGCATCCTTCCCACTAAAGCTATTCCAGAAGCGTTCACACCACCCAGCAATAGCTAAGTGGGAATGTGGTGCTTCATCTGGAGTAGCCCCCCACAAAAGTACCTGCTTAAAGTTTTCCGGCGTGAAGGTCAAACTTATTTCGTTATAGATATCCATTGTTGATGCACATAACGTTGAGCTCAGGAGCGCCGCGTGAGTGGCGTCCCCTGCAGCGACTGGTTAGCGGATCTCTTTCTTTCTCTTTACATAGAACAA
>JANQIN010000216.1 GCA_028282145.1 Thermodesulfobacteriota bacterium | reverse complement strand
CCTGCAGAATATATCGATCTCTTCCAGAAAGCCTCTTTTGTCATCACCAATTCGTTTCACGGCACGGCCTTCTCAGTGAATTTTCAGAAGCCGTTTTTTACCGTTTTGCCACGGCATAAGCCGAACAACAGTCGGCAGAAAGGTCTGTTGGAGGCCGTCGGCTTGTCCGATCGGCTCTTCCTGGAGGGTGCTGACTTTCCGCAGAAGAGGGATCTCCCCGTCGATTTCGCGCGACCGATCCAAAGGCTGGACCAGATGCGTCAACACTCTCTTGCGTACCTCGACTCCGCACTTCATGGTTAAGACGATGGCCAGACCTCAACTTTGCCCCGAAAGCGCCTGTACCGGTTGTGAAGCCTGCGCCAGCGTCTGTCCCACAGGCAGTCTCCGGATGATTGCCGATGAGGAGGGGTTTTTACGGCCCTTGGTGGAAGAGGATGCCTGCTCCGGTTGTGCACTCTGTGAAAAGACCTGCCCGCCTCTGACGGGGAGGGCGTCGGATAAACGAGCCAACCCCAACGTGTTTGCCGGCTGGCATAAGGACCCGGAAATCCGGGCCAAAAGTTCCTCCGGTGGGGCTTTTTCCGCCCTGGCACAAAGTATTCTGGCCGATGGCGGGGTGGTGGTCGGTGCAGCGTTTTCCGAGAAAAACGAGGTTGCACATATCTGCATTGAGCACCCCGGAGATCTCGACCGCTTACGTCGCTCCAAGTACGTTCAAAGCCGTATTGACGGAACCTTTCAGGCCACCCGAACCTTCCTCGAACAAGGCCGGCGGGTTCTGTTTGTCGGGACGCCCTGCCAGATTGCAGGGCTGACATCCTATCTGGATGATGATCCGGACACGCTGTTTACTGTGGATTTCATCTGCCATGGCGTCCCGTCACCGGAACTGTTCAGATGTTATCTGGAATGGTTGGAAAACCGGTTCGGGCAGAGTCTGGATGCCTTTAACTTTCGGGATAAACGGCAGGGTTGGCAGAACGTTATGGCGTCGGTTCGGGTCGGGGATGGTAAACAGAGTCTGCTTAAGGGGCCGCTAAACAGCTACTACCATGGATTTGTCGCAGGGGTCTCTTTAAGGCCAAGTTGCTACGAATGCCGACATATGAACTACCCGCGACCATCCGATCTTACCCTGGGAGATTTTTGGGGGATTGGAGAGGTGGAGCCGTTCCCTTTCCCGGAGCAAACGACTCGCGGCATTTCGCTGCTGCTGGCGAACTCTGAAAAAGGGGACAGTCTGTTGCACAAGGCGGCGCCCAAACTGGTTTTGGTCGAACGGACCCGGGAAGAGGCCCAACGCCGGAATATCCATCTGCAACGTCCGGCAAAACGCCCGGCGGCGAGAGATACCTTTTACGGCAAGGTGGCTCAGAGTGGTTTTGCGGGTGTGGAGACTGTATTGCGTCTGCCTCTCAAACGACGTGCGGTCCAGTGGGTCAAGGAGAATATCCATCCCGATGTGGTGAAGCGCTTGCGTCGAATGGCCAGATAAACCGGGAGATTAAGGTTGGAAACTGTCCTTTACGAGAAATACCGAAATCATCTGGGCCTGAGAAATAAAATCGGGCGTTTGTGTTGGAATCTGACTTACCTGATTGCCTTCCGACCCGTTGTCCTGCCTCAATTTAACCGATGGCGCATCTTTCTTCTCCGTTTGTTCGGGGCCCGGATCGGGGCCGGATGTAAGATTCATGCGTCTGCAAAAGTATGGGCTCCGTGGAATCTTGAAGTGGGGCAACGCACCGCTATTGGCCCTGGTGCTACCTGTTACAACCCGGGGAAGATCGCCCTGGGAAATAAGGTCACGATCTCTCAGGGCGCACATCTCTGCGCTGCTTCTCATGATTACACCAAAAAAGAGCACCCTCTTATTACGGGCACCATCGAGGTGAAAGACTTTGCCTGGGTTGCCGCCGAAGCCTTTATCTCCATGGGAGTGACGGTAGGGGAGGGTGCCATCATTGCTGCGAGGGGGTGTACCGTCAAAGATGTAGAGGCCTGGACCATCGTCGGCGGTAACCCCGCCAGATTTATCAAAAAACGGGTTATGGTCGATTGAAATCCGGATCGATCCTACCATCCAAAAAGAGAGAGGCCGCTTGTGGCGATTTCCGTCCTGATACTGACACTCAATGAGGAAGACAACCTTCCGCGGTGCCTCGCGTCGCTCGATTGGTGCGACGACGTTGTGGTCCTCGATTCCGGCAGTACCGACCGGACGTGCGCCATTGCGGAAGAACGAAGCGCGCGGGTGTTTGAACGCCCGTTTGATGATTACGCCAGCCAGCGGAACCATGGTCTTGAAAAGATCGATTACCGGCATGAGTGGCTCCTGATGGTCGATGCCGATGAGGAAGTCCCGGCCGATCTTGTACAGGAGATGCGTAAGGCGGTGGAAAGGGCGGCATCCGAGGTCACGCTGTTTCGGATGCGGCGCAAGGATTATTTCCTTGGCCGATGGATCCGACGTAGCAGCGGCTATCCGACCTGGTTCGGCCGTCTGGCACGGCTTGGTCGCGTGCGGGTAGAGCGGACCATCAACGAGGAATATGTGACCGATGGAAAGGTAGAACTCCTTCAAACCCACCTGAACCATTATCCGTTCAATAAAGGGTTCCACGCCTGGTTTGAAAAGCATAATCGGTACTCCACCATGGAAGGGGAGCTGTTGGAGGCCAGACAAGCGGAACGGCACCCCTTGTCCGATCTGTTGCATCGCGATCCCACTCTGCGGCGAAAATGGATTAAGTCTCTGGTTTACCGTCTGCCGGGGCGCCCTTTGCTGATGTTTTTCGCTTTATATGTCGTGCGTGGCGGGTTTCTGGACGGCCGTGCAGGACTGACCTTTTGTCTTTTACGCTCGTTTTACGAGTTCATGATCGACTGTAAGGCCCATGAAGTGGGCCTTCGAAAGCAGAACTTGCCCGTCTGAGGTACTGAAATGGCTTTAAAAATATCGATTATCACCGCAACCTATAACAGCCAAGACACACTGAAAGATTGCCTGGACAGTGTTTGTCGGCAGACGGGGAACATCGAGCACCTGGTCATCGATGGCGCATCCGAGGATCATTCGGTCGACATCGCCCGATCCTATTCCCATGTGTCCCACGTGGTGTCGGAACCGGATCATGGGATTTACG
The DNA here is from genome assembly GCA_028282145.1 of Thermodesulfobacteriota bacterium. Lineage (GTDB taxonomy): Bacteria > Desulfobacterota > Desulfuromonadia > Desulfuromonadales > Geopsychrobacteraceae > JANQIN01. The sequence continues at coordinate 7,230 of JANQIN010000216.1, read as the reverse complement.
ATGCCATGAATAAAGGGATCGGCTATACAACCGGCGATGTGGTCGGAATCTTGAATTCGGACGATTTCTATGCCGATGACCAGGTTTTGCAAAAAGTTGCTGCCGTTTTTGAAAACCCGGAGATCGACTCCTGTTATGGGGACCTCCACTACGTTCATCCGGTTGATACGGAAAAGGTGACCCGCAACTGGAAATCGGGGCGCTTCCATTCCGGAAAGTTCCGTTGGGGATGGATGCCTCCTCATCCGACTTTTTTCGTCCGTCGGTCCGTGTATGAACGTTTCGGACGCTTCAATCTCGAACTGGGGTCTGCCGCCGACTATGAATTAATGCTTCGTTTTCTGGTGAAACGCCAGATCTCCTGTCAGTACATCCCGGATGTTCTGGTAAAGATGCGTGGTGGAGGGGCCAGTAACGCTTCACTGAAGAATCGGCTTCGTGCCAACCGGATGGATCGAAAAGCCTGGGACGTCAACCAGTTGAATCCTTATCCGTGGACCATCCCCATGAAACCCTTACGGAAGGTCGGGCAGTTCATCGGTGTTTAGGCAGGGGAAAAGCGATTTCGGAGTGATATCTGAAATCGTAATAAATGATTTTGAAATGCTCTTTAAAAGTATTGAGGACTTCGCGGGGATTGAAGTAGAAAAACTTTGATTTTTCGGTAGGTAACGAGATAAACCTGATGTCGTTTGTTGAGGATTGAAACGCTTTAAGTGCTCTTCGGGAGTGATACCAGGACGTTACGATAATGGCGCTTTCAGTGTTGTTTTTCTTCAGGTGCTTAACAGAGAAAAGTGCATTTTCATAGGTGCTTCGTGAGTCGGATTCAAAAACCAGATCCTCCTTTCTGACGCCCAATCTAAGCAACTCCTTCCCGATAAGCTGTTCTTCACTTCTTCCCGATACAAGGATCCTGTTAGCATACCCTTTTGAGTACAGGTCGAACGCTCTTTGAGATCGATCGTATTGCTCACCACCGAGAACCACGATAATGTCGCATTTCCCCACTGGATCTTCCCGGGTCAACAGGTTGGGAGAGACCGTGGAGAGAAACAGATAGACCGTCAGTCCAAGGAGAAGAAACCCTCTACTGGATTGGCCCTGCATGCAACTCCTGAGCATGGTCCAAAAACGGTTCCGGGGATCAGATTCGTCCACAGCTATCATCAAACCGAATGATATCATCCTCGCTCAGTAGAATGGACAGGATAACGGGAACGATCATGGGGTTCCTCCGGGGATAAAAAGGGTCGTCGGTTCCCACCCGGCATGAAGTGGGGTGGCCCCGCTCTCGCGAATATGCTCTGCACCACGGAAGTAATCTTTGGTATAGGAGTGAACATGGGGGTTCTGCAGAAGATCCTCTCTGCTGAACCATTGATATCTGGAATGTTGATCGGTCGGGAGATGGATGGCGGACTTATCCAGGTAAAGGTGGAAGCCCAGCACAAGATAATGAGTACCGAACCCGGGAAGAGAAAAGGTGTTGTCGGGATAGAGGTGTTGAAAAACGCCGAGAAACTCACGTCCCTGATGGGGAGAGGGGAGTCCTATCTCTTCCTTCGCAATGCGTGCGAAGGCCTGGTCCATGGTCTCTCCTTTGAACACGCGGCCTCCGGGAACAAACCAGGATCCGCGAGCCGGGGCGTTGACCCTCTCCCCCAGGAGAAAATTCCCGGCCCAATCTTCGGCAATCAGGTCGATGGAGACCAGAGGTGTGCATCGTACGACGGTCTGAAAATCATCAACGGGAAGCATGGCCATTCTCCAGATACCAGTGGTAAAGCCGTTCAACGCCTTGTGCCAGATCGACCTTATGATGCCAGCCAAGGCGATGAAGCTTGGAAACATCGGTCTGTTTTCTCGGGGTGCCGTCCGGTTTGGATGTGTCATACGTCAGTTCACCCTCATAACCCACAACTCCCTTTACCAGCTTAGCCAGTTCCCCAATGCTGATGTCGACACCGGTCCCGATATTGATGTGGGAGTTCCGTATCTCCTCTTTTATGGAGCAGATATCGCTGAAATTCCGATGTTCCATGAGGTAGATGCAGGCCGACGCCATATCTTCGCTCCACAAAAACTCCCTGCGGGGCCTGCCCGTTCCCCAGATCTGGACACGTTTTCCGGAGACGCCGAAGCGATCCAGAAAAGAAAGCGCCTCTTCTTCCGAAGAGGCCCTGAGATCCCGACAGACACTGTCCATATTGCCCAGTTCGAGAAGCCGTGCGAGATACATTTTGCGAATGAGTGCCGGCAGAACGTGAGATTTTTGAAGGTCAAAGTTGTCGTGGGGCCCGTAAAGATTTGTCGGCATAACCGAGATAAAATTCGTTCCGTATTGCAGATTGTAGCTTTCGCAGAGTTTGCTGCCTGCAATCTTGGCGATGGCATAGGGTTCATTGGTGTATTCCAGAGGGGAGGTGAGAAGCGAATCTTCCGTCATCGGTTGGGGGCAGTTCTTGGGATAGATACAGGTAGAGCCCAGGAAAAGCAGCTTCTTGACACCCTGCACGTAACTCTGGTGAATAATGTTATTTTGAATGGCCAGGTTTTCGTAAATAAAATCGGCCCGGTAGATGTTGTTCGCCACAATACCGCCGACCTTGGCGGCTGCGAGAAAGACGTAGTCCGGTTTTTCCTCCGAGAAAAACGCCTCGACTTCCTGTTGCCGTGTCAGGTCCATATCGTCCCGGGTTCGCAGAATGAGGTTGGCGTACCCTTCTTTCTGCAGTTGACGGACCAGAGCAGAACCGACCAGGCCGCGATGGCCTGCGACGTAGATTTTCGCTGTATTTTTCATTCCGTGACCTGTCGTGATGGTTTCGTCCGCGGGCAAATTTATTCGTGGTAGTCGAAGGTGTTGTAGCCGTGGCGTTGACAAAGATCATCCCTGCGGGCCGACGCGATATCCGCAGTGACCATTTCCCGGACCAGGTCCTGAAAAGAGGTGCTCGGGGTCCAGCCCAGTTTTTCCCTTGCCTTGGAAGGATCGCCCAGAAGGGTCTCAACTTCTGTCGGCCGGTAGTAACGCGGATCCACTCTGACAATGGTTGCCCCTTCCGATAAGGCTTTTTGCCCTTCGACCGGAGAGTTTGCCCCCACGGTCCGGATGATTCCGACCTCCTGCTCCCCTTTGCCTTGCCAGCGAATCTGGAGCCCCACATGGCGGGCGGCTTCTTCCACCATCTGTCGTACCGAGTACTGGACGCCGGTGGCGATGACAAAATCGCCCGGTTTCTCCTGCTGTAACATCAGCCACTGCATTTCTACATAATCCCGTGCATGACCCCAGTCACGCAGCGCATCCATATTGCCCAGGTACAGACAGTCCTGCAAACCAAGGGCGATCCGGGCAATGGCACGGGTGATTTTACGCGTGACGAAGGTTTCCCCCCGGAGGGGAGATTCATGGTTGAAAAGGATGCCGTTGCAGGCATAGATCCCGTAAGCTTCCCGATAGTTCACCGTAATCCAGTATCCGTACATTTTCGCCACCGCATAGGGAGAGCGTGGATAGAACGGCGTGGTCTCCTTTTGAGGTGTCTCCTGAACCAGACCATAGAGTTCACTTGTGGACGCCTGGTAAAAACGGGTTTTTCCTTCCAGGCCGAGAATCCGAATGGCTTCCAGGATGCGAAGTGTTCCCAGGCCATCGGCATTGGCCGTATATTCCGGTGTGTCAAAGGACACGGCTACATGCGACATGGCTGCAAGGTTGTAGATCTCGTCGGGCCGGACCTTTTGAATAACCCGGATCAGGTTGGTGGAATCTGTCAGGTCACCGTAGTGGAGAATCAGGTTGCGGTCCTCCACATGGGGGTCCTGGTAAAGGTGGTCGATGCGGTCCGTGTTAAACAGGGAGGCCCGCCGTTTAATCCCGTGGACGATATAACCCTTTTTCAGAAGGAATTCTGCCAGGTATGCCCCATCCTGGCCGGTGATACCTGTGATCAATGCGACCTTGGTCATGCGATCCCCCGTAGATAACCTTTCGCCTTCTGGGTTGGAGCCGGAAAGATTAAATAAAGCAAATACTAGTTAAGAGTCTGCCGATTCATTGAAAATGAGAGCGGTTCTGTTGAGAAGCTAAATAAAGCGCCCTGACTATTTGGCTGAATCGTTATGGCCCTGTCTGAAAAATACAAAAGTTCTGTTAGTGGATAGAAAAGTCCCATTTTCAATAAGTAAAAAAAGTTCGATAACAAGTCATGCAGCGGGGAGACATAGACAGTAAGATTATTAGTTGGTAAGCGATAATAAGTTTAAGAAAATAAAAATATTCTTATTTATTAAGATTTTGTTTTTACTAACAGAATCCCAATCCACGTTCCCTTTCTCTCATGGCTATTTCATCTTTCCATAACGGATGAGACATAAAGAGCGCTCATCCTGCATCGCATACATTGCAATTTACACGGTATCGCAAGGAGGAAAGGATGGAATGCGGCGTTCTCCTGGTATGCGGTTCCTGGTCGTTATATCCCCTGATTGCAAAACTATATTCAGGTTCTCGTGAAGCCTCCAACTGTCGCTGCAGGATCGTGCAGATCGGAGGGGCGGCTCAGGGCTGGTGTTACCATTCCGAACTTCAACAAATGAATTTGCCTGTTCCTCATTATCAGTTGCTGCCCAACAACGGTTCAAAAGGGTTGCAGATCGATTTTGAAGAAGTGTGCCGTATGAGCAAGCCCTCTCTGGTGATGTCGGTCGATGGCGATCCGATGGCACTGCATTGCAGCCAGGTTGCACACAACATGAACCTTCAGGCGGCAACGGTGGCGTGCTCCATCAAGCCAAGGAATGGGAAGTTCAAGCCGCCGAAACGACTTGTTGTCGACTATCACTTTTATCAGCAAGAACCCCAGCATACCCCGCATGGCGTCCACGAGGATTTCGTGCGGTTTCGAATCCCTGTTGGATGTACGAATCCTTCCGATACCGAAGACGATCCCCTGGAGGGTGCTGAAACGCGTATCTGGCGTTTTTTGAACAGGATATTGCCGGCTGTTGGCGAAACAGATCTACAGACAGAGCGCAAATTTCCGGCATCCGCCAGGCAGAAACCGAGCAAAAAGACAGTTATTCGGGTGTGACCACCCCTGGGTCCTGATCGCACGTTGGCGTTGTTGACCCAGGGCGAATTTGGTGCTGGGGACCAGAACTCCATTTAGGTGACTCATGAAAATTCAACCCAAATACTTTGTTTTCGCAGTCGTCTACCTCGGCCTCATGGGGTATCTGTATCAGGATGCACTGTCCTTCCTGACAAGAACCATGGGCAATCCCAACACCAGTTACACGTATCTGGTCCCGCTGGTGGTGGCTTATCTGGTCTGGGACCAGCGTCAGCGGTTGAGCGGCCTCAAAGCGAATGCGAGCTGGTATGGCCTCGTACTGATGATTCCGGCGCTAGGTCTGTACTGGTTGGGAGAGCTGGGAGGCGAATTTTTCAGCCTTTATCTGTCCCTGTGGCTGACTTTGGTCTGCCTGCTCTGGGTCCATCTCGGCTGGCAATGGATTCGGGCCCTGTCTTTCCCTCTGTTCATCAGTCTCTTTGTTTTCCCTCCACCGGCATTCGTTATCAACAACCTGTCCTTGCGTTTGAAACTGATCTCTTCGGAACTCGGGGTCGGTATGATGCAGGCGATGAACATGACCGCCTATCGGGAAGGGAACGTCATTGATCTCGGGTTTACCTCCCTGCAGGTGGTGGATGCCTGCAGCGGACTGCGGTACCTGTTCCCGGTTATCCTTCTGGGCCTGATTCTGGCGTACTTTTTTAAAGGGCCTTTGTGGAAAAAGGCGATTCTGGTTCTTTCCTCGATTCCACTGGTTGTACTGTCCAACGGAATCCGGATCGCCGGGACCGGATTTTTGTATCAATTTTTCGGTTCCGCTGTGGCGGAAGGGTTCTTTCACGATCTGGCCGGTATGTTTACCTTTGGCTTTGCACTGGCCTGTCTGTTGCCGGAAATGTGGTTGTTGAGTCGATTACCGGGGCAGAAAAAAGAGCAACCCGAATCCCGTTCCTCGACATCGACTGCCCCAGGCAGATCGCCGGGAATCCTTCAATCTGCCGTTCCGGCCTGCCTGTTGGTCATCACCCTTGTGATCTCACAAAGCGTGGACTTCCGCGAGAAAACCCCCATCGTGCAACCGCTGTCCCAGTTCCCCCTGGAGGTCGGCCCCTGGACCGGAAAACGCCAGGCGATGGAACAAAAGTTTGTGGATGCCCTGTCGTTCAGCGATTACACCATGATCGACTACTCGGGTCCCGGCCGGGTCCCGGTGAACTTCTATGTGGCCTATTACGCCTCACAGCGTAAAGGGAATTCGATTCACTCTCCGGAATCCTGCCTGCCCGGTGGCGGTTGGCAGTTGCAGGAGTCCGGCCGTATGACTCTTGTCGATGTCGACGGAGGAGAGTTGAATCTCAATCGCGCCTTGATTGAAAAACCGGGGGCCCGGCAACTGACGTATTATTGGTTCCCGCAGCGAGGCCGGGTTCTGAACAGTTTGATCGAACTCAAACTGTTCACTTTCTGGGACGCATTGATTCATCAGCGCACAGACGGCGCCCTGGTTCGTTTTGTGACTCCGTTAAGTTCCGGGGAGTCGGTTGCAACGGCCGACAAGAGATTGCAGGAACTTGTCAGGGAGCTGGTGCCCGAACTGAGTAAATTCCTGCCCGGAGAAGATGCCTGACATGACCCTTCTCCCCGCCATTATGATCTCCCTGTTTATTACCATGGCGCTGGTTCCGATCCTGCGACAGGGAGCCTATCGGCTGAACGTGCTTGATCTCCCTGACGAACGGAAACGGCATGCAATGCCTACCCCCAAAACGGGGGGACTTGCCATGGCGGTTGGGATGGTCGTTCCGGCACTCCTCTGGCTGCCCGACGACAAATCTCTCCTGGCACTGCTTGCAGCCTGTGCCGTTATTGTGATCTTTGGCGTTCTGGATGACGTGTACGACCTGAACTTCAAAATTAAATTTGGTGCCCAAATCCTCGCGTCCCTGATTGTTGTTCTTTCGGGGGCTGTCGAGATCACAAGCCTTGGAACTTTATTGCCTGAAGAGGTGGTGTTGCCGTTCTGGGTGGCGGCGCCGTTAACGGTGTTGACCATTGTCGGGGTGACCAACGCCATCAACCTCTCCGACGGTCTGGACGGTCTGGCAGGGGGGATTTCCCTGTTGAGCTTTCTGACCCTTGGATTGCT
>JANQIN010000151.1 GCA_028282145.1 Thermodesulfobacteriota bacterium | reverse complement strand
GCAGGCGGCATTCTAGAGAGGTCTTTCGTGTAGAAAAATCCTTGCCCGGGCCAAGGTAAACTCGCAGCCATACGTTTTACGATTGTTCACCTTTTTCTTCAGCGGAGTCGGACGAGCTATCACCAAAAATTTTGGGGCAGAAGTTTTTCTTTACAAGGCTGCGGCCGAAGAAAAGAACAGCCACAATGAAGAGAAGCCAAAGGAAGATGTCGTCGCCACTCATAAAATATCTCCAACCAATAAAGTAAACAAAACACCGCACGAGCTTTTTTGAATTTCGTTGTCACTTTCATTGCCAACCTAGCACACCCTCCTGGTGCGACAAAGAACATTTATTGAAAACAGGCAGGAGTTGTCGAGCTGCAGGCCCGCCAAGAAGGTTGAAGGACAAAAAAGAAAAGGGCCGCCCGATTGGGCGACCCTTTTTTATTGAAAAAAATCGGCTTACTTCTGGCTGAGTCGATGCACACACTCGACCATAAACCTGGCGTTCTCGGGCGGCACGGTCGGCAGGATGCCGTGACCCAGGTTGAAGATGTGGCCGGGCCGACCGGCGTTCTCATCGAGGATCCGCTTGACCTGGGCCTCGATCTCGGGCTGGGGTGCGTACAGCACAGTCGGGTCGAGGTTACCCTGGACGGCCACGTCGTCACCCAGGATCTCGCGGGCGGTGTTGAGGCCGATGTACCAATCGAGACCGACAACATCGGAGCCAGCCTTCTTCACCAGATCCAGCATGGCACCGGAACCTTTAACAAAGTAGATCACCGGCACACCGTCACGGTTGAGGCCGTTGATCAGCTTCTGCACGTAGGGCAGGATAAAGCGCTCGAAATCAACCGGGGAGACGATGCCGCCCCAGGTATCGAAGATCTGTACCGCCTGGGCACCGGCAACGATCTGGGCGTTAAGGTACTGGCGGTCCATCTCGACCACCTTCTCCATCAACGCGGCGAACAGCTCGGGCTCGGCATACATCATCCGCTTGATCTGGGCAAAATCCTTGCTGCCCTTCCCTTCGACCATGTAGCAGGCCAGGGTGAAAGGCGCACCGGCAAAACCGATCAGGGGGACGCGACCTTCAAACTCACGACGCAGAATCTTGATGGTTTCCAGAACGTAAGGTACGTCCTCTTCCATTTCCGGAATACGAAGGGCATCGATCTGGGCCTTGGTACGGATCGGATCGGCGAAGACAGGACCGGGGTTGAAGTCCAGCTCCATCCCCATCGGTTCTACCGGGGTCAGGATGTCGGAGAAGAGGATCGCAGCATCGGCACCGAGATAGTCGATCGGCTGGATAGTAACCTCTGCAGCCAACTCGGGAGTCTTGCACAATTCCAGGAAGGTCACGTTCTTGCGCACTTCCATGTACTGCGGCAGGTAACGGCCTGCCTGGCGCATCAGCCATACCGGGGTCCGTTCGGTCGGTTGGCCCCAGCAGGCCTTCAGAAAATCGTATTCAACGGTCATGTAGTGGTCCTCCAGAGATAAAATCATCAGCCGGCCTCGTCTTTGAGGCCGGCCTCAACGGGTGTCGGGGAATTATCAGCCCTCTTGCTGTTGCTTCAGGTAGCGGGGCGGGACATAGCTGCAGAACGGCTCTTCGGCCATAAAGTCGCCGTGCACCGCGTCGGCCCGGGCGCGGCACCCGCCACAGACCTTGAGGAACTCGCAGGAACCGCACCGACCTTCGTACTTGCTGAAGTCACGCAGTTTAAGCATGGTGTCGCTGTTGAACCACAGGTCCTTGAACGGGGTCTGTTTGACATTGCCGACATCGGACAGGAAGTAGGAGCAGGGTTTGAGGTTGCCGAAACAGTCGATCAGACAGATGGTCTGACCGGCGATACAGCCCTTACCGCCACCAGTGGAAAAGGTGAGGCTGCGCCGCTTGAACTTGGAACCTTCGGCCTTGGCCATCTGCGGTACGATCCGATAGTAGTGAGGCGCACAAGTGGGGCGAACGAGCAGTTCGTCTTCGTTCTTTTCCATTTCGTAATGCCACTTGAGAATCTCTTCGTAATCTTCCTTGCTCACCAGTTCGTTCATGATCTCTTCACCACGACCGGTGGGTACGATCATGAACATATACCAGGCGGTGGCACCGAGCTGTTTGGCCAGGCGTTGGCAGTTTCCGATATCCTGTTGGTTCCGCTTGGTGAAGGAACTGTTGATCAAAAATTTGATGCCGTTGCGCTTCAGGGTTTCGGCACCGTTAATCGTACCGGCAAAGGCCCCCTCACTTTGTCGAAAGTCGTCATGGATTTCGGCGGTGGAACCATCCAACGACAGGGAAACCATCTTGATGCCGGTCTCCTTCATTTTGGCACAGACCTCGTCGGTGATCAGAGTACCGTTGGTGGCCATACACATCCGCAGCCCTTTGTCGGTGCCGTATTGGGCAATATCGAAGATATCTTCCCGCATCAGGGGCTCGCCGCCGGATAGAACCATCACCGGGGTGGAGACTTCACAGATATCGTCGATCAGCTTATAGGCTTCCTCGGTGGTAAAGTCGCCGACCGCCGATTCCATATCGGAGGAACAGCGGCAATGCACACATTTCAGGTTGCATCGCTGGGTCGCCTCCCAGGCGATCCATTTGGGGATAAAGTCACCCTGCGTTTCGCTCATAACCAGCCCTTTGTGCTTGGAAATTCAAATTTCGGACAAGCGTTGAATGTAAAACAAAGCCCCCGGAAAAACAAGCCGGAGAGCTTTGGAGATACCCCTGATTACCCCTTAAAATAATCCGCACCTTAATTGGGGTCTTTGACTTATGTCAGGTGAAAACCTGGAGTTTCAACGAAAGAGTTTCCGATACTGGCCCAACCCCTCCTCTTCCAGCTCCGCAAGAGGAACAAATCGTAGAGCCGCGGAATTAATGCAGTACCTCAAACCTGTCGGTGCGGGGCCATCCGGGAAAACATGCCCCAGGTGACTGTCTCCATACTTGCTGCGGACCTCAGTCCGGGTCATGAAGAGCTTGTTATCGACTCTTTCAACAATATTTTCCGGTTCCAACGGTCGGACAAAGCTGGGCCAGCCGGTGCCGGAATCAAATTTGTCCGTCGAAGCAAACAGGGGCTCCCCGGACACGACATCTACATAAATCCCGGGTTCTTTGTTATCCCAGTAATTATTCTGAAACGCCCGCTCGGTCCCGTCTTTCTGAGTCACCTCGTACTGCAACGGTGTCAGCATCTTGCGGAGTTCTTCGTCTGTGGGTTTGGTAAAGGTGTCTGCCATCGCAACGCCTCCGAAGAGAAATCCGACCATCACTATGGTCGTAAAGAGAGAGTGAATTGTCATTTCCCACCTCGATTCCGATTGATTTTCGGCTTTTATTTTAACACGATAGAGAACCGTCGGGACAGCTGAGAGCCTTGCGCTGTTGCCGGTCGCTGATAAAATGAAGCTAAACTTATCCGAAGGTGTTCTGTGATAAAGACCAAGGAACGTTTCAACCCCAAGGCCCGGATGGAGTTTCGCCTGCTGATTCTGCTGGTGGTTCTCTTTTATCTGCTGGCCTTCTTTCTCCGTCTGGATATCTATCTCAATATGGCCTGGGGCGAACTTACCGCCCCCTGGTTGAGGAACCTCCTCCCCACCGGGTTTGCAGCTTTTTTCGGGCTCTCTATCTTTACCGTCCGCCGCTGGAAAGAAGCCCGTCACGAATTCCGCCAGAAGGAGCTGGCCGAGATCAAGGTTCAGTCACTGGCTTACTACGACCAGCTGACCCACCTGCCCAATCGAACCCTGTCGATGGATCGCCTGAGTCAATCTCTGCACCGAGCCCAGCGCGATGACAAACTGATGGCTCTTCTCTTTCTTGACCTGGACGGATTCAAGAACGTCAACGATTCCCTGGGGCACAGCGTGGGCGACAAGCTTCTCAAGGCGGTCACCCGACGGGTCCAGCCCTATATCCGTAAAAGCGATACCTTTGGCCGCCTGGGTGGGGACGAGTTTATCTTCGTTCTGACCACAACCAAAACGGAGAAGGATATTTCGGTCTTTGCCAAACGAATTATCCAGCTTCTGGCAGAACCGATCTTTATCGACAAAAACGCGATCACCTGTACCGCCAGTATCGGCTGTGCCGTCTTCCCCTGGGACGGTTCTGACAGGGAAACCCTGCTGCGTAACGCCGATGCGGCCATGTACAGCGCCAAGGCCAAAGGCAAGAATCAGTTCCAGTTCTATTCGGCCAAGCTCAACATCCGAGCCACCGAGCGTGTTCAGATCGAAAACGGACTCCGAAAAGCTCTCAGCCAGAATGAGTTTGTCCTGCGCTATCAACCCCAGGCGAGTATGGAGGATGGGCGTATCACCGGGTCCGAAGCATTGGTCCGATGGAAGCACTCGGTACGGGGTTTGATTTCACCGGGGAAGTTCATGCCGGTTGCGGAAGAAACGGGACTGATTATTCCACTGGGGGAATGGGTCCTGCGGGAGGCCTGCAAACAAGCGGTCCGCTGGCACAAGGCAGGGTACAAAGATCTCTGCATGGCGGTCAATGTTTCCGCCCAGCAGTTTCAGTATTCGGATTTCCCCAGGACGGTCAAAAAGATCATCGAAGAAACCGGCATTAATCCGGCCAAGCTGGAGTTGGAAATTACTGAGACCACTGTTGTCCACGATATCGAATCCACCAAACACACCCTGGAGCGTTTGGCCGACCTGGGCGTCAATCTGGCCATCGATGACTTTGGTACCGGCTTCTCATCTCTGAAATACCTGAAACATTTCTCCTTCCACCGCCTCAAGATCGATCAGTCGTTTGTCCGGGAGCTGACGCAGGACAGCAACGACGAAAAGATCGTGTTGGCGATCATCGCCCTGGCTCAGGCTCTGGGGATGGACGTCATGGCCGAAGGGGTCGAAAACTGGGAACAGGTCAGCTTCCTGCGGGACCATCAGTGTCAGGGGTTTCAGGGGTTTGTTTTCAGCCGTCCCATCTCAGCCACGGACTTTACCCGCCATCTCCAGGCAGGAACTCGCCTGGATGTGGAATATACGTTTACCCCGGGCGATCTCACCCCCGAGGATTTCGACGAAGGCGGGGAGCTTTTCGCATCCCTCAACGAACCCGACAGATCCAACAAGCAATAAAAAAGGAGCCTCACGGCTCCTTTTTTGTTTCACCCGTCCTGGGTGCGATTAAGAATGTTTGCTTTCCCCTTAAAGGATCACACCGCATCAGATGATGCGATCCCTTCCGCAAAAAGCTCATCGAAGATCTCCTGTACCGTTTCGATCCGATTGGCCTTCCAGGCGTTGGTACCGCAGAAGATCAGGCCGGTATCGACTTCACCGCGCTGGGCCCGGTCCAGGGCCTGAACGATACAGAACCGCTCGCCCGTCGTCTTGTAAGCACACTTCTTCAGACACCCGGCCGGGCATTTGGTCCCTTCATCCAGATCGAACTGTCGCACCGCTTCGATATTGCCGGCAATGGCTCGACCCGGAAGACCGGCGGGGCTCATGACCAGGCCGATATCTTCCTGCTTGCAGTCCAGATAGGCCTGTTTGTATTCCGGCATGGCATCGCATTCCCGGGTGGCAACAAAACGGGAGGCCATCTGCACGGCATCCGCCCCCTGTTCAAGCGCATAGAGCAGATCGCCACGATCCCAGACACCCCCCGCGGCAATCACCGGTATATTGAGGTTCCAGTCACGACGGAAGTACTCCTTAACGCCGCGCACGGTGGCATACTGATCGTAATCGCCGCTGCCGATGTTCTCCAGTTTTTCGCCCAGATGGCCACCGGCGGTATCCGGATCTTCCACCACCACGGCATCGGGCAGACGATCGTAGGCCTTTTTCCACTTACGGGCGATCAGTTCCGCTGCTTTGACAGAAGAGACGATCGGGACCAGAGCGACATCGGGGTAGTCTGCAGTCAGGCCCGGCAGGTTCAGAGGCAGACCCGCACCACTGACAATCACTTTGGCGCCGGCCTCGCAGGAGGTAAGCACCGCTTCGTCGTAGTTGTTCACCGCCACCATGCAGTTGGTGCCTATCACACCCTCGGGTGCGATCTCATAGGCCTTGCGGATTTCGTCCGCCAGAGCAGCCTTGTCGGCAGCGTAGAAGTTTTTGCCATCCCAGTGGGGGCTGTTGAGCCCCAGACCGGCAGTGGCGATCAGACCGATCCCCCCGGCCTTCGCAACATGACCCGCGAGGCTGTGCCCGGAGATGCGAACACCCATTCCGCCCTGGATAAGGGGGAAGGGGACCTTGTATTTACCGATGGTTAACGGATGCATACCTCTCCTCCGTATGGTTCGTAGTCATACGCTCGAAGACTATCAAAGAGCCCTAATTGTGATTGTAATACTTCTGTAAAAAGGAAAACCACTCCCGGTAAGTGGTCGATCTCAGGGCAGTTTGGACTTGTCCCGGGCTCGTTGAAATGGCAGACTGGGGCGGTAACTTTTTCATTAAGGCGGAACATTTATGCGGAAACTTCCACGTCGTCTTTTCAGCCCCATTGTCACCTTTATCGGAATCCAGCTGGCCTGGGTCGTTCTGGTGGCCTTCTGGATCTACTGGTTTATGGGGCAACATCAGGCCTTGCGAAAACTGGCCGAAAAATACGGTGCGGAACTGCTCCAGGACCGCGCGGACTGGATCATTCTGGCGGAAGGGCTAGTTCTACTGATCGCCATTCTGGCCGGCATTTACGTCATCTTCATCTACTGGAAACGACAAGCATCTCTCAACAAGGAACAGAAGAACTTCTTCTCTCAGGTCACCCACGAACTTAAATCCCCTCTGGCCTCCATCCAGCTTCATCTGGAAACCATCCAGATGCGGCACCCCGATCCGGAACAGCTCGACGGTTTTGTCCATACCATGCTGCAGGACACCGAGCGGCTTCACGGTCTGATCAACAATCTGCTGATGGCCAATCGCCTGGAGCAGAAAGATATCGCGCTGGCAGCGCAGCCGACCGACCTTTCGGCTTTGATTGCGGGCTATCTGGAAGGACAGAAAGATAAGCTTCCCGAGGATGCCGAACTGATCACCCAGCTGGAACCCGGCCTGATAGTCGACCTGGAAAAAGATGCGATTCAAACCGTCCTGCGGAATCTGTTGGAAAACGCTGTCCTTTACGCTGACAAACCGCTCAAGATCCAGGTCACCTTGCGGCGGAATATGCAGAAGGTGATGTTGCAATTCTCCGACAACGGGCGAGGGATCGACCGCCATGAACTAAAGAAGGTTTTCCGCATGTTCTACCGCGTCCGTCGTACCGCAGAAACCAAACCCGGTTCCGGGTTGGGGCTATTTATTGTCCGTAATATCGTTCGCCGCCACCGAGGCAAAGTGAAACTGGAAAGCCGTGGCTCCGGCCTCGGAACAACCTTTACCATTCACTTGCCGCTATCCAGAGGGAAAGCCGAATGACAGATGCGCCCGCTCGAATTCTGTTAGTGGAGGATGAGCCCCATCTGGCCGTGGGGATTCGATTCAATCTGGAGTCGGAGGGTTACAATGTCGTTCATGTGGAAACCGGGGAAGCTGCCCTCACGGCCCTGGAGGATTTCTCCTTCGAACTTCTGGTCCTCGACCTGATGCTTCCGGGGATCGACGGCCTGGAGGTCTGCCGAAGGGTCAGAAAGGACCAGCCCCAGCTCCCGATCCTGATGCTGACAGCAAGGACGGAGGAAGCGGACCGGGTGGCCGGCCTGGCGACCGGTGCCGACGATTATCTGACAAAACCGTTCAGTCTCGCCGAGTTTCTGCTTCGTGTCGCCGGCCTTCTGCGGCGATCACGCTGGCAACCCCAACCCCCTCAAAAAGAACACTACGATTTCGGCGTCTTTAAAGTGAACCTGACCGAACTGACTGCCGAAACCCCGCGGGGGGCTATCACCCTGACCGACCAGGAAGCCAAACTGTTGCGCCTGTTTTTTGCCAACGAAGGACATGTAGTCACCCGCCAGCAACTATTGAGCGAAGGCTGGGGCATGGCCCCCGACACCGAAACCCGAACCCTGGACAATTTCATCGTCCGGCTGCGAAAGTACTTTGAGCCTGACCCTTCCAAGCCGCAGCATTTCATCACCGTTCGCGGCCGCGGCTACAAATTCCAAAAAGACAACAACTGACTGAAAGTAACGCATACGAGCCCAGGGATGGGCGAGGCAACCACAAGCCGAGAACGCTTGTGGTTGTAAGTGAAGCAAAACCACGCGTTTGCAAAACGAAAATGCCCCAGGCTATGGAAGGCCTGGGGCATCAAATATTTCGTGGACTGATTTTTTGCAACGCTTACTGGTTCAGGTCGATCCCTTTCAGAACCTCTTCTTTAAAGGCGTCGAAGCCCATCTCGTCGACAAACTTGCCCATGCGGCAGCGACGGTTCTGGGTCTTGAACCACTGAACGATATGGTCGACCAGCTCGATCGCCTCTTCGTCACTGGGGATGTTCTCCACCAGTTTGTAGGAAAGGCGGGGCATGCCACCACCGTTACCACCAACCATCAGGTTCCAACCCTTGGGAGTCCCGATTAGACCCAGATCTTTGATACAGACTTCACCGCAATCGTTGACACAACCGGAGACGCCCATCTTGAACTTCCAGGGCATTTCAACACCATGATACTTCTTGTCCAGCTCCAGACCGACAGTCACAGAATCTTGTTGGCCACGCTTGCAGAAAGTGGTTCCGGGGCAGATCTTGATCGAACGTACGCACATCCCGATGGCGGCGCCCTTCGGCTCTCCCAGATCTTCCCAGACATTGTCCAGTTCTTCTTCCTTGACTCCGACGATACAGATACGTTGTGCGCTGGTCAATTTAACAGCCTGTGCATCGTATTTATCTGCCACATCCGCAATCTTGCGCAGCTGGTCAGAATTTGTAATCCCGCCCGGGATATGCGGTGCAACCGCATACGTCTCCTTATCGCGCTGAATAATCGCGCCTTTTTCCAGAATGTCCTTCTTCACCATCGTCTCTCTCCTCCACCCCTGCAAAAACGGCAGGCTTATGTTTGTCTGAGATTGTGTGTGTGATCTCTAAAGACCTGCAATATCGCAGGAAACGCCGTATTTCGTCAATAAAAACAGGTCAAACAGCGTTTTAATCCGAAAGGTTGAAACCGTTGATTCGTCGGATCAGCGCTTTCAACAAACCGTAACTCCGTCGATCGAACTCCAAGGCAAGCCGGGGCAACTCCAACAGATCCGGTTCGTCTTGTTCTTCCGGCAGGGAACCCGTCAGCCACATGCGCCCTTCGGCTGCAAGCAGAGAGGCGAACTCGTCCTGTAGAATCTTCAGGTGATCGGTGCTTAAAGGGGCTTTGAGGCGCATCACCAGTGTATCGCGAACCCAACGCATCGAGTGGTAGTGCCGGTAGAAGGAGTCGATAATTTCCACCGCCTCACTAATGTCACGGGTAATCGTGAACAGTCCGAAATCCTCACCTGAGATGAGTCCCTTGGTGAAGAGGGTTTCCTTGATAAAAGTAAACCAGTGCTCCCAGTAATCGCCGGTATCGTCATCGATCAGAACCAGCGGCACCAGAGGGCTTTTCCCGGTCTGGATCAGGGTCATCGCCTCCATCGCCTCATCGAGGGTGCCAAAACCACCCGGGAAAAGAGCGACTGCATCGGCTTCTTTCAGAAAAGCCACCTTGCGATTAAAGAAATATTTGTAGGTAATGCTGTTGGTCGACTTCTCCATCACCGGGTTGGTGTCCTGCTCGAAGGGGAGTTTGATATTGACCGCAAAGGAGTTTTCGGCCCCGGCGCCTTCGTTACCGGCTTGCATGATACCGCCCCCACCGCCGGTGATGGTCATGTAACCCCGCTCGGTCAGAAGATGGGCAAAGTCCGCACATTTTTTATAAATCGGTTCATCCGGCTGGGTGCGTGCAGACCCGAAAATAGTCACTTTTTTTCGTGACCGGTGACGACCGAAAACCTTGCTGGTGTAACGCATCTCCTTCATGGTGGTGCGGGCCAGCTTCAGATCGGCAGGGTAATCACATTCCTGTCCCATCTTCAAGGCACCGAGGATCATCTCCCGGATCAGATCCGGATAATGGACCCCGACCCGCTTCATGAGAGATTCGATCACCTCATCGATCTCACCGTTCGATCGCTTAAAGGATATTTTCATCACATTCACCTGAATCCAGTTCGTGAAGGGAAGAGAACGAAGGAGAGATGGTTGAAGAAGCTCGTAAGCCGGGTTCTGTGCCCAGAAACAGGTTACCCCACTTCTGGTGGTAATCATTCCTCTAGGATTCCGGTTGCCCGGAACCTCCAGCAGCCGTACCCGGGGACTTCAGACGGGCCGTCTTCAAGCGTCCCCCTATTTGGCCTTGCTCCGAATGGGGTTTACCTGGCTTCCGACGTCACCGCCGGAACCGGTGAGCTCTTACCTCACCCTTTCACCCTTACCCCACCTCCGCAGGCTCCCGAAGAAGCCTGTCCACCGAAGCGTTAGCGAAGGAGGGCGGTCTTCTCTCTGTGGCACTTGCCCTGGGGTTTCCCCCGGTTCCCGTTAGGAACCATTCTGCCCTGCGGAGCCCGGACTTTCCTCCCGCCCACCGTCGCCAAAGGCGTTGGCGGGCCAGCGATTACCTGAGCTTCTCCAACCATCCCTGTCGTCCTGTGAGGGAGGGATTAGTCTTCTGCGAGGTACAGCATCCGATTGCAGTGAGGACAGGTTTCGATCTTGGCCAGCTTGTACAGGCTGTTAAAGACCTGAGGCGGCAGATGCATGTTGCAACCCAGGCAGGCCCCGGAGCGAGCCCCGACCACTGCCAGCCCATTACGGCGGTTCACCAGAGTCTGGTACCGCTTACGGAGGGTAATCGGAATTTCCGCCAGCAACTTGTCCCGCTCACTGCCTTTGGTATCCAGTTGCTCCTGCAGAGTCGCCAGCTCAGAAGCCAGTTCTTCCTGACGACCGGCCAGGGCCGTGGAAAGCTCTTCCAGCTTTTGATCTTTCTCCAGCTTATCGCTTTCCAGAACAGAGATCGCTTCGTCCTTGGTGGCCATTGCCTCCTCGGTTTCGCGAGTCTCCTTTTTGGCGGCATCAATCTCCTTCAGAACAGCCACATATTCTTTCTGAGTCTGAATCTGCGGCAACCGCCCCTCCACCTGGGCGATTCGATCCTGTTCCTTTTCCAGCTCCACCTGAAGCTGACGCCGTTCCGCCTCCAGCCCAGCCAGCTCTTCGGTCAACGCCTCCACCATCACCTTGATCTGACCGCATTCCCCTTCGAGGGCGTCCAGCTCATCGGTGTACTTCTGCCGCGTTTCCCGAATCACCAGCATTTCGCTGTCGATCCCCTGCACCTCTTTCAGCAGGTTCATCTGTTCGTGCACGCTTAGCCTCCCTTGTGTTCCTCTTTTTTGTTGGTACGACAAAGGGGGAATCAGATCGTCCTGAACGGATCGAATTCCCCCTGGATCGGTTTGAACTCTATTTCCCATTGACGACCGGCAGCCGCTTCAGCCAGCACCCGGGTCATCTCCTGTACCATGATCTGTTCGGTGGCAAAGTGCCCGGCGTCGATCAGGGCAACCCCTTCCGACTCTGCACGCCTTGCATCGTGATATTTCACATCACCCGTCACCAGAACATCCGCTCCCTGCTTGATGGCTTCGCTCAGATAGGAAGCCCCGCTCCCTGTGCAAAGCGCCACCTTTTTCACCAGTGTATCACCAGCCCCCACCACGCGAATATGACCCGCGTCAAGCGACTCCTTAACTCTACCTGCAAAAACGTCAAGGGCCAACGATTTCTCGAGCCGACCGATCCGTCCCATCCCCAGATTCTGCTGCCGGTTCAGCATGGGGAACAGATCGTAGGCGACTTCCTCGTAAGGATGGGCCTTTTCCATCCGGGCAACCACCTTGCCAAGAAGGTCCTTTCGCACAACCGTCTCAAGCCGAACTTCGTCCACCCTCTCCGGCTTTCCCTGAGTGCCGACATGAGGATTGGTCCCGGCCCCCGGCCGGAAGCTCCCGACACCGCGCGAACGAAAGGCGCACTGATCGTAGTCACCGATGTGACCGGCACCGCTTTTGAACAGGGCCTCGGCCACCTTGTCCTGATCTTCCTCCGGCACGTAGACCACCAGCTTCACCAGATCCGGACCGTCGCCGGGCTTGAGAGGAGCCGGCCCCTGCAGCCCCAACCGCGCGGCAAGCCAGTCGTTGAGACCGTTGAAACCGCGATCCAGATTGGTGTGAGCACTCAGGATGGTCACTCCCTGTCGAATCGCCTCAAAGACGATGCGCCCGGTTTCCCCTTGGGGGGCCACCTGTTTCAGCGGCTTGAAAATCAGCGGGTGATGACTGATCAGAAGATCGGCGCCTGCGGCAACCGCCTGTTCCAGGGCTTGTTCCGTCGGATCAAGACACACCAGGGCTTTGGTGACATCTGCATTGGGGTCCCCAACCTGCAATCCGACATTGTCCCAATCTTCGGCAAAAGCCGGTGGGTACAGGCTGTTGACCAATCCAAGAAGATCGGTCACGCGAGGTGTGTGGTTTCGACTCATGATTCTCGCAGGAATAGAGCGCTTTTGAAAAGCGCAGCAAAATACTCGACAAAAGCCCTGTCAGCCTTCGTCGGAATCAGTTTATGTTATACAATGGTGCTGTTTAACACGAAGCAGCGGCCCTTGGCCCCTGTGCTTTTCGTGTGGCTCCGGAGAGGCCGCCGTCTCCAGAGGCCAAAGAGGAAAATGGTGGGCCCACCAGGACTCGAACCTGGGACCGGCCGGTTATGAGCCGGCGGCTCTGACCAACTGAGCTATAGGCCCACACGAACCTCACAGGGTATAGGGTTGCCCCGACCCCTGTCAAGGAAACTCCCGTGCGCCCGGCTCAATCGCTGGCAACAAATCCTTTGAGCCGCTTGGCCCGACTGGGGTGCCGCAATTTACGCAGCGCCTTGGCCTCAATCTGACGAATCCGTTCACGGGTGACGTTGAAATCCTGCCCCACCTCTTCCAGGGTGTGGTCCGATTTTTCCCCGATGCCGAAACGCATCCGCAGAACTTTTTCTTCCCGCGGCGTCAGGCTGGACAGGACCCGGGCTGTCTGATCCGACAGATTCCCCTTGATGACCGCTTCAAGCGGCGACACCGCCCCCTTGTCCTCGATGAAATCCCCCAGGGAGGAGTCTTCCTCTTCCCCGATGGGGGTCTCCAGACTAATCGGCTCCTTGGCGATCTTCAGCACCCGCCGTACCTTTTCCAACGGCAGATCCATTCGCTCGGCAATCTCTTCCGGCGTCGGTTCGCGGCCGTTCTCCTGCACCAACTGCCGTGTGGTCCGGATCAGCTTGTTGATCGTTTCGATCATATGGACCGGAATCCGGATGGTTCGGGCCTGGTCGGCGATGGCACGGGTAATCGCCTGGCGAATCCACCAGGTAGCGTAGGTGGAGAACTTGTACCCACGGCGGTACTCGAACTTGTCGACCGCTTTCATCAGACCGATGTTCCCCTCCTGAATCAGGTCGAGGAACTGCAAACCTCGGTTGGTGTATTTCTTGGCGATCGATACCACCAGACGCAGATTAGCTTCCACCAGCTCGGTCTTGGCCGCCTTGGCACGCCATTCGCCCTTGTGGACCTCTTTCAATGATTCCAGCAACTCTTCCGGCTGCAGATCGGCTTCATCCTCCACCTGGATAAACTTCTTTTCGGCACCGCTGAGGCGTTTTTCTACCGCCAGCAGGGAATCAATGGGAACTTTCAGATCGGCGGCCAGCTTCTGGGCCTCCTCTTCGCTTTCGCGAAGCCGCTCCATCAACCCCGGAAGCTCTTCCTTGGGCTGCTTGACGATCTTTTCGCAGGCGGTCACTTCGGCCTTGGCCTTTTTGACCTGCTCCCCCAGCTCCTTGAGCCGGTCAACGATCTTGGCCACCTGATGATCCTTGAGGCGAAGCTCCTTCAGCACCTCGACGATGGCATCACGGACTTCCATTGCCTCTTTCTGCTTTTTGACCTTCTTCTTAGGGCCGGTCTCCGCCAGGAAGGCTTCCCGTTTGCCGCGATAATCTTCTTCCAGTCCCTTGAAGTTGGCAAAGACACCCAAGATGCGGTCGCGGGTCTTTTCCCCCGCCGACTCGCCTTCCTCTTCGTCGTAGTCTTTGGTCACCTCAGCGACGTTGATCTCACCGGCTTCCAGGCGCCCGCCCAGTTCGAGGACCGCTTTAAAAGCGATAGGGGTTTTCATCACCACGGCAGT
>JANQIN010000129.1 GCA_028282145.1 Thermodesulfobacteriota bacterium | reverse complement strand
CCGCAGCGGTTCTGCGGACGGATTATCGCGGCTACCAACCGCCCGATCGAAACCATGCGACGCGAGAAGACCTTCCGCGACGATCTGTATTATCGACTGTGCACCGACGAGATCCTCATCCCCCCCTTACGCCAGCGACTGGCGGAGGACGGCAGGGAGCTGGGCCGTATGGTCGGCCTGCTGGTCCAGCGCACCACCGGCAGCGCCAATCCGGAGCTGACCCAACACCTCTGCACCCAACTCAAGAAAGCCCCCGGCCCCAACTACGACTGGCCCGGCAATGTGCGCGAACTGGAGCAGGCAGTAAGACGTCTCCTTCTGGGCCACGACTACAGCGGCCAGGCCTCCCTGGAAGACCCGGGGGACCCACTGGCCGACGCACTCAAGCAGCAGGAGCTGACAGCGACCGAACTATTGAGCCGCTACTGCCAACAGCTCTACCGGAGCCATGGCACCTACGAGGCCGTTGCCCGGATCGCCGAACTGGACCGGCGAACCGCCAAAAAGTACATTGAATCGAACTCCAAGTAGTCGCCCTGACAGCAAGGATAACCATGGCCCGGACCAAAACCTTCTATACCTGCAGCAACTGCGGGCACCAATCGCCAAAATGGCTTGGCAAATGCCCCGACTGCAACCAGTGGAACACCCTCACCGAGGAGACCCAGGCACCCGCCCCCAAGGGAAGGGCCGCGGGGTGGGTTCCGGCCAACAGTCAGCCACCGCAGAAACTGTCGGAGGTCACCGCCACCGAAGAGGACCGGCTCTCCTGCGGGATCAGTGAGCTGAATCGCGCCCTGGGTGGCGGCGTCGTTCCCGGCTCCCTCACGCTGATCGGTGGGGATCCAGGCATCGGTAAATCGACCCTGTTGCTGCAGGCCGCGCACCACCTTGCGGCCCAGGGCACGATCCTCTATGTAACGGCGGAGGAATCGGCCCGCCAGGTCAAGCTCCGCGCCAGCCGGCTCGGCACCAGCAGCGACAGTCTGTACCTGCTGGCCGAAACCAGCCTCGACACCGTCCTGAAACAGACCCGAGAACTGAAACCGGCCGCCCTGGTGATCGACTCGATCCAGACCATTTTCACCAGCGAACTCGAATCGGCACCGGGAAGCGTCAGCCAGGTGCGAGAGTGTGCCGGGAAGCTGATGATGCTGGCCAAGGGGGAGGGCGTCCCCACCTTTATCGTCGGCCATGTCACCAAGGACGGCTCTATCGCCGGGCCCCGCGTGCTGGAGCACATGGTCGATACGGTCCTCTACTTCGAAGGCGACCCCGGACACCCCTACCGGATCCTGCGCACCGTGAAAAACCGCTTTGGCTCCACCAACGAGATCGGTGTCTTCGAGATGCAGGAGAACGGGCTGCAGGAGGTGGAGAACCCCTCGGAACTCTTCCTGGCCGAAAGGCCGGTAAACACCCCCGGCAGCGTCGTCGTCCCATCCCTCGAAGGAAGCCGGCCGATTCTGGTGGAGATCCAGGCCCTGGTCTCCGGTGCCAGCTTCGGCACGCCCCGACGCACTACCATGGGCATCGATCACAACCGGGCTTCGTTACTGGTCGCGGTTCTCGAGAAAAAGGTGGAACTGGCACTGCTCAGCCAGGATATTTTCCTTAATGTCGCCGGGGGGGTCCGCCTGGATGAACCGGCTGTCGACCTGGGAATTCTTGCCGCACTGGCCTCCAGCCATCTCAATCGTCCCATTTCAGCACGGACGGTTCTCTTTGGCGAAGTTGGCCTGACGGGCGAGATTCGCGCTGTCTCCCAACCGGAGCTTCGGGTCCGTGAAGCCGCGCGTCTTGGCTTCGATCGCTGTATCCTCCCCCAGGGAAGTTTGAAGAACCTGACGTCTCCCCAAGGGATCACCCTTCACGGCATCAAAACTGCGGCCGAGGCACTCGAACTTCTCTTCGACACACCCTAGATCTTTTCAAGTAATGGCGCTTGGCAAAAGCTGGAGGGGTCTGATAGGATGGGTCAGTTTTCCTGTGCCTGCGAAAAGGTCTCTGTTTTTATGAGTGAAGAACACTCCGTCTACAGAATCCGCCACGCTTTCCTGCTGCCGCTCACCCTGCTGCTGGTACTGGTCTGCGCCTTGGCCGTTGTGACCTTCCTGAAAGGGACCACGACCGCTCAGGGCATCGTTCTGGGAGCCTTTATTCTCCCCGGTCTCATCCTGTTGACTGAGTGCCTGGTACGACAGATCACTCTGTACCCCGACAAGATTCACGTACGCAAACCGCTTCGCAACAAAGAGCTTTTCTACAAAGACATTACCCAGGTCGATTGTGTCCTGGCCGGCAAACGGGCCCTGCTCAGCCTGCAGACTGAGCACGGTTTTCTCATCTTGTCCAATGCCTATGCCTCTTTCCCGGACCTGGTAAACCGACTGCTGGAAAAGGTGCCCCAACACTCCATCAGCGACGAGACCCGAAACATGGCCCAAAACCCGCCGGTCAAGAGTAGCGACATCATTTCCTGCTGGCTCGCTGCGATCCTTGTCGCTCTGATTCTGTTTCTCCAGGTGACACATTAGACAGCCTGCAATTCGCTCCAGTCGAGGATGCTCATGGAACCTGACAAAGTGGAAGAATTTCGCGCGATTCTGAACGACATGCTCAGCACCCTGCTGGAGGATGCAGATCGTACCGTGGCTGAAATGAACGAGGAAAAGACCAATTTCCCTGATCCCACCGATCGCGCAACCATGGAGTCCGACCGCAACTTCGAACTTCGGATTCGCGACCGGGAGCGCCGGCTGATCAGCAAGATCAAGGAGGCGCTGCAACGGATCGAGGACAAGGAGTTCGGTTATTGCGAAGAGTGCGAAGAACCGATCGGCGAAGCTCGCCTCCGGGCACGGCCGGTAACCACTCTCTGCATCGACTGCAAAACCGAGCAGGAGCGTCAGGAACGCATTGGCAGCTAGCCCTTTTCGGGAAAGGCCTATGACCTCCGAGGAACACCCCCCGCAGGACAGTCTCCACCTCCTCGACCACACCCTGGGCTTGCTCCATAAGTCTGCCCCGGCACTGATGGCCACCGAGGAACTGGACACCCTCGTCCATCTCTGCCTTTCGCTGCTCGTCACACCCAACGGCGGTAACTTCCAAAACGCCATCTTGCTGATGGTCAATCCCAGAGCCCATAGCATGCAGGGCATTCTCGGCCTGAATCGGAATTCGGTAGGATGGACCATTCCTGCCGCCGATCATTGGGAATTCCCGCCAGAACTTGAGCAGGAGCAACACGAAACAGACTTTTGCCAGAAGGCACAGCACCTTCGCCTTTCCTGTGCCCCCGGGGACAATCGGGCGGCTCTGGCCGTCTTGGAGCAGCGTGCGGTTTCCACGGCAGAGTCAATGCCCGAATCGGATCTTGACCGACTTCTCGACGGACGGGATTATATCTGTCTTCCGCTGCAGGATTGGGAACGGGCCTTTGCCGTTCTTGTGGTTTCGAACGACAGCACCCCCTTTCCCAACGAAGCCCAACGGCGCTTTCTCCAGCTTTTTCGCCATCACGCTCAACTGGCGATGACCAAATGCCGCCTATTACAGAAGGTGGAAGCTTCACGCCAAGACCTCAACGCCTTTGAAGAACGCCTGATCCAGCAGGAGAAACTGGCCACCATCGGCGAGATGGCGGCCAGCTTGGCCCATGAGCTGCGCAACCCCCTTATGGCGGTTGGCGGCTTTGCCGCTCTGCTTCAGCGACAGTTGGAACCCGAATCCCAGGCTGGAGAATATGCAGGAATTATCACCAGGGAGATTCAAAGGCTTGAGAAACTGCTGAACAACATCCTGGACTTCAGCAAAGAACAGATCGCCTGTGTCGAAGATTACCGGCTGGACAGTCTTCTGGCGGACATACTGGAGTTGGAGCTTCCAACGATGTTGGGGAGAGGGGTGACACTGGACACGGAACTGGCCCACAAACTCCCACCATTGAAAGGGGACTCTCAACAGATCCGACAGGTCCTTCTCAACCTGATTCGTAACGCTTTGCAGGCCATGTCCGGCGGCGGCAACCTGACGGTGCGCAGCCATCTCTCCCGTTTACGAGGAGAACCGTCTCTTTGCGTGGAAGTGGAAGACACCGGCGGAGGCATTCCGACCAACCTGTTGCGAAATATTTTCAACCCCTTCTTTACCACCAAAGAAGAGGGAACAGGTCTCGGTCTGTCAGTGTGTCACCGTATTATCGAACACCACCATGGCGTCATTGAGGTTGTGAACAAAGAGCATGGTGCTTGTTTCAAACTCCACCTTCCACTGCACCTCGCCAAGGCCGATCCGGGCCCCTGGCACCGATTTTAATCCCAGGAAAGCAGAGTTCATGGATCGACTGACAAAGCAATTCTTCTCCCGCCCCAATCACGGCACCCTCAGCACCAGCTCCCTGGAAGGCGCGGTCAACGCCGCGGTCTTCGGCTCCATGACCCGGATGCCGGACGACCAACTCCGGCTGGGGCTGGCCAACGGCCGCACCCTGAAAAACCTTCGGGAGAACCCCCAGTGCGTCTTTCTCTTTTCCGAACCGGGCGACACCCTCCTTCAGTGGAAGGGGCGCCGTCTGTATCTCAAGGCCGTTGCCTTTGAGACCGAAGGGCCCCAGTTCGAGCAGGCGATCGTGCAGATTACGGAACTGGCCGGAGAGATGGCCGCAGAGCAGGTCAGGACGGTGGTCTTTTTTGAGCTTCAGGAGACCCGTCCCCTTCTGGCCATGGGCAATTAAATCAGGGAAAAAAAGCCCCTCAAACATAAGCAAGAACCGTACGCCTATGCTGAGGGGCAAAATTGCTACAAACCGTGGAGGGGACGGATTCGTCTTATTCTGCAGGAGGAGCACTTATCCGCCGGTTTCCCTCTGCAAAAGATACCTTACCGAACAAGATGTCCATAAAGTAGCCTATCCGTTCTTCTGCATTTCCAAACTTATTGGTGTTGAAGTTATTGGCAGCCTTGTACTCCACATTTCCCACACGCTGACCTTCATGGTAGGCATGAATCGAAGCACGGCTCAGAAAAAGGGCAATGTCCCAAGCCCAATGCCCTTCAAACTCCAGGGTTAACTTTTCCAGATCATGCCTGGAACCGTCAGGCTGCACATCGAAAGTATAGTTGTTCCGACGGAGCCAGGACTCCATTGCGGCTCTAAAGCCCGGACGAGTCGCGTTGTCATCCACAATTTGTACCCGCGGCTTCTCGTTCAGTACCTGGGTATCAACCGCAACCCCGGTGCACTTAGGGCCTGCACAGCCACAAAAAACGGCCAAAATCAGACCACAAAGACATAACCGAAATGGCATAAGTTACTCCTCCTAAAAGTAAAACTGAAACTCAAGACATTTTAGAAAAAACGCCCTATGGTGAACGTCACTGAGTTGATCCCGCGGTTATCGTCATCCAATCCACTATTGGAGATATGATGCGCTCGCAGGGCCAGAAACCAATCGATTCCCTCCGGACAAGTGTACTCGGTGCCGACTCCGAGTTGTGGATTGAAATTAATCCGAAGTCCCTGTCCATCCACCTGAAAGTCCGTATAGATCACTCCGACACCAGCTTCCACATAAGGACGCCAGTTCCCGACGGTGAGTCCCTCCAGAAAATACAGAGCCATAATATTCGCAGACATAATGGCTCGAGTATCGTCATCTACCGTTACTCCGGCGCTGGCTTCAACTTTGAACCTCAACGGTTCCGGAGCGGCATGGGGCCAAATAGTATCGTAATCGAACAAAGCGACACCGTAGGCCTGAAGCCAGGAAAGATCATCTTCGTCGGGGTCATAGGAATGTCCATAGGTCAACCCCAATCCATATTTGGTAGGAACCTGTCCTTCGGCAACGGCGCTACCTACCCCCCCACCTATTACCAAAACAACTGCCAGAAATGACAAAAAAAATCGCTTCATTCTCCCTCCAAAGCCTCGAATTGGATCTACGGCTCAAGGATTAACAAGCCATAGTCGTTGTCATTGCCACACTTTACACACGCCACATTCAGGTCAGCCATTTCGGTACCCGGCCTCATCTGGTCCCAAGCCGTATCATTGGCCTGTATTGGAAGAGACCAGAAGCCTGTCTTTCGGGAGAAAGCAGCAATCGCCAAGTCGAAGGCCGACCCTACCGGCAAACTACCATAAGATGCCGAAGCCGCTGCCACCCACATTCCCGCAGCCAGCTCGTCCCGATAACGTTGGCCGCAGACTCGATGTCCATCAGCACCAATCAACGTAAGATCCGCGTTGAAGGATGGCAAGACTCCACGACCATACTCCACATGGGCAATATGACCATAGGCTGCCTGCCCCTGGTCACGAGACAACAGGAAA
>JANQIN010000108.1 GCA_028282145.1 Thermodesulfobacteriota bacterium | reverse complement strand
CCGTGTACCCCGAATCGCCACCGGAACCACGGGCAGATTGGCCCTGGCAGCCGTCGCAAAAGCCCCCATTCGAAACGGTCGCAGGCCCGGGATACGGGTAAAGGTCCCTTCAGGAAAGAAAAACAGCGAACGTCCCTCTTGCGCCAATCGCGCAAGACGGTCTGCATCCTCAACCCCTTTTCGGGAATCAAACCGTTCCACAAACTCCACCGACATCCTCCCCAGAAGATATTCCAGAGCCCGGCTCTGCCTCAGTTCCGCCTTGGCAACAAAACTGAATGGCCCCGGGAGGGTGGCGATCAGCAGATAACCGTCGAGATAACTCATATGGTTGGAGACCAGGATAAACGGGCCTTCCCCGGGGAGCCGATCCAGATCATGAATCTGCACCGGTGTACGGGTGGCCCAACGGAGAAACCGGACAGCTCCACGTGCCAGGGCCCAACGGAGTTTCAACGACGGAAGCAACACCAGACCGATAACGGTCATGGCGGCCAGCCCGTAAAACAGCCCCCAACCGTATCCCGCAAAGACGAGCGCCCCCAGGGACTGCATTTGGCGGCGGATCTCCGGCAGGATGGCCCCCGTGGCAATACGGACCCATTGTAACCAGTTGCTTGTGCGATGAGTCCCCAGAGTCCCCGCAAGATATTCCTGCTGACAGGCGCTACGCCGGACCTTTCCGCTGGACGTTTTCAAAACGGTCCCGGGTTCCGCCAGGACCACATCATCGGCCGGGATGCTGGTAATATCGAGAGCCAGTTGCTGGACCTGCTTCACAAGTTCTTTTCGCGCCTCGTCCTCTCGTATCCGCGTCTCTGCCACAACAATCAGCTGTTCGGGTTGTCCGTCCCTGGCCGGAAGGCCGAATACCGCCACATTCCCGGTCCGTACCTCCGGCAGTTCCCCGATCGCCTCCTCCAGTTCCACCGGGTAGATATTTCGTCCGGCCCGGATAATCAGATCCTTCACCCGGCCGGTGATAAACACCTCGCCGTCCGCCATATAGGCCAGGTCACCGGAGTTTAACCAATCGTCCTGCATCAGATCACGGGTGGCCTCCGTATTCCGATAATAACCACTGGTGCTTGACGGGCCCCGGAACTGCAATCGTCCTTCGCGGCGCTCATCCAATTCATAACCCCGGGCATCGACAATACGCACATCGTGATCATCGAGAGGAAAACCGCAGCCAACAATTCGTACCGAGTCAGAACCCTCGGAGTGCGCCGGGCGGGCCTCCCCCATTTTTGCAAGGGCGACCCGGTCAATCCGGTCCACATAGGTTCCCCGTGTCAGAGGCGGGAAAGCCAGCCCCACAGAATTTTCGGCCAGGCCATAGACCGGCATCATCGCTTCCGGCCTGAAACCGAATTTTGCAAACCGATCCACAAACGTGCTCATGGTATCGGGATTGATCGCTTCGGCGCCATTAAAGGCGGCGCGCCAGCTGCTGAGGTCGATCCCGTCAAGGGACTTGTCTCCCAACGCTCTCAGGCAGAGGGCATATCCGAAATCCGGAGAAGCGGACAGGGTTCCGCGGTACCGGTCAATAGCACGAAGCCATCTCTGGGGGCGGGCGATAAACTGAAGAGGAGACAGAAGTACCAGTTGAGCGCCGTAATAAAGGCTGCCGAGAACAGCGCCGATCAATCCCATATCGTGATAGAGCGGAAGCCAACTGACGAAAATATCGTCAGGCATTGCCTGGACCCGTTTCCCCATAGCACGGATATTGGAAAGCAGATTGACGTGATTGAGAACCACCCCTTTGGGGGTCCCGGTACTTCCGGATGTGTACTGAAGAAAAGCCGTGTCTGTCGGTGTATGGGCCGGGAATTCAGAAGGTGGCGTGCCACGCAGCCCCTCCGGGGTCATCACGTCTTCCAATGTATTTACCTGGGACCGCATCAGTCGGGCCAGGGGTTGAATCTCTGCATCTGTAATCAGCAAATGGGCCTGACAATTTTCCAGAATAGACCGGTGTCGTCGAAGATGGTCTTCAATCTGGTTCTTTCGAACAGGCGGATAAAGCGGAACCGGTACCCCGCCAGCCAATTGAACCGCAAAAAAAGACAACAGGTAAGACAGCCCGGTGGGGAGCATCAGGGCCACAACCGACCCGGTGGAAACCCCGTAAAGTTGCAAACCCGCGGCCATCTCACTGGCATCTTCAAGCAGGCTACCGAAGGTCAGGACCTCCCCCTCGCCCTGATCCTGGTAGAATCGGGTGTAGATGCGATCCGGTGCTCGCCTTCCGTGCCACTGTAGAACCTCCTGCAGCGTCCTGGCATGGCTTGGCACCTGCACTTCCCCGGTTGTCTGCTCCGGAAGGTCCTGCCGGAGGACGGGACTCCCGCCGGAGAGCGCCTGGCTGGCCCGTTGTAACAGCAGCCAGAGGTCGCGAAGGGTCTCTGCCTCGGTTAAGGCCTGTTCGGGGAGTGCCAGGTCGAACTCCCGTTCAATTCTCCCCAGCAACTCCACCCGTGCCAGACTGTCAAGCCCCAGGTCGGTATCCAGCGCCAGGCCCAGATCAGGTGTGTTGAAAGCGGATTGAGGCCGGACTTCCGTCAGAAACTCGGTGACGATCCTGGTGAACTGATCCGGCTCCGGCAGTGATGCGTTCCTGTTGACCATACTTTCCCCCGAGAAAAAACCTTGTCACAACAGGATTCTACCACTATTGACGCTCGCCGGCGCCCTTCCGATTTATCAGGTTGCACTCCCGCCATCCTCTTCTATCATTGTGCCAAAGACTTTCAGGAGGTGAACCAATGACCACTCGGGGCACAATCGGGATTCTGACCGGCGGCGGCGATGTACCAGGATTAAATCCGGCAATACGTGCCGTCACCTTCCGGGCACTTCGGGAAGGGTATCGGGTTCTCGGCATCCGGCGAGGTTGGGCCGGTCTGGTGGACTATATTCGGGAACCGGATGCGGACAATAGTAACTGCGTTCGGGAGCTCACCGAGGAGACGGTCAATCGGGCGGCACGGACAGGAGGGACCTTTCTTCATACGTCCCGAACCCGTCCGAGTCACCTTCCACAGAACGCTCTTCCCCCTCATCTTCGCTCGACCTACACGGATGAGATCAACGACGTCACCCCTGAGGTGATCAAAAATCTGGACTATCTGGGGATCGACTATCTGATTCCCATCGGGGGGGATGACACCCTCAGTTACGCCCAGCGACTGCATGAACTTGGCGTCAAGGTCGTTGCCATCCCCAAAACGATGGATAACGATGTTCCGGGGACAGACTATTGCATCGGTTTCAGTACCTGCGTCACACGCACCATTGAACTGACGCATAAGCTCCGCACCAGCGCGGGGAGTCATGAACGGTTTCTGGTGATCGAGGTCTTTGGCCGTTATGCCGGCTACACGGCGCTGGTCCCGACGATAGCCGGTGCGGCAGATCGGTGTCTGATACCTGAGCATCCTTTTCAGCTGGATCAGGTCACGGAACTTCTTGTGGCCGACCGCAAACGTAACCCGAGCAACTATGCGGTGGTCCTGGTCTCGGAAGGGGCCACATTTGCCGAACACCAGGAGATGTCGTTTGAAGGAGACGAAGTCGACCAGTACGGGCATCGGAAACTGGGAGGGATCGGAGACAAACTATCGGCCGCTCTTAAAGAGGCGTCTCCTCGTTTTAACGACGGAATGCAAATCAACATCGTCAATCAACGGTTGAGTTACCTGGTGCGTTGCGGTGAACCGGATGCTCTGGATTCTATTGTCCCCATGGCCTATGGGAATCTGGCTCTGGACCTGGTGCTGAACAACACCTCGGGACGCTTGATCTGCCTCCGAAACGGGTGCTATGACACCGCTCCGATCGAAGTCGTTACCGGTCGGAAAAAGGTGGTCGACGTCGCCAAATATTACAACGCAGAGCGCCTGCGGCCTGAATACACCACCTTCACCCGTCAGCCTCTGTTTATCATGACCAGCGATGTGTAGACCTGTTTACCACTGACTGTAAGGTATACCGTTCAAACCGGTTTTGGGACTGCCGCTGCGGACATCAAAGACATCCCCTTCGGCCAGGTTTCCCTCCTCGTCGGCCTCCGGGGCAAGGAGAAGCCAGGTATCGGTGCTCCCGGTCATGGGATCTTTGGGGATGGCTCGGAGGTATTTTCTCTCGACAAGATCGGAAAGCTGGGTCGGATAGGCACGATGATCCGCAAAAAAGGCATCCACCGAATCCCGCAGGTGGAAAAGATTCTCCTGCAGAGCCGCCTCGTTGGCACGGATGATATGTCTCTTGTAAAACGGCATGGCAATAGACATGATAATCCCCATAACGCTGAGAACGATCAGCAGTTCCACCAGGGTTATTCCTCGTTGATAGCGTGCCATTCTCTCCCCTTACCACTGATTGTAAGTTGTGCCGTCCAGGGCGATCTCCTCGCTCTGTGAGTAGACATCAAAGACATCCTCTTCGCCGGAGACAACAGAATCCGGCGCATCCTGCGATGAACGAAGCCCCCACCCCTCATCGAACTGATCAAAAGGGTCCACGGGGAGTCTTCTTAAATACCGTCGTTTGAAAGAATAAAGCCCACCCCAGTCATGCCCTTCGGTCAAAACCTCCAGACTTTCCGGATAGCCGGTATCGTTGATGGACGGGATGATCGTTTTCTTTTCGACCGCTTTGTCAAAATCCGCCTTATACGCATCGATCGCCGTACGCATCATCCGTAACGATCGTTTCAGCTCCATCTCCTTGCTCCGTTTAACGGTCATTTCCGACAAGGGAAGAGCCACGGCGGCCAGAATGGAAATCAGGGCCAGGGTGACCACCATTTCCATCAGTGTCAGGCCGGCGTGGTGCCGGAATTTCCATGTCTGTGTCGGAGCGCTCAGCATTTTCTCCACAGGTTACATTGTCTCGTCGGAAGACGACAATTCTCCGCCGGCCGGGTCAAAGGAATCGAAGTTCAACCCCAGACGCGGATTATCGAAGGACCCCGAAGGCAATTGCTGCAGCGACGGTTCCGGCAGGTCGGGATGTCGCAGGATACGAGGCCGGATAGAAAGAAGGATTTCGCGTTTGGTGTTGTTGGTGTCGCGGTTCGAAAACAGGTCTCCCAGAAGGGGGATATCGGAAAGCCCTGCAACCCCTTTTTGGGTATGACTTTTATCATCCCGCAGCAGCCCGCCGATAATGGTGCGTTCACCGTCCCTCAGGACCAGGCTGGACTCCGCGTTGGTGGTACTGATACTCAGAACCAGGGTCCCGTTGGAGGTCGTGGTGCGGTCGGTGACGTTACTCACCTCCAAGGCCAGCTTGGTGTTGATACTGCCATCCAGTTCAACCGTCGGCTCAATATCCAATTTGACACCGACATCCACATACTGAACATTTTCGCTGACGGTGTCGGCGGTGGTCGTCACCGTAATGACCGGTTCCTTGGTCCCGATGTGAACCTTGGCCTTGCCGCCGTTTTTCACGCGGACACTGGGGCTGGCCAGGATCTCCGTATCTGTCAGGGTCTTTTGAAAATCAAAGGTCGCTGTAGGCAGGGTGAATACACCCTTCAAATCTTTCAACGAACCTGTGAGCAACTTGCCGGCCGAGCCTCCCGCTTCCAAGGCCGAGGCAACGACATTGCCATCTCTGGCAATTCCGCCGCTGAGGCTGTACGGGCCCAACTCAAGGCCGAGCCCTTTGATATTGCTGTGACTGACCTCGATCACCTCCAGCTCAAACATGACCTCCGCCTCACTGCGATCGGCCGCAAGAAGAATTTTTTCCGCAAGAAGAATGACTTCCTGTTTATCGCGGATCACGATGGCATTTCTTTCTTCATGCAATGCGACCGACTTGGACTTCAACGTCTTTTTCAGCAGATTCAACGCCTTTTTGGCGTTGATATGAGACAGGTAAATCGTCTGAACCACCTGATCGCTGTAATAGCGGTCTTTTTTGGGGTTGTCCGGATACACAAGGATCGTTTTCTCGTTCAGCTCTTTTGACCGAAGTTTCTTCAGTTTAAGGAGAACTTCAATCGCCTGGGAGGGGGTCACATCATAGAGGTCCAGGTCCACTACCGAAGGTTCGACATCATCGTCCGGAATAAAGTTCACCCCGGAGAGCTTGGTCAGAATCTTCAGGGCATCGCGGATGTCGGTACTCTTGAATTCCAGAGTAATCCGCTGAGCATCGACCATCGGCTGCCCCTCTTTCTCAGCCCGCTCTCTTCGTTTTTCTTCAAGGACTTTCCGGCGCGCCAGCAGGTCGGGGTTTCGCGGGAACCTCCCGAGCAAAGGAGCGAGCGCCCGGAAGGCTTCCTCGTGATTCCCTTGCTCTACGTGCCGGTCGATCTCAGCCAGCCCCTGCAAGAGCAACCGGCGGCTTCGTACTTCATCCAAGCCCTGCTGGGCTGCCGGGATATCCGGAGCCAGAGAAAGTGCCACAGTGAATTCACGCTCAGACGTCGCATAATCTTTCGTATCAAGTGCCTCCTGCCCGGCTTTGAGATGTCGAATGGCCAATTGAGTGCGGGCTTTGAGCAGCATCAAATGATATTCATGTCGCGTCGGCTCTTTCGCAATCGCCTCCTCAAGAGCGGGAACAGCCTGTGCGTACTCCCCTTTTTCAAAGAAGGTTTTTCCTTGTATGAAGGCTTGTTGTCCGGCAGCGCATCCCTGCAAAACGATCAGGATGAAAACCCACTGCAGACCGAAAAACGCGCGGTTCCTCATTTCATCACCTTGGTTAGGGTTTCGATTGTTCCTGTAACTGAAGTGCACGATTCCGAACAAACTCCTGAATCGCTTCAGGGTCACTCAGATCTTGCAACTCCTCCGGCAAACCCGGGATCGATCGTTTATTCTGTTCGTCCTCACTCCCGACACTTAATACCCGCCGGGGCTTTCGTGGCGGTTGTTTCACAAATTTATTCTCGAGCCGAACCAGAACCGGGCGATCATCGCCCTCAATCATCACGGTCAGCTGCTCCTCCTCCACTTTTTCAAGCAGAAATTCCTGTCGCTCTCCAAAGGACCGGCCCTTTTCCGCCAGGAAGACCTCCTTACCCTGCTCAAGAAAAAAAAAGAGTTCGATCTTTCTGCTCGAAACGACCGAGATACCGGAATCTGGGCCACGGTTGTCGAA
>JANQIN010000088.1 GCA_028282145.1 Thermodesulfobacteriota bacterium | reverse complement strand
AAAAAAGATCTTGATTGCTTTGGCAAAGACCCCAACCCCAAAGGGCCGAACGAACTCCGGTTGGTCCGCGTGGAGAAAACCGGTCAGGGGTGGCAGGTCGAGGTTGTAAAGGACAAGCTCACCAAGAAAGAGGTGCGGGAACTCAACGAAACCTACGAGTTTGATATCGATACTTCGAAAGATTGGTATGGCAGCCTGAAAGTTTCTTGTGAACTTTTTGGCCGCGCACGAAAGGAAAAGAAATCGATCCTCTTCTTCGTGCACGGCTATAACAACGATGTGGAAGATGTCTTGAAGGCGGCCTTTGAGATTGAAAAGCGCTACAACGTGATTGTGGTTCCCTTTACCTGGCCCGCCAACGGCGGTGGAATCGCAGGCACGGCCTCCTACCTCAGCGACAAATCGGACGCTCGTGCCTCAGCGGAGGCTCTCAACCGCACCGTCGGTAAGATTCAATATATGCACCAGATGCTGAGCCGAATGGATCGGGAGCGGATTCGAGAGACGGTTGAGGCGAAGCATCCTGACAACCCGTCTGCGGCAGGGGCCGAATTTACCAGATTGACGGAAAAGCAATGCTCTGTCGCCATCAATCTGCTGTGCCACAGCATGGGGAATTACGTGTTTAAGCACACTCTGAAGACCTCTGAAAACGCCACCTCAAAGCTGGTGTTTGACAACATCTGCCTGGTGGCGGCCGACACCAACAATGCGGACCATGTGAAATGGGTGGGGCAACTGGATGTCAGGAAACGGGTTTATGTGGTGATTAACGAAGATGACTTTGCCCTCAAAGCCTCGCGAATCAAGCCGGGCAAGGAACAGAAGGCGCGGCTGGGGCATTACCTGAAGCGTCTGAACAGCCCCAATGCCACCTATGTCGATCTCACGGGCGCCCCGGAACTCGGTACCGAGCACACCTACTTTAAAGGGGACACCGTCGAGAAGAACGCCCGGATCAAAGAGATGTTCGATGACATGTTCAACGGCAAGGCGACGGAAGACAAACTCGTGTATCGAGACGACATCAACACCTACCGATTGAAATAAAAGGCCCGATCATAGGAATCCTGTCTTACACCCAGAAGGGGCGTCTCCTACGAGGCGCCCCTTTTGTTAGATTATCTTCACAGAATGTGTTATTGCTAATACTAACTCCATTCACTTTGTGATAAGAATTCCCTGGGGTTAGGGTTCAAAAGAAACAAAAACGCTATAAAATGTCACTGTAGGTTTCGCGCCCGTTCCACGGGGCGGTAAAGGGGACACTGTGCCAAGGATCGATGCATTCCTGAAGATCATGCAGGAAAAGAACGTTTCGGATTTGCACCTCAGTGCCAATTCGGAACCGATGTTGCGCATCAACGGGGTTCTGCAGCGGGCGGCGCACCGTCAGTTGTCGGAGGATGAGGTCAAGATCATCATTTATGAGATCCTGACCGATGCTCAGATCAAACACTTTGAAACAAAGGGTGACCTGGACTGCGCTTATACCCTGCCCGGAATCGCCCGCTTCCGGATCAACGTCTACAAAAAGTACCCGGGCCTGACGGCCGCGTTCCGGATCATCCCCAACCAGATTCCCACTCTGGACGACCTGGGCTTCCCTCCGATTCTGAAAAAGATGCTGGATGTGCGTTCCGGTCTGGTTCTGGTCACGGGGCCGACCAACTCGGGCAAATCGACCACACTTGCGGCCATGGTCAATCACATCAATGAGACCATGCATCACAATATCATCACCCTGGAAGATCCCCTGGAATTCATCCATCCCAACAAAAAATGCCTCATCAACCAGCGGCAGATCGGAGAACATTGCGAATCGTTCTCCGCCGGCCTGCGGTCGGCCCTGCGGGAGGACCCCAATGTGATCCTGGTCGGGGAGATGCGGGATCTCGATACCATCAAGCTGGCGTTATCGGCGGCCGAGGTCGGTCAGCTGGTTCTGGGTACCTTGCATACGCGGTCGGCCGCCCAAACGATGAGCCGGGTGGTCGAACCTTTCCCCGCCGAGCAGCAGACCCAGATTCGCCATATGCTGTCAGAATCGCTGGTCGGCATCTGTTCCCAGCAGCTGTTGCGCACGGCCGATAACAAAGGCCGGGTGGCGGCCCTGGAAATCATGATGGCGACCCATGCCATTCGCAATCTCATTCGCGAGGCGAAAGGGCACCAGATCAACAATGCCATTATGAGTAACCAGGGCGTGGGTATGCAGTTGATGGACAACCACCTGAAAAAGCTGGTGGCCGATGGGACCGTCACGCAGGATGAGGCCGTCCGCTATATGCTTGAAAGCCCGATCGGTACCAAGACCCAATGAATGCCATGAATCAAAACCGACTTGATCAGATCCTGATTCGCCTCGGCTACGCCACGGAAGAGCAGATCACCAATGCCCTTCAGCAGCAGAAGATGCACGGTGGCCGGATCGGTACGCATCTTTTGCGGAACAAGGATATCGACGCGAAGCAGTTGGCCGAAGCGCTCTCGGAGCAGTTCGGGATTCCGGCGTATGAACCGGACAAGCATTCGGTGGACAAGGAGTTTGTCAAAACCCTCCCCACCGAACTGATCACCGGCAACGAAGCCCTCCCCATCCAGTACGATCCCAGCAGCGGTATTCTGACGCTGGTGGTGACCGATCCCAAAAACGACGCAGCCCTGGCCGCGGTGCAGCGCAATGTCAAATGTTCGAAGATGATCCTGCTGGTGGCGCCGGAAGGGGTCTTTGTCGACCTGGTGGTCGGCCTGGGGATTGAGGCCCAGATCGGCGGGATGTTGCAAAAGGTCGTGCTGCCGGACCTGTTTGAGCAGAGCCAGGCCCCGGTGGCGAAGATTGAAACACCGGTGCAGGAAGCGGAAGAGACGCCGGCCCGGCCACAGGTTCTGCTGGTCAGCAGCCAGGCCTTCCTGAAGAACTTTCTGGTCCCGATCTTTGAACGGGAGGAAACGGGTCTTCTGGTCTCGGCCGACGAAAAAGAGGTGCGGGAGCACCTGACGTCGGAGCAAGTGCGGAAAGTTCTGGTTTCCGAAGACCTTGCCCCTCAGGTCCGCGACTGGTCCCGCCAACGACCATCGACCCTGCCGGGGCTCGATATCGTCGAGTTTCGCAGTATCAGCGAAAGCCTGCTCGACAGTCTGGTGTCGTACAGCGGGATGTACCGCAGCCTGACCCAGTCGCTCCGCCTGCTGACCGAAGCCTATGCCGAGTTCGCCGTCTTTTTCCCACCCTACGATCTGTTGCGGGAGAAT
>JANQIN010000065.1 GCA_028282145.1 Thermodesulfobacteriota bacterium | reverse complement strand
TCCCCGATCGATTCACCTTGTACCCGCCACCAGGGGGTGCCCAGGATCGAGGCGATATACAAAGTGTTCCCTTCAACCTTGGCATAGAGACCGGCGATATCAAAGGTTTTGCCACCCCAGCCTGGTTCAACAGTTCCCTGTGCGGTATACCCTTCTTCTTCCCAGTAGCTGATTCCGTTATGCGTACCGGTGACCGATTGGCCGACACGGTCGGCGTTGGAAAACCCTCCAACGGAGGTCAGGCCCCAATCCCCGAGCTTGCCGCCGATGGTAATGGCCAGGGCGGGGGAGGCAGTCAGAGCGAGCAGTGCGAGGGCAATCAAATAACGAATCATTGTCTTCTCCAGTCTCATTTCAGATGAAGTCTAAATCTATAGCAAAAGCAGTGCCATCGATCTAAACCACTGAACAGAAAGACAAAATAATATGAGTAAAAGCTAATGTCAAGTTTCCCGACAAGATTGCTGGGGAATCTTTTTTGCTCTGGGAAATGAGAATCGACGGTCGC
Source organism: Thermodesulfobacteriota bacterium (assembly GCA_028282145.1). GTDB lineage: Bacteria > Desulfobacterota > Desulfuromonadia > Desulfuromonadales > Geopsychrobacteraceae > JANQIN01. The sequence continues at coordinate 14,304 of JANQIN010000065.1, read as the reverse complement.
GAAAAGAGCGCCTGACCTTTACGGCACAGGCGCTTTCATCCGTAGGAGAGTGCTGAATTAGGGGGGCTGACGCTCTTTTTTCGAACCCAAAAAAGAGAAAGTATGCCTTGCCTTTGTCAATGCAGTGACGCTGGGCTTCTGCGCAACGAAAATGTCCCAGCGCCAAGGATGGGCTGGGGCATCCAACGATCTCTTCGTTACCGGTGCTTGCGTCGGAACAGGTCGGTCTTGTGGCTGGAGACCCGATCAAGAAACAGATAACCGTTGAGGTGGTCCAGTTCGTGCTGAATGGCGACAGCTTCAAAGCCACTGGATCGAATCGCTTTGGGGGTCCCGTCACGATCGGTGTACTGCAGGATAATTGTTTCGGCGCGGACGACGTTACCAGTGTAGTCCGGTACCGACATGCAGCCTTCCCGCCAAACCTTCTCGCCTTCGCGTTCGAGGATAATTGGGTTGATCAGGGTCAACAGGCCGTGGTTCTCTTCTTTCTTCCCCAGTTTACTGCCTGAGACGTCGACCACCACCACCCGCTTGAGGGCTCCGATCTGGGGCGCGGCCACACCGACCGAATGCCCTGCCGCGTACATGGTATCGACCAGGTCCTGTACCAGATGGTCCAGGTCTTCCTCTCCGAAAACCGCCGGCTGGCTGATCTCTTTCAGGATAGGGTCCGGATAGACTCGGATGTCGTGCACGGCCATTGGCTAAAGCTCCACCGCCGTGATCGAACGGACTGAGATATCGACTTGCAGTTCCTGCTTCAGGGTCGCCATTCGTGCTTCGACCCGATCCAATTCCAGAGTCGGGGGCAGGTAGCCTTCAATCATCATCACGTAAACCGGCTGTTCATCGCTGCCGACCAGCTTGGTGTCCAGTTCGGAAATATTGACCTGCAGCTCGCCTAGGACCCGGGTCACCTGGTAAACGATTCCCGGTTTGTCACTGCCGTACACCGAGATCATCACCATCTCCCCGTCCATATGGGGATGGCGTTCTCCACCAGGTTTAAGGACACGGAGAAAGACCGACAGGTCGGCCTCTTTCAGGGGGATGAACTTTTCCTCCAAAGAGGCAATATCATCCACCGGCTCCGGAGGCGCGATGATCAGGATCATGGCAAACTGGCCACCCAGAATCTGGCAGGCGGAATCTTCGATATTGCATCCCTGCTCAAAGAGGATCTGTGTCACCTGGGATACGATGCCGGGGCGGTCACGACCGATAATCGTCAGGGCAAAATGGGTCATTGGGGACTCCTTTTTAAAGTCTTCGCCAGCTCTTTAGCATGGCTCAAGCAAAAAGGCCAGTGGCATCAGCAAACCACGACCGAAGCGTTGGGGTTGAATGGGTTGGTCCGGAAGGCGATTGAGAAACATGATGCTTGGCTGACAAAACCGGCTCCTTTTAACGAAGAAGACAATCCAGAGTCAACAGGATCAACAAGAGTAGCATGAGCAGGTTAACATCGATAAATTGCTGCTTCAACGCCTCATTGCTTTCCAGGTTCCGTTGCCGGATAAGACGTCCGCTGTACAGGAAAAGCCCCAAAATCAGGGCAGTCTGCAGACTGAAAGTCTGCAGAATATGGAAGAGAGGCAAGAGGAGTGCTGCCGGGATCAGACACCAGAGCCAGGCGCGACTCAAGCGGGCCATCTGATTGTCATCGAGGCGATCGTGAAGCTGGGGCAGCCCCGCTTCTCGGTAATCGTCCCTGTAACGCCAGGCCAGCAGCCAGAAATGAGGCAACTGCCACAGAACAATCAGCCCGGCCACCAACAGGATACGGAAGTCGGACCAGGGGCCACCGGCGGCTATCCAACCGATCACAACAGGCAGGGCGCCGCAGAGGGCACCGGGGACCAGTGCCAGGAAGGACCGGCGTTTGAGCTGGGTATACAACCCGTTATAAAGCAGCAGCGCGCAAAGCCCTGCAATTGTGGCTGCTGTTGAAAACAAGGAGAGAAGGCCCAGCCCAAGCAGGACCAGGATCAATCCCCAGAGCAGTCCCGAGCGGGGTGAAATCTTTCCGGTCACCAGAGGCCGTTGGCGAGTGCGCTGCATCAGACGATCGAAAGGGCGTTCCTGCCACTGGTTCAACAGCGTTGCGCCGGTTGCCAGGACGGTGACTGCAAAGGCGGCGCCCAAAGCTGGAAAGAGGGAGGCACTAAAAAGCAGGCCGCCCGTAAAGGCGGCCAGGCTGTTGAGTGCAAGAAGGCGTGGGCGCAGCAGAAGGCGCCATTCGTTTGGGTTCATCGGGCCTTAGCGGAGTTTTTCGAGATAGGTCATCAGGTGGTTCAGTTCGTCCTCCGTGATCCGTCCTTCGAAGACCGGCATGACCGCGGGGTAGCCTTTGACGATTTCGGCATTGGAACGGAGGATGGACCGCCGAAGATAGTCGCTGTCCACCATCAGGTTAAGCTCCTGCCCTCCACGTTTGACTGCCTGTTCGCGACCCCAGAGCCCTTTAAAGGTTGGGCCGGTACGTTTTGTACCATCGACTGAATGGCACCCGAGGCAGCCGTATTTCTCAATCACCTCCTGACCCGGCAGGGAAGCCTTCTCCACCTTCTGCGTCAGCCAGGTGGCAAACTCCTCCTCAGGGATAGCTTCGACAGTGCTGATCATGCTCGAGTGCCCCAGACCGCAGTACTCGGTGCAGAACAGGTCGTAGGAGCCGGCCTCACGGGCCGAGAACCAGAGCTGGGTTTCCCGTCCGGGGATTGCATCTTTTTTGACCCGGAAGGCCGGAATGAAGAGCCCGTGAAGGACGTCTTCAGCCACAATCGTGACCTTCACCGGTTTACCCACCGGCACCACCATCTTGCTGGCAGTTTTGCCGCTCGGATAGACAAAGGTCCAGCCCCACATCCGGGCCTTGGCAGTAATCTCATACGCCCCTTCAGGAACATTTCGCAGGCCCATATAGCCGGACCAGCCGTACCAGAACATCGACATGACGATGAGAGTCGGGGTCAGGGTCCAGGTCAACTCCAGGAAGAGGCTTCCATGGGCATCTGACGTTGGCCGTGGTGCCCTGCTGCGGTGGTAGCGGATACAGAAGTAGATCATCGCCACCGTAATTGCGCCCAGCATCACCAGGCAGATAATGGTGATGTACCAGAACGCGAAATCGACCGTTTCCGTTGTATTGATCAGTTGGGGATTCACAGTCAGCCTCAGCGATAGAGAACGTCAACGAACGTCAGCCCGATAAAGACGGCCAGCGTTATCAGCGTAATGAGAAAGATCAGTTTCAAGAACCTGTTTTCGTATTTCAGGTGCATGAACCAGGCGATAACCAGGCTGCATTTCACCGAGGCGATCGCAAGAGCCAGCCAGACGTTGAGTGCACCGAGGTCGATCCAACTGGCCAGGACGGTAATCACCGTCAACGCCAGCAGTCCGATCCAGACGGTAATGAAGGTGCGGTAAGGCACAATCTTATGGGTTTCTTCCGTGCTCATGTCGACCTCCATTACAGAACCAGATAGTACAGCGGGAAGATAAAAATCCAGATTAAATCCACCAGATGCCAGTAGAGCCCACTGTTTTCCAGCAGACCGTAGTCTTCGGCATGAACCTTCTCCGAACGAACCGTTCCCCAGACATAGAGGAAAAGGGCCAGCCCGATCAGGACATGCAGACCGTGAAGGCCGGTGGTGGCAAAGTACAGCCCATAGAAGATCTGTTCGCCCTGAGGCAGCTCTTTCAGCCCGGGGGCGTCGGGGTAGATGCCATGGTGAAACTTGGCCGACCACTCAAAGTATTTGTTGACCATAAAGATAACCGCCGAGAAGGCGGTGCCGGCCAGAAGCCATTCGGTCAGTTTCTTCTGCCCGCGTTGGATCGAGGTGGTGGCCATGGCGACAAAGAGACTGCTGGTCAGTAAGACCAAGGTGTTGACAGCCCCGAAAGGGACACTGAGCTGCTGCCCGGCACTGGCGAACTCCTTGGGGTATTTGGCCAGGTAAACCGCATACAGGATGAACAATCCGCTGAACAGGATCAGCTCGGTGAACAGAAACAGCCACATGCCGAACTTGGCACCGAAGGCGTCTTTGGGTTCGGGAGTGCTCATGATGGCTTCACCTCATGAAATTCGTAGGGGCCTTCGGTGACTTCCACTTCTTCCTCAAAGTTTTCGGCCGGCAGCGGTGAACTCAGGGTCCATTCCAGGGTTGCTGCCTTCCAGGGGTTGGCCGGTGCCGGACCGCCTCGGAACAGGCCGACCAGCAGATTGGCGAACATCAGGGCCAGGCCGGCCCCGAGAATCCAGGAGCCGACGGTGGCGCTGACGTTGAGGTTGGTGAACTCAGGCAGATAATCGTAGTACCGACGAGGCATCCCCTGAAGTCCAACCACAGCCATTGACAGATAAAGCACCAGGAACCCGGAGACCATAAAGACCCAGGCGGTGGTGGCTGCGGTGGCGTTGTACATCCGGCCGAACATCTTGGGGAACCAGTAATGGAGGGCCGCAAAGAAACCGAAGCCCGTCCCGCCAAACATGACAAAGTGGAAATGGGACACCACAAAGTAGGTGTCATGCACATGAATATCGGTGGCGGCTGCTCCCAGCAGCAGCCCTTGCAGACCCCCGATGGAGAAGAGAATGATAAAGGCCAGGGAAAACAGCATCGGCGGTGCCAGGGTAATCGATCCCTTGTAAAGGGTCGCCACCCAGTTGAAGACCTTGATCGCCGAAGGGATGGCCACAATGAACGTCAGGAAGGAGAAGACCAGTACCGCCATATCGGACATGCCACTGGCGAACATATGATGACCCCACACCAGAGACCCGGCTCCGGCGATGGCGAGACCGGACATGGCGATGGCCCAATAACCGAAGACCCGTTTGCGGGCAAAGACCGGCAGGACTTCGGAAATGACCCCCATGCCGGGCAGGATCATGATGTAGACCGCAGGATGGCTGTAAATCCAGAACAGATGCTGGTACATCACCGGGTCGCCACCTTTGGCGGCATCAAAAAGGCCCACACCCACAAAGCGCTCCAGAAAGACCAGCAGGACGGTAATGCCGAGTATCGGGGTCGCCAGCACCTGAATCCAGGCGGTGGCATACAGAGCCCAGACGAAAAGGGGCAGGCGTCTCCAGGTCATCCCTTTGGTGCGCAGTCGGTGAACCGTGACCACGAAGTTGATCCCGGTGAGGATCGACGAAAAGCCCAGAATAAAGACCGCCACCGTTGCCATGGAGACGTTGGATTGGGTCATGGTGGAGAACGGGACGTAGAAGGTCCAGCCGGTATCGGGCGGGCCGCCGCCGCTGAAGAGGGCGGTTACGGCGGTCAGCGCGCCGATGATGTAACACCACCAGCTGAGAAGGTTCAGGCGGGGGAAAGCCACATCGTTGGCCCCGATCTGAATCGGCATAAACAGGTTGCCGAAAATCGCCGGAATGCCGGGGACAATAAAGAGAAAGATCATGATCACCCCGTGCAGGGTGAAAACTGCATTGTAGGTCTGGGCGTTCATGATCGTCGGACCGGGTGCGATCAGCTCCAGTCGGATCAGCAGCCCCAGAACCACTCCCATCAGGAAGAAAGTAGTGATGCACCAGAGGTACAGCAGGCCGATCCGTTTGTGATCGGTGGAAAAGATCCATTCGAATAAGGCCGGCCCTTTGCCGCTGGAGGCAAGGTAGCCACGGGAACTGTCGGTCGACGCGGAAGCGGGTTGAGACATGGTCACCTCAGTCGGTTTTTTTCCGACGACCGGAAAAAACCAGATACAGGAACAGAGATCCGGCTGCCAGGATGATACCGGTGGCCGTCACACGAAGAATATTAAAAACGTACCGTTTGCCTTCAGGGTCGTAACTGAAGCAGAAGGTCAGCATTTTACGAATCGGTGGGCTGACACGCCCTTCGCCCGCCTCAATCAGCGCCAGGTTCATATCCATCGGCAGAATGTGGGTTCCGTGCAGATAGCGGACGATCTTGCCGCCAGGGGCGACGACCGCCACACTGACCGGGTGGAGAAAGTCGACCCCTTCCCGTTTGAAGGAATATCCGATGGAATCGGTCAAGGTGTGAATCGTCGCCAGATCACCGGTCAGAAAGTGCCAGCTGTCGCGAGGAAAACCTTCTTCCAGAGCGTGGAAGTAGGCCTTTTTGCTACGAGCAGCGAGCTCGGGTGTTTCCCGCTCGTCAAAGCTGATTGACAGGATCCGGAAATCTTCACCCGGTTTCATTTTGATCTGGGGGAGAACGTCCACCAGGGAACTTTGCAGAAAATTACAAACGTTGGGGCATTTGAAATAGACCGGCGCGATGACGGTCGGACGGTCCAGCAAGTCCCCCAGACGAACCGGTTTTCCGTTTTCATCAAGGAACTGAAGGTCGCCGGAGACGGTTGCTCCAAGCTTTTCATTCAGACCGACGGTGCCGGACTCTTCCGCCTGCGCCTGAGCCTGCACCATGTCCTGATGATCATGGGAGTCGTTGTTGTGACTGGTTTCGTGTGTGTCGTGACGGGTGGAAGCAGGTGGGCTCTGAGAAGCGGGGGTGGCCAAGGCCATCGGTACCCAGACAAGCAGAAACAGAAGCACGAAAACCCCAGCGTGCCGAATAGCATCCCTTTGCATTGCAGGCCTCCCGGAAGTAAATCACAACGAGGTACAAATATACCTTTTTTAGTCCCCATTGCAAACGGGCAAAGAAGGAGAATCAACCCCGGGTTTTCATTGCGGGTCGCGTAAGCCATTTGATAGCATGCGCCCTAAAGGAGGACGTGCCATGTCTGAGTTGGAACAGCGGATCAACGATCTGGAAATCCGCCTGTCGCACCAGGCCCGTATTCTGGAGGATCTGGATAAAATCGTGATCGAATACCACGAACGTCTGGTACACCTGGAGCGAGAAAATAGCCGTATGCGGCAACTTCTGGAAGGTCTGGGGCCGGAGCTTCAGGTTTCACCGGATGAGTAATCCAGCCTCTGTTCCGGGACTGGGACGCTCGATCGTTCTCGGGTTGTTTCTTTTGCTGATCGGTTCAGGTTTAGGAACGACAGTTCATTGGGATCGGTTGCAGCAGGTTTTTTCGGGTGCTGAGGAATCGGCCCCTACCGCCCGGATGATGAAAGAGGGGCAGGCTGAACGGAAAACCAACGGTCCGCAACCGGTGGAGCTTGAAGATATCCAGGGTTTGACGGCCGAAGGGGCCCTTCTTGTCGATGCCCGATCGGCGAAGGAGTATGCCGATGGCCATCTTCCCGGGGCCCGTTCGTTACCGATGGGGGAAAACGCTTCCTGGGTCAGCTTTCGGATGCAGATTGCGTTGGACCGGACCCTGATTGTGTACTGCAGCGGATACGATTGTCCCGATTCCTTCGATTTGGCGACCCGACTGGTCAACGCCGGTTATCGAGACGTCCGGGTGTTCGAAGGTGGGGTTCCCCAATGGCAGGCCGCCGGTTTTTTACTCGAACAGAAGAAGGATTGAGTCATGCGAAGGCTGTTGTTTCATCTGAGTCGCCTGACCCTGGGTCTGTTGTTTCTGTACGCCGGCGGGACCAAGGTGGTCGATCTGGATGGGTTTGCCGGAACCATTGCATCTTATCAACTGTTTCCCTACGCCTGGAACTATCTTGTCGCAGCGATCCTGCCTTTTATTGAGCTCCTGGCCGGGGCCCTGCTGTTGTTCAATGCTCAGGTCCGACCGGCTTCCCTGGTTCTCGGCCTCCTCAACCTGATCTTTATCGTCGCCCTGGTCTCCCTGATCTGGCGCGGCCTGGAAATCGACTGTGGTTGTTTCGGCAGCTCCGGCCGGGCGACAACCCCGCAGGAGGCGCTGGTTCGGGACCTTGTCCTGATGGTACTGATTTTCCTGACCTATCGATGGATGCCCGGTCAACGGCTTCGGAGTCGTACCTTTTGAGTGAATACTGTGACAAAGGTTGGAAGGCCCAGCTGGCCGACTCCCGCCTCTCGGCAGACGCGCTTTCGCGCCGGTTTTCTCTGGACCCGGACGTCTGTACACGGGTGATCGATCGGTATCCGGTTGCTGTGACCCCCTATTACCTGGGATTGATCCAGTCGGTCGACGACCCGATCGGACGACAGTGCTTGCCCGATCTGCTGGAACTGCAGGATTCACCGGATCTGTTGCAGGACCCCTTGGGAGAAGAGGCCCACCATACCGTCCCGGGAGTGGTTCATCGCTATCGGGACCGGGTGGTCTTTCTGGTCGCTAGCCGATGTGCCGTCCTGTGTCGCTTCTGTACCCGTAAGCATCGCGTCGGAACACAGGAACTGGCGCAGGCTTCGGCCGATTGGACCGCCGGTCTCAACTATATTGCTGCTCACCCGGAAATTTCGGATGTGCTTCTGTCCGGTGGTGACCCTCTACTGCTGTCGGATGACCAACTGGATCATCTTCTGACCGCTCTGCGGGCTATCCCTCATGTGGAGACCGTTCGCATCGGTAGCCGGGTGCCGGTGACCCTCCCCCAGCGGGTGACAGCTTCCTTGGTCAAGGTATTAAAGGACGCTGGACCTCTCTACCTGAACACCCACTTCAATCATCCGCGGGAACTGACACCCGAAGCTTCGCGTGCCTGTGGGCTTCTGGCCGACGCCGGTGTTGTTCTTGGGAATCAGACCGTTCTACTTCGAGGAGTGAACGACGATACGGAAACGCTCCGACGACTTTTCAAAGGGTTGCTGCGGATTCGGGTGCGGCCTTACTACCTTCATCAGATGGATCTGGTCCAAGGGGCAGGACATTTCCGGACCCGGATTGAGGAAGGGCTCGCATTGATGCGGGAGCTGCGTGGTCCGGTCAGCGGGTTGGCCATCCCCCAGTATATGGTCGACCTGCCCGGAGGCCTTGGAAAGGTGCCCCTGACGCCCGATTACCTCCGGAAGGTGGGTGATGTGACACAGATCGAGGCACCGGATGGTACACTGGTAACCTACCCCAACAACTGCGGACCGGGAGGGACGGAATGAACGAGTTCAACGGGACAGGGAACGGAGAGGTGGAGTCCACTCGCAAATGGGTAACATTGGTCTACGCCTTCCAGGCGGCTTTTTTTGTCACCGCCTTTTTTACCTTGCTTCTGGCGGTGATCCTGTCCTACGTGAAGCGTGAAGATGCCGTAGGAACCTGGCTCGAATCCCATGTTCGCTGGCAGGTCCGGACTTTCTGGTTCTGGGTTCTCTGGTCGGTGGTCTGCTTCCCGATCGGATTTCTGCTGCTTGTGGTAGGGATCGGTTATGTGATCCTCGCCCTGCCCAATATCTGGTTGCTCTATCGCATTATTAAGGGCTGGTTGGCTCTTTCAGAAGACAAACCGATGTATCGTCCCGTGCAATCAGGTATTTAGTTTTTTTGCCAAGCACACGGCTCAGCTAACGGCGGATGCCTCAACCTCGTCGTCGGGTGGGAGTCTTCGCCCCACCGGTGATGACGGTGCTCGGTGCGTAATTGAGGTCCGGAACACTTTCCTGCCATTTGTGGAGGGTCCATGGGGGTTGCGGGTCGGCCTGCGACCAGAGACCGATCCGGCGTTTACGCGCCGTCTTTTCCAGTTTTCCCAGTCCATCAAAGCGGCTCATGTTGAGCGGATCTTGCCTGTTGTAATTTTTCGGATACCAGGCCAGCCCTTTGCGCATCAGAAGGAAACTGATGCTCCGCCCCTCGGGGGTGCGGATATCGCTGGCATGCAGCCCATTTCGGCTGTGGATCTCCGCCATCTTTCCCTCCAGGCAAAGGCGGGTCAGATCCCGCGCCGCTTTGCCATAGGGTTGCGATAACTGGGGACAGTCAATTTCGACAAGGTGGATCGGACGGGTACCGCCCTGGTATTCGATCAGGACCGTGTCGCCATCGACGACTTTGACGACACGGGCCTGGAACGCTCCGCAGAGAACAGGCGTGAAGCAGAGAAGCAACAGGGCGATAGAAAAAGGACGATATGGACGCACATTCCCCTCCCGGTCGGTATGATTAACATACAAGGTCGACAAAGTGTAATGCGAAACCTCCGGAATTAAAACCCTCTTTTTTTTCAGGAGTAATGCGATGGATCTTTTCTGGAAGGTGGACGATCTCACCAGGGCGTTGCAGGAACGGATTAGTTTCGATCCTCAGGTTACAGCGATCCCCCTGCGGGACGATGTTCGTTCCCTCGGACATCTGCTGGGACAGGTCATTCGGGAGCAGGCCGGTCCTGAGCTCTTTGGTGTCGAGGAGCGAATCCGGCAGCTGATGATCCAGGAACGCCCGGCCGACGGCCGGCCTAAGGGGAGGGAACTCGACGAAACGGTTCCGTCGGTTCGGCAGCAAGAAGCCCATGCCCTGATCCAGAAACTTACTCTGGAGGAGGCTTATCTGGTGACCAAGGCCTTCGCCACTTTTTTTGAGCTGACCAATCTTGCCGAGACCAACCACCGCAAAAGGCGCCGGCGGGCCACCCGATTGGCCTGCGGCGGAAAGGACAAGCCCGGGTCGCTACGGGGTACCCTCCAGCGGCTGAAGGAGGCCGGAGTCGGGATCGACCAGGTTCGGAGTTGGTTGGCCGAAGTGGAGATTACCCCGGTCTTTACGGCCCACCCGACCCAGGTGGCCCGTCGTGTGGTTCGAACCAAACGGCGCCGAATCCTGGCGGCGTTGGAATCTCTCGACAGGCTGCTGCTGACTCAGGACGAAGCAACCGATTTGCAGCAGGGGATTCTCGCAGAGATCAGCACTCTGTGGCAGACCGATGAGGTTCGGCGTCGACAACCGACGGTGGAGGACGAAATCGAGATCGGCCTGCTGCACTATGTCGACAGCCTGGTAGCGCCTTTGCCGCAGGGGTACGCCGACCTGGCAACCGCCGTCAACGAAATCTTTGATGTGGAGTTGGCCGTCGATGACTTTCCTCCGGTGATGCGCCTGGGTTCCTGGATTGGCGGTGATCGGGACGGTAACCCATTTGTCACCCCGGACACCACACGTTCGGCGCTGGAGCAGGCGAGACAGCTGATTCTGGGCTATTACCGAACCCAGGTGGAACAGTTGCGCGAATTGTTGACCCCCTCCACCTGTCGGGTGGCGCCGTCACCGGGTTTGATCCGGGCCCTGGAGACCTATGAACAGCGTATGCATGGTGCCTGCGATCCGAAAGAAGGGCGGATCGACTGCGAGCTCTACCGACAGTACCTTTTCTTTGTCCAGGAGCGTTTGAGGCTGGTGATGGAGGCGCCTTCCGATTCCGATGCCTACCTGAACCCGGATGAGTTCTCCCGGGATCTGGCGCTGGTGGCCGAGAGCCTCCGACAGATGTCCGGTGGAAGGTTGGTCCACACCTACCTGCTACCGCTACAGTTGCAGGTCCGTACCTTTGGTTTTCACCTCCACACCCTCGATATCCGCCAACATGCGGAAGTCCACCAGCGTGCGGTGGACGATCTGTCCCGTGCGGGTGTCGCAGCGGACCGGTTGCAGCACGATCTGGCCGACTCCACCGGCAAATTGCTCGATACATTACGGACCCTGGCGGAGCTGAAGCGAGAGTATCCACCTCAGGCTCTTTCAGTCTATGTCATCAGTGGGGCCTCTTCGGCCAGCGATGTCCGACAACTGGTGTGGCTGATGGAACTGGCGGGCATCCAGGTCAAAGGTCAGCAGACGGGTGATCCCGGGATGATGCCGGTTCCACTTTTCGAAACCATTGAGGACCTGCGACAGGCACCGGAGATCTGCCGACAACTCTGGACCGATCCGGCCTATTTACCCTATATCGAGAGCTGGGGAGGCTGGCAGGAGGTGATGCTGGGGTATTCCGATTCCAACAAAGACGGTGGCATGCTCACCAGCACATGGGAGATCTATCTGGCCCATCGCCAGCTCCACCGGGTGGCAGCGGAGTGCGGGGTCCAGCTACGCCTGTTTCATGGTCGGGGAGGGACTGTCGGACGTGGTGGCGGGCCGACCCACCGATCGATCGTCAGCCAGCCACCCGGAGCCTTTTCCGGACGCTTCCGCCTGACCGAACAAGGGGAGGTGATCGAGTGGAAGTATGCCGACAAGGAGCTGGCCTGGAGGAATCTGGAGCTGATGCTGGCGGCCTCGTTGGAAGCTCTTTTCCGAGGCGAACGAGTCCCGCCGCTGGCGGCGGAGGATGAAGCGGCCATGTGCCGTCTGTCCGATGTGGCTTTTGCCTGCTATCGGGAGAAGATCGCCGACAACCCGGATACCATTTCTTATTTTGAGCAGGCGACCCCTTTTACCGAATTCTCCCTGGCGAAGATCGGATCCCGGCCCGCCAAACGGCGTCAATCCAGCGACCTGAATGATATGCGGGCCATCCCCTGGGTCTTTGGCTGGATTCAGAGCCGATGGATGTTGCCCGGCTGGTTCGGTGTCGGGACAGCTCTGGAGGTCTACGTCTCAGAGGGCGAGGGGCACCTGGAGCATCTGCAGCAGATGCTGGGACGATTCCCTCTGTTTGCTGATCTGATTCGCAATGTGGAACTGGCCCTGGTCAAGGTTGACCTGCCACTGACCCGTCTTTATGGCGAACTGGTGGAAGATGCGGGACTGAGGGAGCGGTTTTTTGCCCAGGTTCTGGAGGAATACCGGAGAACCCGCAAGATGGTCCTGGCTGTTCTGCAACAGGACCGGCTTCTGGAGGCCGACCTGGGGCAAGCGACCAGTCTTACCTTGCGGGATCCTTACGTGGAACCGTTAAATCGGATACAGGTGGAATTGCTTCGTCGCCGGAGACAGGGAGAGGTGGGAGAAGCGTTGGATTATGCGCTGGCGGCGACGATCAACGGGATTGCCACCGGATTACGTAATACAGGATGATGGTTGGATGTTCCAGACCATCCCTGGGGACATTTCGATGCTCCAATCCGTCCCTGACGCTGGAGCATAGATCGTTCCGCAAAAATGCGATTTTGCTTCACTTGCAAACCCAAAGTTGACGCCTTGGGTTTGGCTCGCCCATCCCTGGGGACATTTCGATGCTCCAATCCGTCCCTAGCCTTGGAGCATAGTCGTTCCGCAAAAGTGCGATTTTGCTCCACTCACAAAAGAGGGGCCTTGCGCCCCTCTTCTGGCTCACCCATCCCTGGGCTCGGGAGTTTTTTGTGTTGCAGGCGTTATTTCTCTTTTTCAACCTGGACCAGCATCCATTCGATCGCCATCTGCACCTCCAGGTCGGTCAACTTGGGATTACCGCCACGCGGAGGCTGGATGCCCCATTTGCCGGTTTCATCCCCGGCGATCGTTTTGGCGATCCGTTCTTCCAGCGGGACCGATTCCCGTGAGATCCAATAGACATTGTCCACCAGGGTCGGGGTATTGGAACGTCCGGTATCGTGGCAACCGGAGCAGTTCGCCCGATAAATCTGGTAACCTTCGCTGCCGCTGCAGGCCGTCAAAACAGTAACGCCATACGTCAGCAGCAGGGCAAAAATCAGGACCCGGGCCCTCATTGGCTTTCCTCAATCATAAAGCGAACCGCGTCCCGAACCTGCGCGTCGGTCAGGTTGGGGTTGCCGCCACGGGCGGGCATGATTCCCGCCTGGCCGGTATAGCCCTGGATGGAATGACGTACCAGAACCTCTTCTCCCTGCGCGATACGGTCCTTCCATACAGCGATATCTCCGGTGCGGGGCGCTCCGGCCTGTCCTCGTTTATGGCATCCGGCGCAGTTTTTCTGGTAGATGGTGGCTCCTTCGTGGGTACAACCGATCATCAACAGGCACACCAGGGGCAACAGCCCCCAAAAAGACTTCATAAATCCATATCCTCCATTCGATGGTCGGCCCAACGGGCCAGCGCCTCCTGGTAGCAGGCTTGATCCTCTTCGGAAAAGGTGCATAGGGAGATGAGCAGCTCGGGGTTCTGTTCGGCGACGAATTCTGACAAGGTTTCAATCGCCACTCGGGCCGCTTCTTTGATCGGGTAACCATAGGCACCGGTGCTGATTGACGGAAACGCGACCGTCTGGAGACGGTGCTCGGTTGCCAGTTCGAGGGAGCGTCGATAGCATGCACGCAACAGCCCCTCCTCTCCATGGTGACCGCCTTTCCAGACGGGCCCTACCGTGTGGATTAAATGGCGAGCCGGGAGGTCGAAACCGGGAGTGATCCGTGCATCCCCCGTAGGACAACCGCCCAGGGTCTCGCAGTAGGTTCGCAATTGAGGGCCGGCGGCTTTGTGGATGGCACCGTCCACGCCGCCTCCACCCAACAAGGTGTTGTTGGCCGCATTGACGACCGCATCCACCTTAAGAGTCGTGATGTCCCCCTGTATGATGCAGATATGCTCCATGAACTCTCC
>JANQIN010000041.1 GCA_028282145.1 Thermodesulfobacteriota bacterium | reverse complement strand
TGAAACCGCGAATCAACAAGGTCCCTAAAGCCGTGTTTCGCCCCAGCCACAAGGCCGGAGGGAAGGTTTTGTCATCCGGCATGCGAAACGCGGCGGTGTTCAGTACCACCAGTCGCTTGATCCGGTCCGGATACCGGTGGGCCCACGCCATGCCGATCATTCCTCCCCAGTCATGTACCACCAGGGTGACAGAGCCTTTCGGAGCAGTTTGTTTCAGAAAAGCGTCCAGATCATCAACCCGACGCTTCAGGGTGTAGCTGTAGTTGTTATCGCCGGGTTTGTCGGAAAGGCCCATTCCGATATGGTCGGGTACCAGACAGCGATAGCGATCTTTAAGTGCCCCGACGAGGTTTCGGTAATAGATCGACCAGCTCGGGTTGCCGTGAACCATCACCACCGTTTCGCCGGCCCCTTCGTCCAGATAGTGCATCCGGTGGCCGTTGACCTGCAGGTAGCGGGAAGGGAAAGGGAGGATGTCACTCACCACTCAACTCCCAGCATCATACAGTTGAGGCCGCTACCTATACCAAGGAAACCGACCCTGTCTCCCGATCTGATCGCACCCCGCTCGGCAGCGATGGCTGCGGTGATCGGCAGTGAGACGGTACCGATATTCCCCAGGAAAGGGAAGGTGACAAAGTCCTTGTCTTCAGAGATTCCCATAGTTTGCAGAACCGTTTTCTGATGGGCTTCGCCGACCTGATGACAGATGACGCGATCGATCCCTTCCGCCGACCAGTTGAGCGTTTCCAGGAAGACGGCCCAGGTTCGACGCCCCAGTTCGACGCCATTTTTCATCACCGCCACCGCATCGGTCTGCATGTATTGGCGGTGGAGACCCGAATCGTTGGGTTCGATACCCCACCGGCAGAGTTCGTGATGTTCGGGTTCTGCCAAAGCAACACCACCGAGAAGACGATGGCCGTTACTGTGACCGTTCTGTGCCGTCAGCACCACGGCGATGGCTCCGGAGCCTCCGGTCAGGGTGGCCAGAGAAGCGGAAAAATGGGGCATGTCCGGTTGCTCCAGCAGACGTTGGATGGTCAGCTCCATGATTTCACGACTGGACTCGCAGGAAACCACCATCCCGGCGTCGATCTGCCCCAATTCAATCCGATTGGCAATCTCCAGCATGCCGTTGAGGATACCGAGGCAGGCGTTGCTCAAGTCATAGACCAGCGCCTGCCCCTGCAGACCAAGGGCATCGGCGACCCGGCAGGCGGTGGCCGGTTCAAACGATTCACGGCATACTCCGGCATAGACCAGACTGCCGAGATCCTGTGGTGTCAGCCCCGCCTTGTTCAAGGCTTTACGTCCGGCCGCAGCCGCTTTTTCGGCCAGGGAGGTGCCTGGAAGCCACCAGCGCCGTTCTCCGATTCCGGTGAGGGCCTGTAGCTGTCCGGGTTGCATCCGCAGCTTCTGGTAGAGCGGTTCCAGGCGTTGTTCCAGTTCGGCCGAGGTGACAACCACCGGGGCCAGTTCGTATCCTATGGAGGCGATCTGTACGCGAGAATAATTCATCATTTACTTGAGCTTTAGAGTGAAATCGTTCATTCGGTAAATGGTTTTCCCATCTACATGCAAATACCCGTCGGCAGTCAACATCCTGTAATCGTCGTTCACTGCGGTAATCATCGCTTCGACCCGCACCCGACTGTTGTCCGGAACGACCTGCCCTCTGTAGGACCATTGATGCTTCTGTTTCAGGGCAATGGTCTCGAAGATGGTATCGGGGCCGACGTCCCATCGATCGGCAGCGACCACCTTCAGGCACTGCAACATGGATTCGAGCCCCAGGGAGCCGGGAACGACCGGGTCCTGGTAGAAATGGGCTTTGAAGAACCAGGCGCTGGGGTCCACATCCATCTCCCCTTCGATATAACCGAGCCCGGCATCTCCACCATCGGGAAGATAACATGAGATGCGGTTGATCATACGCATTTTGGTTTCGGGGAAAGGTCCTTGTGCCGGATAATTGAAGGTTTGCCCCTGTTTCCTGGCGGGGTCATCAATGCGAAAAGGTTCGGTATCCCGCAGGCCGATCTGGTTGGCCAGAGCGTCCCGGGTAAAGAAACCGAAGACCGTGTCGCCACGGTAAACCGGCCCTTCGGCGTCAACCATCTCGTAATCGAACGACTGTATAATCATACCGCCGCTTTGCGAGACCGAGGTGATCTTGACCTTGGTGGTCAGGGTGCCCGATTCCGGTGTGACCGTTTTCAGTTGTACCGCTGATCCATCCAGGTTGCGGAATGCCAGGTCCTTATCGCTGGTCAACGCAGAACCCAGATAGGCCGCCAGCCAACCGCAGGGCTGCAGCGCCGTTTCCAACAGGACACAGAACGGCATCTCCGGTTGCCGGTTGGCACCAAAGTACCAGGCGTCTGCGGGAACATCGTACTGCGCTTCGATCACGCCCCCCGCTTTCAGTTCCCAGGGTGTGGCCTGAATCTCGGTAATCCGATCAAGAAACTGAAAAGGCGGGCCGGGCAGGCGGGCGATGCGGCGTTCCTCGTCAAAAACGCGATACCGGTCCCCAAAAGCCTCGGAAGGTTTGCCGACGGCAAAGGCGGTGATCCGATCGGTATCGAAGATCGGGGCTTTGACAGGGATTCCAGTCGGCTGTTTGCTTGCCCACATCTGCTCCAAGGAAGGCTGGTCGGTGCCGGTCAGCATGACCGACAGGTTGATCACCTCGACGATCGGTTTACCATCGGCCAACATCAGGGCGTCGGCAATAGCATAGGGTTCCGGGCGGTATCCAACCTCTTTGAGAGTGATCCGGTATTCCACTTTTTGGGTCGACTCGATGACCTGACCACGGCATTTCAGTTGATTTCCGATCTCGGGAACCGGTTGCCACACGGCACCTTCCGTTTCAGCCAGCCAACCCATTCGCATCAGCAAGATTCGCATGGTGTGCTGGCAGCACTCGTACATCAGGGTGCCCGGCATGACGTGATCGTCGCAAAAGTGGCAGGTCAGGAACCAGTCGTCGGGATGGATGTCCGCTTCGCCGCGAATCTGCCCCAGACCGAACCGGCCGCCTTCCGGGTTGAGCTCCAGAATCCGGTCGACCAGCTTCATCCGGCCTCCAGGCAGGGTCAAAGGATGCTTTAGCGGAAGGTCACGAAAGGCCGATCCGTAGCAAGAGGCAAGGTCGCCGTTGCGAAGTGCGTCCACCTGAGAATCGGTGTAGGACTCGATCATCATGGGGACCAGCGGCTTCGAACCGTCCGGTTTCTTTCCCGGTTGTTCCATCAGGTCCAGGCGGGTATGCACAATCCCTTTGCCGGCATTGAGTTCCTCTTCGGAGAAGAAGCCGGCGCAGCCCTTCCGCATCGTAATAAACGGTTTACCGTTGATGGTGCCATCAAACCAGAAACGGAACAGCCAGGTGTCGCCCTGCCGGAAGAAATGGTCGATATGGATGTCGTAGAGAATGGTCTCGCCCGGTTGAGGCAAATCCCGGTGAAAGGTCACCACCGCATCCAGCAGGCGGTAGACGGCCTGTCCCTTGTGCTGGAAATCGATTCCCAGGTATCCGGAAAGGAACAGGTCGGCCTGTCCCGCTTCAACCGAAATACAGGTTGGCGCACGGTTCCCATCGAGGTACCAGGCCCCCGGCAGGACATCGTGTTCGGTGACCACCCGGCCCGATTGCATCGAACGAGGTACTCCGTCGATCTCCAAAATACGATCTACAAGTTGCAGCGGTTCGTCGGGAAGGCGGACCCGGGTGGGGTAGCTGTCAACCTCCGCAAATTCCGGCCCCAGCATTCTGGCCACCGATCCGACAGCAAACTCGAAGCATTGTTCCCGGTTAAAGAGAACAGAGCGTTGGGAGGAAACCGTCGGCGTGGGAGGCATCTCCGCAGGCGCAGTGTCCAAAGCCACCGGGTTTACCTGAGGTATCGGTTGGCCGGTAAGTGCCGCCTGAATCAGTTGTTGCTGGAGTTGAAGCTGTTGCTGCATGCTGGACTGAAGGTTGTCCATGACCCGCAGGAAGGTTTCATGGGCGACAGCACGGTCATTGGCCGCCTGCAGTACCATCGACGCAGTACCGGTTAATTCGGCGGCAACGCCTGTCGAAGGATCTGGTGACGACGCGACAGGTGACACCGGAGTGTTTGGAGGCATCGAGACAGACGCCGGTTGCACGGAGGGATTTACCGCCTCGGCAGTTGCGGCGGTTTCCGGTCCGGGTGCTTTGGTCAGGAGCGGGATCGCCGGTTTCTTCCACCGGGGAATACGATGCGTTGCTTTCA
>JANQIN010000026.1 GCA_028282145.1 Thermodesulfobacteriota bacterium | reverse complement strand
CCGTGGGGGCTTCGTCCCGGCGTTTTAAAAAGGTTTCGATCCTCTCCTTTGTGGGGCCATTCTCAGTAAGCAGCTTTGCGGTTCTCTGCCCCGAGGTAGAGAATTTCGATCCATTGTGCGGAAAGAAAAAGCAGGATGGCGACCAAGGTCCCCGAAAGGGGGAGCGGTGGCCAGTTCAGCAGGTTGAGCAGGCCCCACCAGGCTGACAGGTAAAGAATCTTTACCAAAACGACGCGACCTATCAGCCCGGTCTGGCCGCCCCGGGTAAATTGACCGGCCCACTGATAGACCACTCCCACACCCAGCGGAAAAAGGCCTGCGATGATCATCGGCAGGGTCATTGTTGTGCGAAGTTCCACTGTCACCCCCATCCATTGACCGAGGACCAGGCTGTTGAATGGAATGGCGATCAGAAGCATCAGCAGAGCCAGAGAACTCCCCGCCTTGAGATTGAAACGCCACAGGGTGCGGTTGTCCTCTTTGGAATGAACCAATGCCAGGTAGGCTTGTTGGAGGTTTCGTTGGGGGCCCGCCAGAAGGAAAAGGAAGCCCCGGATCACGCCAAAACCGGCAAGAGCGATCTCCCCGTCCGGTAACCGGCTGATAATGGCCGATACCAGGAGCGGGAGGGTTAGTTGCAGACTGCTGGCGATTGACAGGGGAAGGGCAAAACGGCAGATTTCCAAAAAGCTGTCGGACGGTTCCTTTTCCTCCCAGGGCCGATGGCAACGCCAGGCGAATCCGATGGCGAAAACGGTTTCCACGGTGATGCAGCACCAGAGAGAAAAGGCCCCGAGAGCGGCACCCTGAAACCAGTGGGTTCCCAGAGGGAGAGAAATCAGCAGCGCTCCGATACGGATCAGTGTGGACAGGGAGACCAGGTCGGTGCGGTGTGCCCGAATGAGAAGGCCCTGAGCCAGGCCGCGGATCCCGGTGAAGAAGGGCAGGAAGGCAAGAACACGGAGGGCCGCTTTTGCCTGACGCGCAATCTCCCCGGTGACACCAAGCAGGCTGTTCAGGACCCAGTCACCGACCGACGAATATCCCAGAGCGACGAGAACGAGGGTCACCAGCCCCGCCAGCCCAAGGCTGTAGCTGCTGACCCTCAGGAAGCCGCAGCGACTATTGCCACGTGCCAGCACCAGTGTGTGGTTCTGAAAGGCGACGGCGGCGATAAAGAGATGAAGAGCCACGGCCACGCCGAAAGCTGCCAGCTCTATAACCGGATTCCCCTGGCGGGCCAGGGCACCGTTAATGATGGTATGGGATACGCTCATCAACTGCACGTTGAGCAGCAACGGCAGGTAGAAGCGCCCGATCTTTCCCGTTGTTAATGGGTGGGGGGATGTCATGGTGCGGGCGCCAGAAGATCGCAAAGAGCCTGAGAGGTTGCAGCTGTCAGGTCGGGTGACAGGCCGTCGCTATGACCGAATCCCCATTCACAGAAGCAGGTATGTGTCCCGGCCGCGTCGCCGGCATGGAGATCCGTATGATGGTCCCCTACGACCAGCGTATCCTGAGGCGAGCTCTGGAGGATGCGCATCGCTTCCTCAATCATTCCGGGGTGAGGCTTTTTGGTCGGCAGACTGTCACCACCCAGAACGACCTGAAAAAAGCCCGTCAGCCCCAGCCCTTTGAGGATAGGTTGGGTCATGGCCAGAGGTTTGTTGGTGACGACGCCCAGTCGGGCACCCTGTTCCTGAAGTCTCGCCAGGAGGGCTGGGATCTTCGGATAGGGTCTTGTGTGCTCAAGCAGGTGCTCTGAATAGTACGAAAGAAAGGCCTGCACAGCCTGGTCCGAAAACAGGCTTTCAGGAAGAGAGCGCTCCACCAGTTTGCGTGCGCCATCGCCTACCTTCTGGCGAACCTCCTCGATCTCCATATCGGGCAGGGAATAATCGCTCCTCACCAGGTTCAGGGCGGTGCGCAGGTCGGCCAGAGAGTCGATCAGGGTTCCATCGAGATCGAAGAGATAGGTGGAGAACCGATCGGTCATCCGGCGACCTTCGGGGGGCGGGCGCCGAAGATCGCGGTGCCGACCCGGACCAGAGTGGCGCCTTCTTCCACCGCGACCTCAAAATCATGGCTCATCCCCATAGAGAGATGATCCATGCGGGTCTGCGGAAGATCAAGGTCGGCCAACCGAATAGAAAGCTCTTTCAACTGCTGGAAATGGGGACGTACATCTTCGGGGTCGGCTTCCCAGGGGGGAAGGCACATCAGCCCCCGAACCCGAACCCAGGGCAACGCACTGCAGTCACGGGCCAGGACCTCCAACTCTTCTGCGGTGGTTCCAGATTTTGTCTCCTCCTCACCAAGGTTGACCTGAAGCAGGATGTCTATGGGCGTTTCGATCTTTCCCCACTGTTTGTCGATCTCTTTGGCGAGGGACAGGCGGTCGACCGAATGGATCATGGCGACCTTGCCCCGCAGGTATTTGACCTTGTTGGTCTGCAGGCTTCCGATAAAATGCCATTCGACCGGGGAGCTCACCTGGTCGACCTTTTCGGCAAACTCCTGTACGTAGGATTCTCCGAACCGCACCTGTCCGCCTGCAAAGGCTGCATCGATGTCGGTGGCTGGTTTCACCTTCGAGACCGCCAGCAGATGGACCTCTTCGGCTTCCCTGCCGCTGCGTTGGCAGGCCGCTTCAATTCGCTCCCGGATTTCAGCGATATTGTCTGCAATGCTCATGTCATATCCCCACAAAAGAGAGAGATGGCACCGATCGCTTCCAGGGCCTGGACCACCTCGCACAGAGGCAGGCCAACCACGTTACTGTAGCTGCCCTCGATGCGCGACACCATAAAGGCCCCCAATCCCTGAATACCATAGGCTCCGGCCTTGTCCATCGGTTCCGCACTGGCAATGTAGCCATCGATTTCCCTGTCGGTCAAGGGGCGGAACCAGACCTGGGTGGTGACCGTCTTCTCCTGGACCTGGCCGGTTGCACGGTCGACGATGGCAAAACCGGAAATCACCTGGTGGCTCCTCCCGGCCAGAGACCGAAGCATGGTCGCCGCCTCTTCCGCATCGGCAGGCTTTCCCAGAATCTCATTATCACGAAGGACAATAGTGTCGCTTCCAAGAAAAAACCGTCCGGGGATCTCCATCCGGTCAGCCACTTCCTTCGCCTTGACGCGGCTGAGGCGCATGACATGTTCCTCCGGTGTTTCACCGGGCAGTTCAGACTCATCGGCCTGGCTGGGATGCACGAGAAAGGACAGACCGACCTGTTCCAGAAGTTCTCGTCGTCGGGGGGAGGCGGAGGCCAGGACCAGTTGGCTGTCGTTATCCGTCATGGCGAGCCTCCAGGATCTGTTGCCACCAGGGAGCCAGGTCATTCAGGGCGCGCTCCGCCATCGCTAGACGCCGATCGGCCCGCTTCATCTTCCGTCCCTCCAGCTTGGGAAAAAGCCCGTAGTTGACGTTCATTGGCTGAAAGTTCTCAGCCTCCGCTTCTCGCAGGTGATGCAGCAGGGCCCCCAGTGCGGTGGTGGCCGGAGGCAGGGGAAGCTCCTCCTGTCGTTGCCAGCGAGGTGCAAAAATCCCTGCCAGAAGGCCGCAAGCGGCCGATTCGACATACCCTTCAACACCCGTGATTTGCCCGGCGAAAAAGAGACGTGGGCTGGCCTTGAGTTGTAGGTTTTCAAGGCAGGTGGGGGCATTGATAAAGGTGTTGCGATGCATGCTTCCCAGACGGCTGAAGCGGGCGTTTTCCAGGCCCGGGATTTGGGTGAAAATCCGTTTCTGCTCGGGATAGGTCAGTTTGGTTTGGAACCCGACCAGATTAAAGAGGCTGGCATGAGCGTTGTCCTGCCGCAGTTGAAGAACGGCGTAGGGTTCCCGGCCGGTCCGGGGATCGGGGAGCCCTTTGGGCTTCATCGGGCCAAAGGCAAGGGTCATCTCGCCCCGTTCCGCCATCTCCTCGATCGGCATGCAGCCTTCGAAGTGGACCAGCTTCTCAAAGTCCCGGGTGGGGACCTTCTCCGCTGCCACCAGGTCGGCGACAAAGGTCTTATACTGTTCTTCGTCCATCGGGCAGTTGATGTAGTCATCCCCCCCTTTGCCGTACCGGCTCGCCTTCCAGGCCACGGACAGATCGATACTGTCTGCTTCGACAATGGGCGCGATAGCGTCATAGAAATAGAGGTGTTCCTCCCCGGTGAGAGCGGCGATCTTTTCGGATAGGGCGGGGGATGTCAGAGGGCCGGAGGCCAGGATGACCGTCCCTTCCTCCGGTATGTCGCAGAGCTCCTCCCGCACCAGGTCGATCGAGGGATGTTCCTCAATCTTTCGGGTCAGGTAGGCGGCGAACTGCTCCCGATCGACAGCCAGGGCACCACCGGCGGGAACGGCGGTGGCGTCGGCCGCTTCGATAATCAGACTGTTACAGCGGCGGAGTTCTTCCTTGAGACAACCGACAGCGTTGTTCATCCCGGCGCCCCGGAGACTGTTGCTGCAGACCAGCTCACCCAGGTCGGGCGATTCATGGGCCTCTGAGTATCGATGGGGCTTCATCTCGATGAGGCGGACCTGGGCCCCTTCCAGGGCCGCCTGCCAGGCCGCTTCACAGCCGGCCAATCCTCCGCCGACAATGGCAATTTCGGGAGTGCTCATAGACGATTATTCCTTGAGGGTGAAACAACAAATGGCCGACTCAAACGAGCTGGCCATTTTCAGTGCTCTGCAATACTTAAAATTTTGGATTCAGAGTTTTTCCTGTGCGACGAGGCAAGGCACAGTCCGCAGGCAATGGCGCGCCCTTGGCCAGGAACTAGTATACGGGTTTTGAAAGCGGGCTTCAGCTTTTCTTTTTGACCGGTGCTTTTTTCTTGGCCGGAGATTTCTTGGTCACCTTCTCCGGTTTTGGTTCCGGCGGGATCAGGACCTTTTTGTAGTCACACTCCTCCGCCGGGCAGAGAAGAACCGTGCCGTCGCGCTTGGTGGTCTTTTCCATCAGCAGGGGATTTTTGCAACTGGGGCACTCCTGCTCCACCGGCTTGTTCCACAGGGCGTACTTGCACTTGGGATAGCGATTGCAGGAGTAGAAGATCTTGCCGTAGCGGCTCTTCTTCTCCTGTATTTCCCCTTCCTTGCACTGAGGACAGGTGATACCGGTTCCTTTGGGCTTGACCAGGGGTTGCGTGTTCTTGCACTCCGGGTAGGCGCTGCAGGCGTGGTACTTGCCATAACGGCCGGTCTTGATCAGGAAAGGGGCGCCGCATTTATCACATTTGACATCGGACAGTACCGGTTCCTCGGCTGGAGCTTCTTCACCGTTGGTCGGCAGAGGTTCCGTATAGCGGCAGTCGGGGAAACCGCTGCAGGCCAGGAATTTGCCACGGCGTCCCAGTTTGATGACCAGCGGTTTGGAACACTCGGGACAACTCTTGTCCGTTGCCTCGGTGGTGACGTCGGACTTCTTGACCTCTTCTTCTTTTTTCTTCAGCAGATCGATAAACGGCTGCCAGAACTCACCCAGCATCGGCTTCCACTGCTTTTCGCCCCGGCTGATGGCATCCAGTTGTTCTTCCAGACCGGCGGTGAAATCGTAATCGACGTAGGTGCTGAAATGTTGCACCAGAAGATCGGAAACCACCTTGCCGATATCTTCCGGGATAAACGCCTTGCCGTCCAAACGGACATACTTACGGGTCACCAGGGTCTGGATGATGCTGGCGTAGGTCGAAGGACGACCGATGCCGTACTCTTCCAGGGTCTTTACCAGACTGGCCTCGGTGAAACGGGGAGGGGGCTGGGTAAAGTGCTGTTCCGGCAGGAGTTCCTGCAGGGCCAGAGGCTGGCCTTCTTCCATAGCCGGCAGGGTCCCTTCTTTCTCTTCGCTATCCGGCGCCACCGATTCTTCCTTTTCGGCTTTGGCATCAACCCCTTCAATATAGAGCTTCATAAAACCGGCAAAGCGGATCACCTGGCCGCTGGCACGGAAGCCACAACGGCTTCCGGCAGAGATATCAACGGTCGTGGCGTCAAAGATAGCAGTGGCCATCTGGGAAGCGACGGTTCGTTGCCAGATCAGGTTGTAAAGCTTGAACTGATCCGGTGAGAGAAACTTCTTAATTTCGGTCGGTATGCGAGCCACCGAGGTGGGCCGGATCGCTTCGTGGGCCTCCTGGGCGTTCTTGCTCTTGGTTTTGTAGACTCGGGCCTTGTCGAGAGCATATTGGGAACCGAATTTGTCGATGATGACCTGGCGGGCCTCATCGGTCGCCTGTGTAGACAGCGTCACCGAATCGGTACGCATATAGGTGATCAGGCCGACAGAGCCTTCTGCGCCGATGTCGATCCCCTCATACAGCTTTTGCGCCAAGCTCATCGTCTTGCGTGCGGAGAACCCGAGTTTACGGCTGGCTTCCTGCTGCAGGGTACTGGTGATAAAGGGGGCTGCCGGGTTGCGCTTCTTCTGTTTTTTTACCAGTGAAGCGATCTGCCAGTCGGCCCCGGAAAGACCGTCGAGAATCGCCTGAGCGTCTTTTTCGGAACCGATAGCCAGTTTGTCGAGACGTTTCCCGTCCAGGGTATGAAGTCGAGCGGTGAACTGGGCCTGGTCGTCGGTTTGCAGGCTGGCATCAATGGTCCAGTATTCCTGAGCCTCAAAGGCGTCGATCTCTTTCTGTCGTTCACAGATCAGCCGAAGAGCGACCGACTGGACCCGTCCGGCAGACAGGCCGTAGCGGATTTTCTTCCACAGGAAAGGGGACAGATTAAAGCCCACAAGGTAGTCCAGAATAGATCGGGCCTGCTGGGCGTCCACCAGCTCATGACTGATGGTGCGCGGTTCGGCCATGGCGCCGAGGATGGCGTCCTTGGTGATCTCATTGAAGACCACCCGTTTGACTTGAGGTTTGTTGGCGCTTTCGTCGATCCCCAGAGCCTCCAACAGGTGCCAGGCGATAGCCTCTCCTTCGCGGTCGAGGTCTGTTGCGAGAATCAGCTCCTCGGCCTTGGCGGCCTCTTTTTTCAGGGCGGAGATGTGCTTTTTGCTGTCCGGCAGCACCTGGTACAGGGGCTCGAACCCTTTTTCGGTATCGACCGATCCCTGTTTGCTGGGAAGAGCCCGGACATGGCCGTAGGATGCCAGGACCTTGTAGCCTTTGCCCAAGAACTTTTCGATGGTTTTGGCTTTTGCCGGGGATTCAACAATGACAAGACTTTGTGCCATGGAGTGCCTCGATCCAGTGGATTTTCATCCCAGAACTATAGCAAAAGACCGGGTGGCGTTGGCCGCCGGCCCGGTTGATCAGTGAAAAATGCTGGTAAGATCATTGCCCAGAATACTCTGGATCTCCTGCTGCCATTTCTGGTTGGTGTCGGCGAACAGCGTCAGAGCGGTGACTGTCTTGACCTCTTCCAGGTCCGCCGGTTCTTCACTCATATAAACCAGCCGGTCGATGATTTCCTCTTTCTGCAGAGGCTGGAGAATCCCCAGTTGCTGCAGGCGGAGGAGAAAACCCCGGCCTTCGGAGGAGATTGCCATCTTTTCCTCTTCGGTAAAGATCCGAATCCCGGTCTGGGGCTGAAAGTCGTTATTACGTCCTGCTTGCTCCTGGGACATGTTTTCCATCCAGGAAAAGGCCGCACTGATCTCTTCGGCCTCGAAACCGACGGTCAGCAGCTCTTCGACGATCTCCTGCTCATTCAAGGCCATCTCATCATCGTCCATGATGTACTGTGCGATCAGATTGACGATGGCCAGAACACGCTCTTTCAAGCAACCTCCTCTTGGTGTTGTGTGGCAACATCAGTGGATTCGGCGAATATACCGCATCCCCGATAACTGCTCTACACCACCCTGAAGTTCTAGGTCGAGTAACGTAGCCGAAACCTCCATAGGTGTCAACCCACTTTGACGGGTGATTTCGTCGATGTGGCAGGGGGTTGGACCGATCATGTCGAGGACGGTTTTTTGCGGACCGCTGAGAGATCCGGCAAGGTCTTCCGTCGCTTTTTGGGCGGCAACCGTGGGA
Source organism: Thermodesulfobacteriota bacterium (assembly GCA_028282145.1). Taxonomy (GTDB): domain Bacteria; phylum Desulfobacterota; class Desulfuromonadia; order Desulfuromonadales; family Geopsychrobacteraceae; genus JANQIN01. Next base: position 34,935 of record JANQIN010000026.1, on the reverse strand, counting down.
CGACAGGGCCAGAGAACCTGAAGGATATCATCCACTTCCGTGACGAGCTGGGCTCCCTGTTTCAGGAGGTCGTTGGTGCCGGCACTCCACTCGGAATAGGGCAGTCCGGGAAGGGCAAAGACCTCGCGCCCCTGTTCCAGTGCGAAGTCGGCGGTGATCAGCGACCCACTGTTGCGTGTGGCCTCACCGACCAGAACCCCCTGACTGAGCCCGCTGATGATACGGTTCCGTGCCGGGAAATGTTGCGGCAAAGGGGGGACCCCGGGGGGATATTCCGACAGGATTGTGCCGTTTTCCAACATCGCCTCGGCCAGAGCGCTGTTTTCTGCAGGGTAGATTCGGTCGATTCCGCAACCAAGAACACCGATAGTCGCTCCTCCCCCTTCCAGAGCACCCTGATGAGCGGCCGTATCCAGACCACGGGCCAGTCCGCTGACGATGCAGATACCATAACCGGTTAGATCCCTCGCCATTTTCTGGACAAATTGGCAGATGCCCCGGGTGGCTTTTCGGGCCCCGACTATGGCAAGAGCGGTCTCCACCGTAGGGGGATGGCCGCGGTAATAAAGGACGGGAGGTGGTTGGGGCAGCGTTGTCAGGCCTGCGGGGTAGCCCGGGTCTTGGCAGGTGATGACTTTAGCCTGCAGATCTTCAAGTGTGCGGACAGCCCTTTCCAGGCGAGGGTCTTCCGTATCGAGAATGGCCTGACAGGCGTTCAAAGGGAGGCCGGTGCGTTCGGAACATTCGTCTGGGGTGGCTGCGATGATGCCTTCCCAACTCCCAAACGCTTTCAGCAAGGCTGGAATCCCCTTACGTGCAAGTTGGGGTACCATATGGACCTGCAGGATATGGCGCATTCGGTCTGAGCAATTCAACGTCCCCTCCAGTAACAGGGCCTCAAAGCCCGCACAAAAAAAGGGGCGGTTGCCCGCCCCCGTCAACTCCGGATTTTCTCCGGAACAGTTTCGACTCAGGGTGTAACGGTTCGGACACTGTCCCCGTTGCGGATGGCGTCGACGCTTTTCACCAGCAGAGCAACTGCGCTGTTCGGTTTGACATCCACCACAACCGCAACCCCCAGGAGACGCTCCGGCAGCTTCAGATCCTCCTTGATGGCGTGTTTGGTGCGTTCACGCGGGCGGGAGATGTCCAGCATGTTCCCCACTTCAAGGCCCATCTTGGAACCGATGTCTACATAAATCAGTTCGTTGGCTCCCTGGTTGGTTTTGTCTTCCCTGCCGGTAACAACGACGCCATAGAGTGTCTTGGGTGCCTGTTTCAGGGTGATGACCGGGTTGTAGCTGACAGCGGGTTTCAGCAGATCCCCACGGGCGACCTCTCGAGCAGTCCGGATGATCAGCATCGTACCCACCTGATCGTTGATCGACTGAACCCGGACCGAACCCAGTTCCTCGATAAGGGTACCGAACGGCTTGCCGGTCCTGGGGTGCAGAATGTCACGGCTTTTGCGGTACACCATGAATTCATCCCCTTCAAATACGTCATCGATCACCTTGAAGTCGGCAAAAGCGATGTCGCCTGTCGCTGCAATGAGGCGGGTGTCGACAAAATCGACCAGCCGTCCGCTGTACTGGAACTCATCGTCAACGATAAACCCTTCCGAGCCGGCGTGGGTTTTGATACGGACTTCATCAATGGGGTCCGGCAGTGGCGGCAGGGAAGAGGGGTCAACCGGTTGGCTCCCATCGGTGGTGCCACCTTCGGGAATGATCGTCAGACGACCGTCGCGGACCATGACCTTCTGACCCGGGTAGATCAGATGTGGGTTACGTATAAAGGGGTTGTTGGCCCAGAGATTGGGCCAGTAATAGGGGTCGGTGATAAACCGTTCGGACAGCCCCCAGAGGGTGTCCCCCTTCTTGATGACGTACACCCGGCCTTCGTCTTGTGCTGCCCCGGCAGGGACACAGAAACAGAGACACAACATCAGTGCTGCTACCAACTGAATCAATTTATTCATTTTTCCCCTCGGTCGCTTCAAGGGCCGGTTGGAACCCTTGCTGTTCAATCCGGCGGTTTTCGGAGCTATCGGGATAGTCAAAACGCAAGGTGTCCAATGCCCTGCGGACTTGGTCCGGCATGTTCAACTGCTGGTAGAGCGTTGCAAGATGAACCAGGGCCGTTGGGGCGCGTTTACTTTCCGGTGCTTCTTCAATCAACTGCTCAAAGCTCTGGACAGCCAGTTCCGGTTGTCCCATCCCCGTATAACAGTGCCCCAGCCAATAGCGGGCGCTGTTGACAAACGGACTTTCCGGTTGGGCACCGATAAAAGCCTGGAATCCTGCGATGGCAATCGCATAGTGCCCGGCGGAAAAGTCCAGAAAAGCTTCTCGATAGAGTTTGGCACCCTCGGCTTCCGGCTCTGTCAGGATCGTAAGGTCCTGCTGAGTTGTCCCCGGAGGCAGAGACCCTGTCGACGGCATTGCAACAGGATCGCCGTCCGCTTGTTTGAGGCGGGCCAATTCTTCTCGAAGAGACTGCAGTTCTTGTGCCATTTCGCTCTGTTGCTGGCGGAGGCGATCAACTTCTTCGGTCGGTTGTTGAGACGGTGAGGGCGGTGCACATCCTGAAATCAGGAGCGCCAGGGTAAGGATACCCCACCACCAGAAGGTTCTTTGCATACGCAACATGGCATTACCACCCGGGGAAAGCAGGAATTCACTGCCTAAAAGTATAAACTTCGGTTAAGGATGTCAAGTTTGATCGCCTTTGAAATTGTCCGTATTTCAGGTATGTTAGGCCCGCAGTCTAGGAAAGGAAGGGAATTCGAAGATGAGAATGCCTGAATTGCTCGCCCCTGCCGGCGACATGGAAAAGTTGAAAGTGGCTCTTCATTTCGGGGCAGATGCGGTCTATCTCGGTGGACAGGACTTTGGCTTACGTGCCAACGCTGGAAACTTTTCCCTGGAAGAGCTGGGCGAAGCCCGCCGCTTGACCGGTATGATGAAGAAAAAAATCTACCTGACGGTAAACGCTTCATTGAAACCCTGTGAATTCGGTGCCCTGGAAAATTACCTGGAAGAGCTGAAACCTCTGGATTTAGACGCCTATATTGTCTCCGATCCCGGTGTTCTGACGGCCATCCGCCGTATCGATCCGGATCGGAGTATCCATCTTTCCACCCAAGCCAATACCTGCAACGGTCATGCGGCAACCTTCTGGTGGGATTCGGGGGTCGGTCGGATTAATCTGGCCAGGGAGCTCTCCCTGGAAGACATCCGCCTTTTTCGGTCACAAACACCGGCGGAGATGGCACTGGAAGCTTTCGTCCATGGTGCCATGTGTGTTGCTCACTCCGGTCGTTGTCTCATCTCCTCGGTTATGAATGACCGGTCCGCCAATCGTGGAGATTGTAGTCACAGTTGCCGGTGGCAGTATCATGTTGTCGAGGAAATGCGACCTGGAGACGTGATGCCGGTGGAAGAAGATCAGCGCGGAACCTATCTTTTCAACAGTCGGGACCTCTGCCTGATCGACCATCTGGGCCCCTTGGTGAATGCCGGAATCGACAGTTTTAAGATCGAAGGGCGGATGAAGTCCGTTTATTATGTCGCGGTGGTGACCCGGGTCTATCGGGCGGCCCTGGATTCCCTGGCGGCGAATCCTGAAGGTTGGACGGTCGACCCTTCCTGGAGGGAGGAACTTGAGACTGTCAGCCATCGCCCCTACGATACCGGTTTTCTGTTCCCTCGAACCGATCCGGCCATTCATGACGCCGACAGCCATTATGTGCGACAAGCCGATTTCCTGGGGGTGATCCGCCGCGCGGAAGATGGAACCCTCGTGGCAGATACCCGGAATAGAGTGCTGCCGGGTGAAACCCTCGAGTTGGTGGGTCCCAAAATGAGGACCCTCTCTTTTTCCCCCGATCGATTTTCAAATCTGCAGGGGGAACGGATTGAGTCTGCGCATGCAAATATGAGGGTCAGAATGCCTCTGCCAGCCGGTGCGGCTCCCGGTGACCTCCTCAGGCGTCGGAAGGGCGGATGAACTCCTCCGAAGCACTCCAGAATCGACGGGTGTGTACTTCGCAGCAGGTCAGTTCGCGGCCGTAGACCGCTCCGGTATCCAGGCCGATCCTCTCATTCTGCAGTAAGGGGGTTCTCTGGGGGGTATGCCCAAATACCACGGTGTCCCCCCAACTGTAATCTGACGTCAGGAAGTCGTCCCGTATCCACAGAAGGTCATGTTCCGATTGATCCTTGAGAGGGACCTCCGGTCGCAGCCCTGCATGAACAAAGATGAAGCCATCCTGCTGGTGGTAAGGGACAAGTTGCTCAAGAAAGTGTCGGTGGGCAGAGGGGATTCCGGTGGTGAAGCCGCCGTAGTTGGCAAGGGTGGAAAGGCCACCGTTCAAAAGGTATGGGAATCGGTCGCCCGAATCCAGATAGTCCAGAAGCATCCGCTCGTGATTCCCGCGGAGGAAGACCGTGTTGGGAAACTTTCCTGAGAAATCCAGCAAGGTGTCGAGCACGCCTCGGCTGTCCGGTCCCCGGTCGATGTAGTCTCCCAGAAAAATCCACTGATCTTCCGTTCGCGGAGAAACGTGATCGAGAATGACTTGCAGAGCGTTCCGGCAACCATGAATGTCGCCAACGGCCAGGAGGCGCCCCTTGTGTACGGGTGTCGACATCATCCTCTCCTTAACCCGCATTGTACCGCAGGTCAGGGAAGAGAGTGACCCCCCGGCGCAATCTCCACCGGGGGTACGGAAGCTATTCGGGACTGTTGACGTGCAGATCCATCTGCGGGTAGGGAATGGAGATCCCCTCGGTATCAAAAGAAGCTTTGATCTTTTCGTTGAGATCAAAGGTGACGGGCCAGTAATCGCCGGAGGCAACCCATGGCCGAACTACAAAGTTGACACTACTGTCAGCCAGTTCACCCACCGCGACTACCGGTTCGGGATCGGCCAGAATACGGTCATCGGCCTTCAGAACCTGCCAGATGACATCTTTGGCCTTTTTCATATCGTCGTCGTACCCGATTCCAAACACCATGTCGATACGCCGGGTTGCTCTGGCAGAGTAGTTGGTGATGGTGCCGCCGTAAATAGCCCCGTTGGGGATAATCACTTCCCGATTGTCCCCGGTTCGCATCAGTGTACTGAAGATAGTGATCTGTTCCACAATGCCGGATGTCCCACCTGCTTCGACAAAATCACCGGTCTTAAACGGCCGAAACAGAACCAGCATAACGCCGGCGGCAAAGTTCTGTAGAGATCCCTGGAGGGCCAGACCAACGGCCAGGCCGGCGGCACCGAGCAGGGCAACCAGACTGGTTGTGTCCACACCCAGTTGGTCCAGGGAAGCGACAAAGACGAACAGCAGCAGAATGGCTTTGGCGATGGACGCGATAAAATTGACCAGAATTTCATCGGCTCCGGATTTGGCAAGCAGTTTACGGACCAGGCGGATAAGAATTCGGGTGATCAGAAGGCCGATGAGCAGGATGGCTGCGGCGTAGGCGATTTTAAGACCCCAGGGGATCAGATAGGTTTGGGCGATTTCCTCCATTTGGATATCGATGGGCATTTTTTCCTCCGGTCATTTTAATGAGAAATGCTCGAAAAGTTTACCACTTAGCCTGATGGGCGCCACCGGGGAGAACTTTTTAATTCTCGCTGGCGAGCATTTTTTTATTGCAATTTTTCTAAAAAAGGTTAACTATTCCTGCGCAACGTCTGAATTTTTATGATTTTTTTGAAAAGAAGGAGGGGGTGCATTAGTGGACTTCATTTTTCAAGCCCTACGTCGTTGGAATGGAGTGTGTGCATGCTGGATGCATCCGTTGAAATGGACGATGTCCTTAAATTGGTTGCAACGACCCTGCAGGCTCGGGACCCTTACACTTACGAGCACTGTTATCGGGTAGCCCGATTGGCGGAACTGATTGCGGGCGAGTTGAGCCTGTCCCCCCAGGAGACTCAGCGTATCCGGATTGTGGCTCATCTGCACGATATCGGCAAGATCGCCATATCGGACGAGGTCCTCCGCAAACCGGGCGTGCTATCACACCGCCAGTACCAGGAGGTTCAGACCCATCCCGTCGTGGGGGAGGATGTCCTGGAGCGTATCCCCACCTTCCGTGGTCTGGCCCGCCTTGTCCGGCATCACCATGAACGCTGGGATGGACGGGGGTATCCGGACAACCTCTGGGGCGACAAAATTCCGATTGAATCCCGTGTGATCGCCCTGGCAGACGCTTTCGATGCCATCACCTCCGATCGACCCTACCGTGCCCGTCTGACCTTTGAATATGCTGTTCGGGAAATCCTCAATAATGCCGGAAGCCAGTTTTGTCCGGATTGTGTCGATGCTTTTGGCCGGATACGGCACCGGTTGAAACTGCAGGTATTTCAATCCAATCGTGAATTGGAGCAGGGGGATTTCTTTTCATTTCATGACGGGGACTGGTTTTCAACGGAACTCTGTACGGCCTGAACCCCCAATTTTCGTCAAAAAAAGGCCGCTTTCCCAAAGGAAGGCGGCCTTTTTCTGTCACTTGGAGCCGTATCAGGCTGCCATGGCCTCAACAGCAATCATCGGTTTATTGCAGCAGTGTAGATCGAGATTGTCTTCCTGCCCACGCAGCAGAGTCACTTCCGCAGCACAGTCAGGGCAGTAGAAGAACACAATGTTCCGCTCTACCAGCTCCATCGGTACGTTGCAGCAATGGAGTTCCATGTCTCCGCCTTTGCCGTTCAGCACGGTCATTTCGGCGCCGCAGACGGGACAGAAGTAGACGTCCCCTTTTTTGGTGTTGGCCATGATCAGGCCTCCTTGTCAAACTTGGTGTTGACCTTTTCCATCGGGGCGCCGCAGCACTTCAGTTCCAGCACGCCAACACCACCACGAGTGGCCATGACAAGGTTACCGCAGGCACGGCATGCGTACGCAGCACCGACCTGAATGTTCAGGGCGTTCTCCCACTCCTCAAGTCCCCATTCGTGCGGGGCAGATGTCGGAAATTGACTCATCGATCTGTACTCCTTGCTCTTTTCTGTTCTGGGGTTCAGCGGTGAGCCACCCAGGCCTGGAATTATCGAGGTGATGGCTTCTGCCGCAAAGCGTTCGGGTATATTCCCGGTCGGGTGGCGATTATAGCCTGTTTCCTTTGCGGAAACAAAGCGTTTTCGGTGGAGAGGGGATGATTAGAGCAGCAGAACGACGATCGGAAGGACGATTCCTGCCAGGGTCAGCCATCCACCACGCCCTCGCAGGCCGTTTCTTCCCCGCAGAATAAAAAGGCCGGTTATGGCCAGAAGACAAAGCGCAACGGCGTAAATATCGGCCAGCCAGGTCCAGGCCCGGCGAGGATGGTTCAGATGGAGGGCGTTGATCTCCTTCAGGCCGGTTCGGGGGCGGGCGTATTCGATCTGGGCCCGCCCCGAATCCAGAGCAATCTGAATCTTTCCTTTTTCCATAAACAGATCCAGAGTGGTCGGTCCACTCCGGTAGTGATTGCGTAGCGGTTGTTGAATGTCCAAGTGCTCCAATACCGCCTGCCCCAGTAATTGCGGGTCGGTCTGCTTTAATAACTCTGGAGGAAGCAGGACCTGATAACGGCTGATCTTGTAGTTGGGGTTCCAGTGGTAAGTATGGTTCAGGGCCAGTCCACTCAGGGCGTAGACCAGTGTCAGGCCGACACAAAGGTATCCCAGGTCCCGATGAAGGGCAGTATTCAGGCGACGCCAGTTCATATCTTAATGCAGAACGGCCCCGGTAGCCCGGATCTGATAAACAATTCTTTTCTGCTTCAGGTCATCCGGGTTGAACTTTTGTCCTCGCTCCTCCGCGAGGTGTTTGGCGCGACGTAGTCGCTGTTCGGGTGAGACCTCAAATCTTTCCACGACGCCTTCGACGGATGCTTCCCTTCCTCGGGCTTCCATCGGAAAGACAATGACACCGTCACGAACCTTGACCCTTAACTGATCGAATCCTTTCTCACTGGCCAGGGCCATCCAGCAGCCTCGTTTAGCACAGACATCGACCACCAGACCCCGTATCCGCACCTTCTGGCCGACAAACCGATCCGGGTGCGCCAGAATGTCCGAAACAGGGATACTTTGGGAGAGGGTGATCGGTGCTCCGAGCGGCGTATCGGCAAGGGCCGCAGGGGTGAGTAGAAGAAAGCTTAAAACACAACCAAGAAACTTTTTCATACGGATCGACTCCCTTGCCGGACTGCGACAATAAATATGGACATCTGCATAGTACGGGAAAAATCCCCGGAAGTGAAGGTGGAAACAGGCGAGCTATTGGGGAAGGGCCGCCATAAAACGCTCACTCTCCGCAATCGATTTCTGCATGTCCCTGAGCAGGGCTCTGACATCGGTCTGAATGATTCGAACTTCTGTTTTCAGCCCGGCAATTGCACTGGCGTTGAGATTATGCTTCAGGTACAGGACCTGATCCCGAAACTGTACCAGTACCGGATTCAGCTGTTTCTCTGCCCGGGTCATTGCGCGATGGAGGCTGGCGTATCTCTTTTGGGTGGCGCGAAGCTTGTCCCGGCTTTTGCTCTTCAGGCTGGTACTGGACATACTGTCGATTTCGCCCTGCCATTCATCGAACAGATCTTTGGCGATCCGATCGATCTTGTCGATCCGGTCCCGCACGACTTCCGCCTTGTCCTCGCACCGGTCGTAGTCTTTTTTCAGACGGTTGTAGGCCTTCTCCAGGTCCTTGTCTGCCACCCCGCCGGTCAGTTCCTGCAGGCGGGTCAGAGCATCCTTGAACTGGTCGCTGGCCTCCTGTTGCTCTTCCCGAACCTCCTCGACATTGTCTCTCAGCAGGTCCCGTTTGTGTTTCCCGAGCTTCTCCATGGTGCCGTAATAGACCTGGCTGCAACCGAGAGTCAAAAGAATGAGGAAAAACAGTCCGAGAAGAACAGGTAAATGACGGGGTATCCGATTCATCCGGCTTTGTCTCCTTTGGCCGGCTTGTCCGGATGGACTTTGGCCCTATCGATGATTTCATGAAAGCGCTCAGAGCAGCACCGGCCCAATGGGTTCTTATGGCGGCAGTCGGACTGGGCCTCTCCTCTGAGGGAACGTATGATGGCTTGCATCTGGACCAGGCCTTTTTCCCGGACGGTATGGAAAACTTCGTCTTCGGTCACCTTGTTGCAATAGCAGGCATAGCGAGGATGAGCGCCGGTTTTGAAGTGCAAGGGGGCTTTGAGCTGGTAAGGATGAAGCGCCGGTGCTGCCGGACCATAGTAACCGATCCCACAGTCAGGGGTCTGGCACAGCCGGTAGGGGCCGTCCGTTAGAAGATGGCGGAACTCCTCAAGAACCAGGGCTTTCACCGTGGTGATCTGAACAGGTTCGCCTTGCTGCCGGCAGTGCGGGCACAGTAAGTCCGACATCCGATGCTCCTTGTTACTCGGCCAGTAACGCCCGGCCGGTCTCTCTTTTCTTCTCTTCGCCGAAGAGTTCTCCCACCAGGGCCAGGGCGAAACGCATGGCTGTTCCCGGACCTTGGCTTGTTGCACAATTCCCGTCGATCACGACCTTCAAGTCAGCCAGCCCGGGATTGGGCAATTCTTTGAAAAAGCTGGGATAGCAGCATGCCATTTTATCTGCCAGGAGGCCGTGCGGCGCCAGGGCGACGGCCGGAGAGGCACAGATGGCTCCGTAAAGCCGGCCTTCCTGTTTCTGACGATGCAACATCTCCATCAGAGGTTGGCAGTCACGAAGGTGCTCAGCTCCTGGAAGCCCACCGGGGAGGACAATCAGATCGAAGGTCTCTTCCAGAATCGACTCCAGGAGGCAATCGGCCACAAGAACCACCCCCCGGGCTGCTGTGACAGTGGTCTCCTTGCCAATGGCAGCAACGCTGACCTCAGCACCTGCGCGTCGCAGCACATCGATCAGTGTGACGGTTTCGATTTCTTCCACCCCCTCGGCAATGGGGAGCAGGACTTTTTTACCCATGGATTCTCCTTTATTCATAGACAAGCCTACCAGACAATCGGCGCATTTTAGGTTGATCGTGACGAACCTGCAACAGGGCGGGGAAGACTTTGACTGTCTTCAGGGAAGAGAGCAGGGTGTTCCTGCAGATAGAGGGCCAGTTCGCAGGAGCTGATCGGCTTGCTGAAGAGATATCCTTGAAACTGATGGCAACCCAGGTTTTTCAGGTAGGATTCCTGTTCCCGGGTTTCAACGCCTTCTGCCAGCACTTCCAGGTCGAGGCTTGTGGCCATGGAGATAATCGCCTCTACAATCGAGGCATCGTCCTGATCCTGCGGCAGATCGCGAACGAACGATCGGTCGATCTTTAATTTGTGAATCGGAAAACGCTTGAGATAGTTCAACGAGGAATAGCCGGTGCCAAAATCATCAATCGACAGTCTGTATCCTCGCTTCGCCAGCTGATGAAGCAGAGGGATGGTTTGGCCCATGTCCTCCATAATTGCCGTTTCTGTAATCTCGAGTTCGACATTCTGCGGGGCGACACCATACCGATCCTGGAGCCGATCCAGAAGCATGCAGAGAGATTCCCCCTGAAGCTGTCGGGCGGAGACGTTGAGTGCCAGCCGGAAATCCGGGAGATAGGTCTGCTGCCAGTGTCGCGCCTGACGAAAGGCTTTGTCGAAAATCTGGGCCGAAACAGTCTCGATCAATCCGGATTCTTCAGCAACAGGGATGAATTGGTCGGGAGAGATTGACTCTCCATCCTCTCGTTCCCAGCGGGCCAAGGCCTCGACACCCAGTGCTCTTCCTGTCTCTGCATCGATCAGCGGCTGGAAAAAGACTTTCAGTTGATCCTCAGCGAGGGCGTGGCGTAATTGATGTTCGAGCTCAATCCGTTCCAGAACCTGGGCATGCATCTCCCGTGTGAAGAACTGGAAGCCGTCCTTGCCCTTGTTTTTAGCGAGGTACATGGCCATATCGGCATTTTTGATCAGAGTGTCCGGCGTGTCTGCATGCTCCGGATACAGGGCAACTCCGATGCTGGCTCCAACGTGAAGCTCATTGTTGTTGATATAAAAGACAGGTTTGAGGGCTTCCAGAATACGGTCGGCTGCCGCTGCTGCTGCTTTCCGATCCTCAACCGGAGAAAGGAGCAGGATAAATTCGTCTCCGCCCATTCGACAGACCGTATCCTGTTGCCGGGTACACTCCTGCAACCTTTGACCAATCTCCTGCAAAAGGGCGTCTCCAGTGGGGTGTCCCAAACCGTCGTTGACATTTTTGAAATTATCCAGATCGACGGCAAGAAGGGCCAGCTGAAGACCGTTCCGGTCGGCCTGGTGGATGGCCATATGCAACCGGTCCATCAGAAGCAACCTGTTCGGTAACCCGGTCAGGGCATCGTGTAAAGCCAAGTGGCGGATCTGTTCTTCTTTGTTCTTGCTTTCCGTAATGTCGTGATGCAAGGAAACAAAATGGGTGATCTCGCCTTCCGCATCCTTCACAGCGGTAATGCGAAGCCACTCCGGATAGATCTCGCCGCTCTTTCGGCGATTCCAGATCTCTCCTTCCCAGTGACCTTGAATCAGGATTGACTGCCAGAGTTCCCGGTAGAATTGCGGTTCATGTCGGTCGGATTTGAGAGCCCGGGGAGTGCGCCCGATCAATTCGTCCGGGTCGTAACCGGTGATTCGGCAGATCGCAGGATTCACCTCTTGGATATTGGCCTGGGCATCGGTAATGACGATCCCTTCGAGTCCGCTCTCGTAAATCCGGTTGATCAGCTGTAGCCGGTCCTGGACCTGTTTCCGGGTCTGAACCTCTTCCGTTAGGGACCGGTTGACCCCTTGCAATTCCTGCGTTCTTTCTGCAACACGTTTCTCCAGATGGTTACGGGCCTGCCGCAACGATTCTTCGAGCGCGCGTCGATCGGTCGTGTCACGGATAACGGCAGCAATCCCCCATGGTTGACCATCCCGGTCTTCGATACGGTGTTTGACCACGTGATACATCTGATCGCCGATCTTCTCGTCTCGTGAACAACTGCCCTCGCTGAGCGCCTGCTGATCGCTGTCCCAACAGGTCTGGGCCGCCTCTACGGGCAGGAAATCAAAGTCGGTGCGCCCCAGGAGTTCTTCTGCCGGTACTCCGAATATAGCCGCATGGGCACGGTTGGCGATGAGGTACCGGCACCGGTCGTCTTTCAGAAACAAGAGGTCATTGGAGCTGTTGATCAATGCATAAAGGTTTTTATAGGATTGCCTGACCTCCGATTCTGCCTGGGTCCGTTGCTGCAGTATCTTTCGAAAAAGAACGGCGGCGAGAAAAAGGGCTATAAGGAAGATCGTCGAGAGAAGAATACTGGTTCGGTAAATCGGCCCCAGGAAGAACGGCCTTTCTGCGGAAAAGCCGATTCCGAAATACGCCTCACCGATACGTACAGGATAGTAGGAGGTGTGGACCTTGTAGGCCGAGGTGAGCTGAAGCTGGTGAGCCAACTCGCCCTGGTACCCCTCCAGGATATCCGCCCAGACTTTCTGAGCATCCAGTAATGTCATGTCGGAAGGCATGAGGGGAGTCTGTTCGGGCGATAGAACCGAGATGATTTCTCCTCCGGGATTCATAGCCCAGCTCCAGACCCTTTTCCCCGGATGAACCCTTCGGAGTTCTGCCTGGAAAAAACGTGTGAGATCGATGCCGGCTACAAGACAAAGGGGGGCACGATTACCCGGTTTTTTAAGCGGTCTTACAATATGGAGTAGCGAGTGTTCAAGCTTCTCCTCAGCCTGATGGCTGTAGAATTTACTCTCGGGCGCCCCTGCAGTCTCATAAAGACGATAGTAATTCCCCCGAGCTCGCTGCAATCGGAGCGACTCCCCGTTGTCCGCCACCAAGGCGAGGTAGACAAGGTGGTCCTGCTGGACAGAAAAGATCTGTTTCAGCACCTTGTGTAGGGAGGGATTATGGCGTGAAAGCTCTTCCAGATTGAGAAGGTCGGGGTGCCTTGAGAACACCGTCCACTGTTCCAGGTTCTGCCGATGTTTCTCTTCCAGTGCCAGGCCTGTGCGCGCAAGCTGATCCAGAAGACGATTCTTTCTGTCCTCGACAAATTGGTCGACAATGCCGATAAAAAGCCAAATGCCGACAACGATCAGAACGCACCACAGGGCGATAACCAGCCTGGGAGAAGATGTCTTCAGAGATTGTGAGGAATCTGGGGTCATGAAGTGTTTCCTCAGCGTGGGATCACTGTCAAAAGAAACCACTGAAGTTCCGGTACCGGTTCGACCAGGACCCGATAGACAGCTCCCTGTATCGTACATTCAACTTCCGTTTTTCCCTGCTGTAATAATTGTTCGGCCATGCGACGTATCTGTCTGTCTTTGCTCCGAAGCAGGTTGTAGTCTCCCTTCCGGTAGGTATCCTGGGAAATCGCCTGAATGTACTTATAGTCTCCCAGAGGGAGCATCCCCAGGAGTCGGATCAGATCGTTGGGGGCGGTGACAAGGACCCCCCTTCGATCTACGAGTAATACGGAATTCCCCGGTTCCTCAAGAGCTCTTTTGGTGAGTGTCGCAATAGTTATATCGACGCCGGCAACACCCTGTAGAGTCCCATCTGTGTAAACAGGGGCGATAGCCGACACCATCCATCCTCGTCCTGCCGGATCGACGTAGGGTTCATCGACCCAGACCGCCTTTTGTTCCGGGTTGTGCGACGGATCGGCCAAGTAATAGAAATTGTAAGACGGGATGTCCATCTTTTCGGGATATTGGGAAAGCACATCGAACGGCGGAAAGATCCTGTTCAGTGAATGGCGATCGTTATAGTAAGCTTGAATAATGGCCGGGTAGTTTTTTACAAGCCTCTGCAGATCTGTCTCAATCGCTTCGGTCAGATAAGCAATCCTCTTGATCTCCTCGGAAACCGGGATCGCACCGGAAATCCAGAGAGCCGAATTTCCATCCTCACGGTGTTTGTAGAAAGCCCCACCGGAGGTCATCCGGTAGGCCGAGCGGTCCACATTCTGAAGAGCGACATCGGGTTTGAGATAGGCTTTTTCCGTTTTCTGCGCAAGTTCTGCAGCGGCCTGACGTACTCTTGAAAATTCCGTGTCCAGTTGCCGAGCAATCTGTTGCAGTTCTTGACGCGCCGCTTTCGTTCGATCCGTTGGGGCTTCGCAACTGACGAACAGAAGGCAAAGCCCCAGCCCGAGAGGGAAAAGTCCAAGTTTCATGCTCCGGCTCCATGGATGCGAGAGGATATTCTCTGGGATTAATCCCGGGCCATGAAGTAATCATAACAAGTTGTGGGGATTGAGCCAGTTGGTCGGTTCTGCAGGCACGGGCACCGTTAGTGAGTTCGGATCAACCAGACGCCCGCAAGGATCAGCCCGACCCCAAGAAGGCGCATCATGGTGATTGGTTGGGTCGGAAATCCCAGCCAACCGAAATGATCCAGGATCAGGGCGGCAAGCATCTGGCCCCCCAAAAGAGCGCCCAGCATGGTGGTCGCTCCAAGCTTGGGTGCAAGATAGATAGTTGCCGAAACGAAAAAAGCCCCAAGGACGCCGCCGAACCAGGACCATGACGGAGCCAAAGCGGCTTGTGCCGGGAGAGGAAGTGGCAGCCGCAGGACCAGGGCATAGACCAGCAGAGTGACTGTTCCAACGGCAAAGCTGACCGTCGCTGCCCAGATTGGGGAGCGAAGCGACTGATCGAGGGTTGCATTCACACCGGCCTGGGTCGGGATACTGATTCCCGCCAACAGAGCCAGGGCAAAGAGGACAAGAGCGGCATTCATCTTTTGTCCTCTTTGGGCCAATCGTGGGCCATCAACCAGTGCACCACCTCTTGGGGCAGCGCTTCCATTCTTTTGAGTTCTCCCAGTGAAACCTCTCCCTTTTCAAGACGGTTCAGAAGTCGGTCTTTGTGTTCGGTGTGAGTTTTGCGCTGATAGTAATCACGAAAGACCAGAGATGCTCCCAGAGTGGCGATGATAGCCATCATCAGCCAGAAAATGTCATGACTGATCTCGACATGGAAGGCCTCCAGAGAAAGTTTGGCACCGATGAAAAAAATGAGTTGGTAGGCCAGATCCTCCAACGAGGGAAGCCGCTCAAGCATCTGTACGAAGAAGGTGGCGGCGAAGCGAAGGAAGATAATGCCGAGGATTCCACCGATCCATACCACCGCCAGTTTGTCGGTCATGGCGACGGCGGTCGTGATGGAGTCGATCGAGAAAGCGATATCGGTCAGTTCCACGAGAAGTACCGTCTTCCAGAAGCTCTTGGAAGTGCTTGCTCGGCCCTGGTGGGCATCTTCCTTGAAAAAGAAGAACATATGTTTCATCGCCAGGTAGAGCAGATAGCCCCCGCCGATCAGCTTGAAGACCCAGAGTTTCATCAGGTAGGCAGCAAAAATCAGTGCAATAATTCTAAAGGCAAAAGCGCCGACAATGCCGTAAGTCAGGGCGCGTTTCTGCTGGTCTTTGGGAAGACCCCGAACCAGGATGGCCAGCACCAGGGCGTTGTCGACCGAAAGGACGCCTTCCAGGGCAGCCAGGGTCAGAATGGTAAAAGCGTCGCCAACTCCCAGAAGAAGAAATTCGGCGGTCAATTGTTGAATCATGGTTTCCAAAAACAACTCCTTCTGCATCCTAAGAAGGCAGGGAGCATAGCACAGCCGCTGTTTAAAAAACAGCGGCTGTCAAGAGGTCGAGTCTCCTCGGACGGGAAGCGTGATAGGTCGTTTTTTCGGCGTTAGAACCGGTAACCGTAACGAAGGCCCAGAGTGTCCATCCCTTCGTTGGGATCGTACAGGTAAGCGTTGGAAATATGATCAAACATGATCGAGAGGCGGTGATGTTCGTTAAAAGCATACCCACCCTCGAAGTGGACCCGGAAGAGGACCGATGAACCCAATTCCTTATAGTCCATCTTGGTGTCGGTTTCGGATTCACCGTTGTGAGCGGCTATGCCCAGCCCGGCCTCCAGAAAGAGGCCGCTTTCCCATTCGTACTGCCAGGTGCCTCCGGCATAGACCTTACTGGTGTAGCCCTGGGTGTTGATCGTTGCTCCCAGGTGAGGGCGCAGAGAGCCCAGGAAGGTGTCAAAACTTGGCGTAAAAAGGATTTCGGCGTTGATGTCGATCCCATCTTCCCGCTTGAAACCGGACCAGAGACCGTCGGTGTCGTGATCCAGAATGCCAAAGCGGATTTCATGCACCCACGACGCGTCTTTTTCCTCTGCGACAGATGGCAGGGGACTACAAATCAGGAAGAATACGGCGAGATAAGCGAGGACAAGGGTCCGCATCATGGTTGCTCTCCAGAGTGTTGGTTTAAGATAAGTAAAAACTAATGTAGCGTAAATACTGCCATAGTCTACCTGGGGTTGTCAAAAAACATTTTCAAGTAAAACCACATAGATACCGATTTGGGTAGCAACCTGGCCCTGATTGTCTCCAAGTGACGAAGTGATTTGGAGGCGCGCTCGCCCCTTTTTCTGTGCCTCTTGGAGAAAAACCAGGAGCTCTGATTCGTCCAATTGTGCTTCGGCCCAAAGGTCGGATCGGGCGGGTCGGTCATACCGGATATGACTCTCGCGGATCACGAGAGAACCGTGAACCTTGAGGGATCGCAGGGCCGCATGAAGCAAGGCCCAACCCGCAAGGATTCCCAGGGTGGACTGGCTGCCGGCAAAAATCGTCCCGTGAGGATTTTTATTGGCTGTGAAGGGCGCGGTCAGCTTTATTGATCGAGGTGTGAGGTGTCCAACACGAACCCCCATCGCCGCTGCCAGGGGAATTTCGTGGTGGAGAAAATCGGTCAGGCTATCTGCAGTGAATACGTTGGAAGAGAAATCCATGATTAAGCTGCTGATTGTATTGCAAGAGTTGGTTATTGGGGGAGGGTGCCGGCCAGTTTCCTGAAACAACGGTGCATCCCATGCAGCCAATTAACGGGTTCCGCATACATCAGAATACATTCTCCGTCGATCAGGGAAACCTCGTGTTGTTCTGCCAGGCGCCGGGCCTTGTCCGAAGTCACCCCCCGCAACAGCCAGATATGGCGAATCCCTTTGTCAATGGCTTCTTTCACCACGTTGACCGCGGCTTCAGGTTGAACCCCGATCACAACAGCTTTGACATCTTCGGGAAGGTCTTTGATGGAGGGGCAGGTATCAAAAGAAGCGATCTGTCGAGCCTTGGGGTGAATGATCGTCATCTCGTAGCCTTTGGTGTGGAGTTCCCGCAAAACAACATTGCCGAAGGCCGTTCGGTTACGAGAGGCGCCCACCAGGGCCAGTTTTTTATTCTCCAGGAAGCGGTCTATTGTGTCTTTGGAAACCATTAAATACCCTCTTTGGCTGCGCAATTTGGGTGGCAGTGTACCCCAGGAAGACAAGGAATCGGGAGTTTTTTCCGACGTCCTGGAAATCTAGGGGGCGAGGATTTCCCCCTTAAGATTATCCACCACCACCGGGCAGTCGAGATAGGTGACGGTCGGGGAGGTCTGGTATTTGTTTTCGATCATGGTGCGCCAGGTCTCATCAAAACATCGATTGGCCCCCTCCCGGTTATGCCAGAGATAGACGCCGTTGACAAAAAGACCGTCTTCCGAAAGGGTGTAGTATTTCCGGATCAGGCCTGCCATCTCCTGGTAGTGGGGAGCCGATGCCAGGAAGGCATCGGTGGCCTGTCGCAGGGTCATTGGATTCTGCAGAGGAATGTGTACCAGGGTAACGATCATCTCGACCTCCCGAAGTTTGCCTGACCTCATGTCAGGGTCAACAGCTCAGGCCGGCTCACTAAGATCTGCATGGCGGAAACAGTCGACGGTGTGGTCGTTGACCATTCCGGCGGCCTGCATGATGGCGTAGCAGATGGTACTCCCCACAAAACGAAAGCCGTCCTTTTTGAGCTGTTTGCTCATGGCATCGCTTTCCGGAGTGGTGGCCGGGACCTGGGACAGGTCCTGCCAGCGGTTCTGGATAGTGGTTCCGTCGACAAACTGCCACAGGTAGTCGGAGAAGGTCTTCCCTGAATTCAGGACTTTCAGGTAGGCGCGGGCGTTACTGAGAGTACTTTCGATCTTCAAGCGATTGCGGACGATGGCCGGATTCTCTCTGAGTCGGGCCACATCTTTCTCGCCCATCCGCGCGATTGCTTCCACATCCCAGTTGCAGAAAGCCTCCCGGTAACCCTCCCTTTTCTTGAGGATAGTGAGCCAGCTCAGACCGGCCTGGGCCCCGTCCAACGTCAAAAACTCAAACAGTTTTCGATCGTCGGTGACCGGTACACCCCATTCGGTATCGTGGTAGTGGATGTAGATATCCGATCCGAGACACCAGGTGCATCGGGTCTTCTCAGGAATTGCGTTTTTCTCCGGCTCCATGCTGACCTCCTGTATCAATCTATTCCAAGTTATACCACTTTCCATTAAGAGCAGACACGAGCCCATTGGATGGGCGAGCGAAATTCAAGGCCACCTTAGCCTTTCAAATCCAACAATACAAAAAGGGCGGATACACCATGTATCCGCCCACCCTTGTTCGCACCCCGCAGGAGGAGAAGCCCGCGTAGAGGATGCGTTAACGCTGTTTTCGTTATTCTACCCACATTTGGAAGCTACTGAAGAGTAACCCGTTGTTAAAAACTGAACAGGAATATGATAACCGTTTTCAAAGTAGAAGAAAGTAGGGAAGATGTCAAGAAAAATCGAGATAAAATATTTGGCTTTGGAAAAAGGGAGGGTCCGGGATTATTTTATTGAGGCGGGAAAATGGGGCGTATTTTTTTCGGAAAAGTCCTGGAACCTGCCCCGGATGTGCCGGGGCAGGTTTGATTCAGACTTGGCTTATAGATCAAACTGCCACTTTGCACCAACGTAAAGCTCGCTCCCTTCGTCGTTGCCGGAAGTATCATCAAGCTTGTCGAAAACAGCGACACTGGGTACGACCTGGAATCCTTTGGAAACCTCGATAGGAAACTGGACATAGTAAGACAGTTGTGCATCATCGTCCGAGTAGTCGGCGCGGTCGGTGGTAGCATACCCAATAGCTGCCAGGTAGGAAACCTTGTCGTTGACCTGACCGGCCACAGCAAGGAAGCCTGCGATTGTGTCGGCGTCTTCATCGCCGGTCGCATCGTAAGTGGCACTGGGGCCGGCATAACCGCCGAGCTCACCCAGGTTCTGACCGTAGTAGATTTTACCCAGCAAAGTCACTGCACCAAGGCCTTGTTCGGCTTGGGCATAGGCCAACCAAGTATTGGCATCCATGCCGGCGGCTTTCTCGTAGGTGGTATAGGCAGCACCAAAACCGAAAGCAGTGTTGCCGGTTTCACCATTGAAGCCAACAGCCAAAAGAGGAAGCTCAATGTCGTCGCTATTGACATTGTCGTTGGTATTGTCAAAAAGTGACAGGTATAAGCCGTTGTCCATATTGACGGTCATTTGAGCCGCGGCATCGATGCCCAGAGAACCATACCCGGCCATATCATTGTCCTCTGCGGCTACTTGATCGGGCCCCCAGTCAAACGGTGCGGAATCCTGCCCAATCATGAGATTGCCTGGCCCGAAATCCCACACCCCAAACGCGGCGCTCAGTTCAACTCCGTCACCGATGTCCAGCTCGACATTCCCGAAAACAGCGTCACTGACTTCAAAGTCAACACCGATATGGGTGTTCCCCTGCAGGGTCCACTTCAGATCTTTGGTGTCGGTGCTCCCATCGTCACCGTCCACATAAAAGGTCTGCATACGAATGGAGCTGTAAATTGTCGGGTCGCTGGCAAAGGCGGGGAAGGTGATGGCCAGAACCAATCCCAGGGCGGTAAGGGTTACGAGGATATGTTTCATGATTGTCTGAACTCCTGTGGAAAAAGACCTGGTTATCAATGAATTGGATTGCCGATATGGAAATTGATAACCGTTATCAAATGCAATGAGACTGGAATTTACGAGAACTGAGTGAGCCAGTCAACGTGAAAACAGTAAATCAGCCCAAATGTGACGGAGATCACGAAAAGGTGGCAGGCATGACAGGGATGGGTTCCGGTTCCTTGTGATTTTGTATCCCGGTTGACGTTGGTTCCTTTCTACCGTTTGGAAAGGCGTTTCTGCGAGCACATCTAATACAGAATGTTAGCCAACCATGATGGTTTCTAGAAAATGAAACCGAATTTCACTTTCCCCTTGTCTGGCCGTTAGAAAGATGGTAGTAGATTATTTTCGCAGCACCCAGACCTTCCTGAAAGAGGGTAATGGTTGAATGCAGCCGACGCAGGTGAAGTACAGAGATCAGGAGATGAGATGAAGGATTTTCCGGTAGAGCAGATAGTGGATAGTGGCAGTGAATCGGGCACCGGTGGTTCCGGTTGTTCGGGAAGGTCGGCCACCACTCTCGCCGATCTGAAGAAAAATCAGAAGGCCACTATCCTGAAATGCTCCGCAACCGGGGCGCTGGGGCAGAAGTTGATGAACATGGGTTTTGTGCCCGGCACCGAGGTTCTGATGGTTCGGAACGCGCCATTGCGCGATCCTATTGAAATTGAGATTCATGGCTACCTGGTGACCCTGCGTCAAACCGAGGCCGCTCTTATCCAGGTGGAGTTTGTATGACCAAAGTAGCACTGGCCGGGCAGCCCAATTGCGGTAAGTCGACCATCTTCAATCTTCTGGCGGGGGCCAACCAGCACATCGCCAACTATCCGGGGGTGACGGTCGACAAAAAGACGGCCCGGATTCAGATTGAAGGCACCAAATTCGAATTTGTTGATCTGCCGGGAACCTATTCGTTCAGTACCTATTCGCTGGAAGAGCGGGTCGCCAAGACCTTTCTGATGGATGAGGCTCCGGATGTCATCGTCAATGTGGTGGATGCTGCCACCCTGCGGCGCAGTCTCTATCTGACTTTCCAGCTCCTTGAGCTCGGCAAACCGGTTGTTGTCGTCCTCAACATGATGGACGTGGCCGAACGGCGGAATATTTCTATCGACTCGGCCAGTCTGTCTGAACTGCTCAACGTCGAGGTTGTTGAAGCCATCGGTTCCAGGCGGGAAGGGCGGCAGGAGATTTTTGATGCCGTTCGACGGGCCAGCGCGACAAAGACGGTTGAGCCCTTCCGTATCGATTACGATGCTCTCGAACCCTATATCACCCAACTGGAAGAGCGGATCAGGGTGGAGACCGCTCTTCCCCAACGTTGGCTGGCGATCAAGACCCTGGAAAAAGACCAGGTTGTGCTTGAACGAACCGGTATTTCTGCTGCCGAGGTGACCGACCTGGCCGATGAGATTCATCGCACCCACGATCTGGATGTTGATCAGGCGATTGCGCGGCTCCGTTACCAGAATGCCGATGTGGTCTTTCACAAGTGTGTCAAGGAGGAGGGCGGAAGCCAGGATACGATTACAGCACGCCTGGACCGGATTATCCTCAACCAGTGGCTTGCCTTCCCGATCCTGTTCGGCATCATCTGCGCCATTTACCAGCTCGCCATCGTGTATGGCTACAAGCTGACCGATTACACCTGGCCGCTTCTGGCGGCGGTGAAAAACAAGATTATCTCCATACTGCCGGTGGCGACGTCCATCGAAGTGCCGCTGATAACCGACTTTGGTATCTGGATGACCAACTCGGTGTTGGCATTGCTGAATTATCTCCCCATCTTCTTCATCCTCTTTGCCTTGATCGCCATCCTGGAGGATGTGGGCTATATGCCGCGAATGGCCTTTATACTCGATCGGGTCTTCAAGCGTTTCGGCCTTCACGGACAGTCGACGCTGCCTCTGGTCCTTGGTGGCGCCTTTGTCGGTGGGTGCGCCGTACCGGGTGTCATGTCCACCAAGGGGATTGCCGACGACAGAGCCCGTTTGGCGACGGTGCTGACGGTCCCCTACATGAACTGTCTGGCCAAGGTGCCGTTTTACACCTTGTTGCTGGGGGCCTTTTTCAAGGATCAGATGTCGATCATGATGTTTTACATCTCGACAGTGACCCTTTTTATCGCCCTGATCGTTGCCCGGTTGCTGACTTCAACGGTACTCAAAAACCATGAGACGGCTCCATTTGTTATGGAGCTTCCCGCCTACCACATCCCGACGGTGCGCGGCGTTTTATTCCGCGCCTGTCAGCGTGTCTGGCTTTATGTAAAGAAGGTGGTTACCATTGTAGTAGCGGTGGCGGTCGTCCTCTTTGTACTGCTGCAGTACCCGGGAGTGTCCGACGAAAAGATGGCCGGCTTCCATCAGGAAGGGGACAAGGCGATTGCGTCCTTCACCAAGAAAGCCTCGAAGACCCAGTACGCCGAGTTTGTCGATGAACCGCATGAGGTCTTTGCTCTGCTGGGAATTTACGACAGCTACAAGGCCAACCGGATGTTGGCTACAAGCAAAGAGGCGGTCGCGGGTATGGATGCCAGGTATCTGGCTGAAAATCCCCAGTTGTTCCCGTTGGTGCGTCCGGACAATAAAGAGGCGAAACAGTTAAATCGTCAGTTACGTAAACTGTCCAAGGTCAATAAGCGTCTACAGATTGCGATCAAAAGCGAGAAGATCCGCAACTCCTTCCTCGGCATGTTCGGTCGTGCGCTGGAGCCGTTGACTACCTATGCCGGGTTTGACTGGCGGATCAACGTTGCTTTCTTAAGCTCCTTTGCGGCACGAGAGAGTGCCGTCGCGACCCTGGGGTCGATCTATGAGAAAGGTAAGTCGGACCTGAGCCCTGAAGAGGCCTTTGCTCAGGATGGGGCCTACACGCCGATTCATGCCTCGTCGATGTTGCTGTTTATGATTCTGACGCCCCCGTGTATCGCTACCATGGTGGTGGTCCGGCTGCAGGCCAATTCGTATCGCTGGATGCTGTTTGCCATCTTCTTCCCCATTGCTCTGGGGATCGGTCTTTCCACCGCGGCCTTCAGCCTGGCGTTGACCCTGGGTTGGACCGGTGCGGAGATGATGCGTAACTTCTATATCGCCGTTGTACTGACGACACTGATTTTGGGTTTCTTAAGAACAAAACGCTCCGGCTGGCATGTCGGAAAAATGGAGAAAGGGTTAGAACAATGCTGAAAAAACTGTTTGTACTGGCTTGCTTGTTGGTCTTCTCGGCCACGTCGGCCATGGCGCACTCGGCACTGATGTCTTGCTTTGATGAGGGTGACGGTACCATCACCTGCGAAGGCGGTTTCAGCGACGGCAGCAGCGCCAGCGGTGTCGAATTTCGTGTCGAGCAGAACGGTAAGGTGATCCTCAAAACCAAAATGAACGAGTACAGTGAAGTAAACTTCAAGAAGCCCTCCGGTAAATACCAGGCGGTCTTCAACGCTGGTGAAGGTCATGCAGTCTATGTCGACGGTAAGGACATCGTCGAATAATCTAACCGCTTAAATCATTCGTGTAGAGAGAAGGAGTTTTTTTATGAAGCAGTTGATAATGGTTTTTATTTTCGCCCTGGTTGCCGGTAACGCACTTGCCCATTTCCAGATGGTGTACACCCCTAATTCGGCTCTGGAAAAGCCGAGCGTCATTGAGTTGCGCCACGTGTTTAACCACCCCTTCGCCGATGAGCACACCATGGAAATGGGCCTGCAGCATGACAGCAAGACTCCGGCTCCGGTCGAGGAGTTCTATGTCATCAACAAAGGGAAGAAGAAGGACCTGCTGCCGACCCTGAAGCCCATCACCTGGAAGGGAACCACCAACTCGGCCGGTGGCTATGCATCGACGTACAAGGCTCGCCGCATGGGCGATCACCTGTTCGTGATGAAGCCGGCTCCCTACTACGAGAGCAACGAAGATATCTACATCCAGCAGATCACCAAGATGGTTGTCAATGTGGCTGGTGCGCCCACCGACTGGGACGCTGAGTTGGGTCTGAAGGCCGAAATCGTTCCGCTGAACAAGCCTTACTCCATCTGGACCGGTTCCACCTTCACCGGTATCGTCAAGCAAAACGGCAAGCCCGTTCCTTTCGCTGAGATCGAAGTGGAATACCTGAACCACGACGTTGACATCACTGCCAACGCCATGGGCAAGAAGCGCTTTAGCGCCCCTCAGGACAGCTTCGTGACTCAGGGCATCAAAGCCGATGCCAACGGTCAGTTCACCTTCGGTCTGCCCAAGGCTGGCTGGTGGGGCTTCTGCGCTCTGGGTGCCGGTAGCGATACCGAACACAAGGGTAAAGAGCTGAGCCAGGACGCCGTTATCTGGGTTGAAGCCAAAGATATGCAGTAACCCCCTGTTCCGGCACCGGTCGACGACCGGTGCCGGACATTTTCTGGTAAGGTGAATACATGGAACAGCTTTTTATCGCCCTCGTATTTGCCGTTGCAGTCTTCTATATCTACCGCAGCATGTTCAAGAAGAAAGGCTGCGGTTGTGGCAAGTCGACCTGCGACGGGATCCATGACAGCAGCAAAGGCACGAAGGAGTCTGATTGAGTGTCTACCCCGGCCATTGAAATCAAGCAGCTGTATCACGCCTATGGCAGTAAGGAAATCTATGCCGATCTGAACCTTGAAATTCAGACCGGCACTGTTTTTGGTCTGCTGGGAAAAAATGGGGTCGGCAAGTCCACCCTGATCAATATCCTGATGGGGTATATCCGGCCCCAGCAGGGGGAATGCCTCATCCTGGGCGAATCTTCCTACTGCCTTCCGCCCGAAACCCGGGAGCGTATCGCCCTGCTATATGAGGGTTTCACCTCTTACGACACCATGAGTGTGACACAGGTGGAACGGTTCTTCTCCTCGTTTTATCCCAAATGGGATCGCAAGGTCTTTTTCGAACTGATCGACCTGATGGATTTGAGTCTGACGCAGAAACTGTCCTCTCTGTCCTTCGGTCAGAAATCTCAGGTGGTGCTGGGACTGCTCTTTGCCCAGGATGCCGACCTGCTGATCCTCGACGATTATTCCATGGGGCTCGACGCCGGCTATCGCCGTCTCTTTGTCGATTACCTGAAGGATTATCTCTACGGAACCGAGAAGACGGTTCTCATCACCTCTCATGTGATGAACGACCTGGAAAATCTGGTCGACGAGATCGCTATTGTTGATCGCTCGACCGATGTTTACCAGAACAGCATGGCTGGCTTTTGCAGGGGGTTTCGATGCTATGAGTGCACCGAGGCTCCTGCGGCCTCCGACAAGGTTCATCGGTTTGAAACACATAAGACCGGCCACCAGTTGTTCAGCTTTTTCGACCGGGAAGAGCTGGAGCGGGAGATTGGCCAGCCGCTGACCGAAGTGCAAGTGAATTTTGAAGAGAAGTTTCTCGGCTTTGTGGGTAAATACTGATGAAAGTGCAGGCGATCTACCAAAAAGAATGGCTCAAATTGAAGCGATTGCTTCTGCCGCTGGTTCTGGCGGCTGCGGCCGCCGGGGCACATTACGGCTTTGAGCTGAGCACAGCCTACGCCACCATCGAGCCTGAGTCGATGATGTGGTACCGTTTTGCCCAGTTGGAAGACAAACCGTACGCCTATCTGGCGCCGTTCTTTCTTCTGGCTGCTGCGGTGCTTGCCTTTGGCCAGTTTCTACCCGAAGCAATCCAGAACCGGGTGCGTATCCTGACCCATCTGCCGGTCCCGCTTGATGCACTGGTGCGACACCATTTGCTGGCGGGGGCGGTTGCACTGCTCCTGGTCAACGGTGTGCTGGGAGGGATGCTGGCCTGGATGACCGCCGACTATTATCCCCCGGAGATCGTGCGCATAGTGATCAAAGACTGCCTTTACTGGCAGCTGCCCGCGCTGATCCTTTATCTGGGGCTGGCCAGCGTCATTATCGAACGTGGCAACTGGCAACGCTGGGGCAAGCTGTTCTTTGCATTGGTCATCGCCCTGCTGTTCTTCAAAGAGCGCTATAGCCCCAACGATCTGGTGTTGCTTCTGGTCAGTATCTGGCTGGTGCTGGCGGTCTACGACAGCTTCCTCAGCGTCAAAAGCCTGCGCCTGCCCCGATGGATCGCTTACGGCGGCGGTCTGGCAGCCTGCGCTCTGATCCTGGTAATCGGTGGGCAACGCTATCAGGAGGAGATCGCCAAGGAGTTCAAGAAGTATTACATCTGGTATTCGCCCATTCTCAACGAGTGGCTGTATCAGAAAAACGGCGCCGGGCATGATTTCCACTATGCCACGCCGACCAAGTCCTATGGGCGCTTCAGTTTTGAAGACAATCTTCCCTTCGTGTACTGGAAAAACCTCGAAATTCAGGGCCTGCTGCCGGTCGAAGTGCAGGGCGAACTGTACGATCGCGACCGCATCAAATCGGCCCGCCTGACCCTGGCCTACAATCCGAGTTACCTGCAAACCAAGGAAGCGCAGCTCTACCCCCTGTTTAATCCGCTGAGCGATAAAGGGGTCATCCCCTTCCCGCAGGAGATCCTGTCGGTCAAAAACGATCGGGTAAAGGTCTGGGAGGCCGAGTCGGTCAAAGTGATGGAGAAACTGACCGACCAGATCAACGCTGCCTTCAAGGAGGCCGGACTGCAGTTTCCCATTACCGGTATCTGGGGCAAGACCACCAATATGAAACCGTTCGATTGGGGGTACTTCATCAAAGACAGCACCGGCGCACTCTTTAATATGCGTCGTGGTGATTTCCAGCTGAAGGTCGATAAGCTGGCCCTGCCTGAAGGCATCGGTGATATTCAGCATGTTCGGGTGTCGGAGAACCGACAGAAAAACTTCTACGGTTATGTGATCGACAGTAACAGCCGGGTCTATCTGATCTCGTATCCGGACTATACGTTGATCCCTCTGGATCTGGAAAAGTTCGACTACCGGACCATGAGCTTTAAACTGCTAGCAAACCCGCTGCATTACATCGTGCGCTACGATGATACGAAAATCTATCGGGCGACCTTGTTTGATAAGGCCTATAATAAGCTGGACTTTATCGAATTGAATTAACCGAAAGTGATCTTTCCGGCTCAAGGTCGGATCTGTTCAATGCTGAAGCTGACGGGCGGGGTTCGGTGCTACACCGAATCCCGCCTTTTTTCCCCGGCACCGAGACAATCCTAACGATTCCATTTATGATTTCAGTGAAATGGAGGTTGCTATGGAAAAAATTCGGGTAGGGATCAGTTCTTGTCTGCTGGGCGAGAAGGTTCGTTACGATGGGGGCCATAAGCTGGATCGCTGGCTGCGGGATACCCTGGGGCAGTTTGTCGACTATGTGCCGGTCTGCCCTGAAGTGGAGCTTGGCCTGCCCACACCGCGGCCGGCATTGCGGTTGATCGGCAAGAAACCGGATGAGGCGCGCCTGGTCTTTTCCCAAAGTGGAGAAGATATCACCGAGAGGATGGAAGCTTGGGCTCGGGAGCGGGTGGAAGAGCTGGCCTCCGAAAATCTCTGCGGTTTTATTTTCAAGTCCAAGTCGCCGTCCAGCGGAATGGAGCGGGTTCGCCTTTATGATGATAGCGGCATGCCGAAAAAAACCGGTGTCGGAATGTTCGCCCGCATCTTTATGGAAAGTTTCCCTCTGGTCCCCGTGGAAGAGGATGGCCGTTTGCACGACCCCAAGCTGAAAGAAACCTTTATTGAATGTGTTTTTACCTTCAAGCGGTGGCGTGAAGCTCTGGCAGCCGGGACCTCAGGAGCCCTGGTTGAGTTTCATGCCCGGCACAAACTTCTCTTGATGTCTCACAGCCCGGACCTGTTGCGGCAGATGGGGAAGCTGGTGGCTCAAGTCGGTGTTATAAGCCGGGAGGATTTTATTGACGGGTATGAGACCTGCCTGATGAAAGCGGTGCGGTTGAAGACCACCGTGCGCAAGCAGGTGAACGTTCTTCAGCACGTACTCGGTTACTTCAAGAAAGATTTGACAGCGGAGGAGAAGGTCGAAGCTCTGGAACTGTTTGATCATTATCGTGCCGGGCTTGTTCCCCTGCTGGTACCGATTACCCTGTTGAATCATTTTACCCGCAAATATGGAGAGCCCTATCTGAACCAGCAGGTTTACCTGCATCCGCACCCGCTGGAGCTGAAGTTGCGGGTCCAACTCTGATCCACAAAGGTGGTCCTGTCATGGTGTTATTATGGTGTGCCCTTGGGGTCCTGCTGGTGCGTTTGGTTCTACGCCAACTCAATCTCAACCATCTCAAAAGACACGGTCACCGGGTCCCCGCAGGGTTCGAGGGGGTGATCGACCGGGAAACGCTGAAGAAAAGCCGGGATTACACTTTGGCTCTCAGCCGTCTGGGGTTGGTGGAGTCGTTGTCTTCCCAGGCTGTTGTGCTGTACTTTCTGTTTGGCGGAGGACTGGGGTTCTACGATCGCTGGGTCAATACGGTTTCGACAGGCTATCTGACGAGTGGGCTGACCTTTTTCGGGGGGCTTTTTGTTGCCAGTACACTCTTGAGCCTGCCTTTTAACCTTTGGCGTACCTTTGTCGTGGAAGAGCGTCATGGCTTCAACACGACGACTTTCCGCCTCTGGTGCGCCGACCAGTTCAAGGGGCTGCTTCTCACCGTCCTCTTTATGGGCACGCTTCTGGCGGGAGCGTTGGCTCTGGTAAATGCCCTGCCGGAATGGTGGTGGCTACCGGTCTGGGGCGTACTCGCACTCTTTGTGCTCTTTGTCATTTGGATCAGCCCCTACGTGATTGAGCCCCTTTTCTTTAAGTTCACCCCGTTACAGGACTCGGAACTGGGAACGGGAATCCAAACTCTGGTTGAAAAGACAGGCCTGCGGGTGGAGAAGATTTTCCAGGTCGATGCCAGCCGACGAAGCGGTCACTCCAATGCCTATTTTACGGGGATCGGAAAGGATAAACGTATTGTTCTTTTTGACACCTTGCTGGAGCAGATGGGGCATGAGGAGATTCTGGCGGTTCTGGCGCACGAATTGGGACATTGGAAATACGGGCACATCCGGAAAACACTCATACGCACCTTGCTGATTTCTCTCGGTGCCTGTTTTGCTGGCTGGTGGTGCCTCAAAAGGCCAGAGGTCCCCTCTCTGGTCGGTCTGATCCAGGCTTCGGACTATGCTCGCTTTCTGATACTGGGGTTCGCCGGATCGCTCCTCGGCTTTTTCGGCATCCCCTGGTCCAGCTGGCGGTCGAGGAAACAGGAGTGGCAAGCCGATGGTTATGCCGGAGAGTTGACCGGAAACCCGGGAGCACTGGCATCGGCTCTGATAAAGCTCAGCCGGGAGAACCTCAGCAATCTGCATCCCCATCCCCTCTACGCCCGGTTTTATTATTCCCATCCTCCTGCAACAGAGAGGGTCGCGGCTTTAAGCCGGCCGGACTAGAGAGTCGGCAGTGTGGTCCTATCTCCGTAAAGGAAAGCGGGCTGCAATGGCCCTGGCCAGATTCTTCGATGGGGCCAGGGTCCCGTAGATTTCCGGGTCGCTAAGGCTGTCCACAGGGCCTTCGGCGAAAACCTCCTGCCGGCTGAGCTTCTCACCGTCTCCACCGATCAGGGTCATGGTGCCGTAGAGTTCGATCTTTGGCCACCTTCTTTCCCACCAGTAACTGTGGTGGACCCGCTGGTCCCGCACGTAATCGATGTGAACCTTGAGGCGGGCATCAACGTTGGACGGTTGAACGACATAACCCCGCGCTTCAAGCGCTTTTTGGAGTTCTACCGTGAGCGTTTTGGCAACACGATTGGCTTCCGAAGGTACAAGGGCGACCGATCCGATGGTGGTGTCCTCGATGTGAAGGCTGGCGATCCCTTTGAGTCGCGCGTCGGCAACCGGTGGAGAAGGCATGCAACCAAAAGTCAGCAGGAGCGCTGTCAAGCCTGCTGCGATACGTGTGTGGTATTGGGCCGATCTGGATGGATTTGTCATGACGAGGCTCCGTTTCCTCCCGCTAGCCCATCATACCAATAAATAAAAAAGCCGACCCTTCCGGGCCGGCTTTGGGATGAAACTTCACCGAATCTTTACGCTTCGGCTTTCCACTGACCGTGCAGATTACAGTATTCGCGCGCAGTTACCTGGTCGGCGGTTACGTTGAACACGGCCTCCGGCGCCTCACCAGGCTGCAGAAACTGCTTGTAGCTCTTACCGTCAGCAATGAGCTCAATCCACTGAATGAAATGAGCTGTTTCCATCGGGTGGGCTACGGAGCCAACGGAAACCTTGATGAAACCGTCCCCTTTTTCGATGACGGGAACATGCTTTTCGGTCGCTGCATCGACGGTGTTTTCTTTCAGAAGCTTCATCGGCTCACCGCAGCAGACCAGCTCGCCGGCGCCGCCCTGAAGAACCTCACAGATGTTGCCACACAGATCACACTTATACACTTCATATTGACTGGCCACAATTCCTCCTGTTGGTTGTTGGCCCGCTTGTTTAAGCGGGGAAAATGGTCATGCAAAAAGGTGTCAGTAGTTTTCGCCCAAAAGCTCGAAGTGAGCCTGGGGATGTATGCAGGCGGGACAGAGCTCTAGCGCCTCCTCCCCTTCGTGAAGAAAACCGCATTTGCGGCAGCGCCAGACCACCTTAGCCTCACGCTTGAAAACGCGTCCTGCTTCGATATTCGCTGCCAGGTCCCGGTAACGTTTCTCATGATGCTTTTCGGCAACCAGAATGGCTTCGAAGGCTGCTGCGACTTCCGGGAAGCCTTCCTGTTGGGCCACATCGGCAAAGTCGGGATAAAGAGTCCCCCACTCCATCCGTTCACCTTCCGCTGCAGCGAGCAGGTTTTCCCCGGTGGTGCCGATCCGGCCGGCCGGGTAGGCGGCCAAAATCTCCACATCGCCCCCTTCCAGGAACTTGAAAAACCGTTTGGCGTGCTCCTTTTCCTGATCTGCAGTCTCCTCAAAGATTGAGGCAATCTGGACATAACCTTCCTTTTTCGCCTGGGCAGCGAAAAAGGTGTAACGGTTACGGGCCTGGCTTTCACCGGCGAACGCAACCAGAAGATTCTTCTCGGTTCGAGTACCTTTCAGGGACATGGCGGCCTCCCGATTCTGGCGACCGGGAGTCATTCCGGTCGCACAGGCAAATGCGCAAAGTGTAACAAAAGTGATTCCGATTTCAATGAATCGACCTAACCCACCGTAATTACATAAAGGGTTCGGCGAGCCTTCGGAACAGCGCAAAAATGCCGAGATTTCATTGGCGATTAAAGTGTTCAGATCTGCGTAATAATTACAGCAATATTGGCGAAAAGAGTGTTTTTTTTCGATTGCGAACCTGTTACCATCGCCCCTTGTGCCTCAGAGGGTACCGAATATTCCAATGTCAAAAGGTGACGCTGTGATTCATCTGAACAATGTCAATAAGTGGTATGGCGAAGACCTCCATGTCCTCAAAGATGTCAGTCTCGAAATCGCCTCAGGAGAGGTGGTCGTTGTCTGTGGTCCTTCCGGTTCGGGCAAAAGCACCATGATCCGCACCATCAACCGGCTCGAACCGATCCAGAAAGGGCGGATTGTCGTCGACGGGATGGATTTGGACGATCCGAAGATCAACCTGGTCCAGTTGAGGGCGGAGGTTGGTTTTGTTTTTCAGCAGTTCAACCTCTACCCTCATATGACGGTGCTGGAAAACATCCTGCTGGCTCCGACCCTGGTGCGAAAGATGGCTCGGAGGGATGCACTCGATCTGGCCCACGATCTTCTGGCCAAAGTCAATATTCCGGATAAGGCCGACGCTTATCCCAGTCAGCTTTCCGGTGGACAACAACAACGGGTGGCTATTGCACGCGGCCTGGCGATGAAACCGAAAATCATGTTGTTTGATGAACCGACGTCGGCGCTGGACCCCGAGATGATCAACGAGGTCCTGGACGTCATGAAGAACCTGGCCCGGGAAGGGATGACCATGGTCTGTGTCACCCACGAGATGGGATTTGCCCGGGAGGTTGCCGACCGGGTGATCTTTATGGACGAAGGACGGTTGGTCGAGCAGAACACTCCGGAAGAGTTTTTCAATAATCCGCAGAGCGATCGGACCAAATCGTTTCTGAGCAAAATATTGAGTCATTGAAAACTGGAATATTTTGAAACCATGCCCAGGAGGGTTATGAGGCGGGAAGCCGCCTCACTGGTATGCACCATCAATAACACCAAGGAGAAGAGGAATGCGCAAGATGATTCAAAAGGCAGTTGTGTTGATGGCAGCGATCGGCCTGGTGGCCGCTTCTGCTGCGGTAGCGGGTCCCACCTACGATCGGGTGACCGGAGATAAAGTGGTCCGGGCCGGGATCTCCAATAAAGGGAAACCGTTCGGGTTTATCAATGCCCAAAACGAATGGGTCGGTTTTGACGTGGACGTTGCTACCGAGATCGCCAAGCGACTGGGTGCCAAGCTTGAGAAGGTCGTGGTGAACAACAAGACCCGGATCTCCTTTGTGCAAACCAACCCACCCAAGGTCGACATGGTTTTGTCCAACATGACCCACAAGCGGATCCGTGATGAAAAGATCGACTTCTCCATCACCTATTTCTTTGATGGTCAGAAGTTTCTCGCTCGCAAAGGCCAGTTTGCCGACGGTGCCGCTCTGAAGAACGCCAAAATCGGTTCGATGCAGGGGACGACCTCCATTGTCAATGCCAAGAAGTTTCTCAAGTCCCTGGGCAACAAGAACCCCAAAGTCACCGGCTACCAGAACGAAGTCGAGATGTTCGAAGCCCTGCGCTCCGGCCGGGTACAGGCGATCACCACCGACTCCACCCTGCTGATCGCCCTGGCGGCGAAGGAGCCGGGCAAGTACGAGTTGGTGGGTGAATTCATCTCCCCGGAGCCTTACGGCATCGGTCTGCCGGAGGACGACTCCAGGTGGCGTGACACGATTAACTTCACCTTGCAGGACATGTGGAAGGATGGCACCTACATGGCCATCTACAATAAGTGGTTCGGTCCCAATACCGAAACTCCGTTCCCCATGACCGAGCAGATCGAAATGTGGCCTTAAGTCGGATCTTTCATGAATCCATTATGCTGCGACCGTCCATTGCACCTCATCTCGACCCATGCTCGCTTCGCGTGTTTCGACAGGCCTTCAGGCCTGCCTGCAAGGCGTGAATCTGCGCTTGGATCGATCTGAAGCACACGGGTCGGTTTTGCGCCGAAGGTTCACGAATAACCCGACTTTGATCAAGCTATAGAAAGATCAAAAATCATAACAAACCGTCCCGGGAGGTTTCCCTCCCGGGGCAGTCGTTTACTTGTGGTGCCATGCTGATACGACTTTTTGAGAAAACCTGGGTGCAGTACCTGTTCCTCAGCGGATTGGCCGGGCTGTTCGTTTATTACTTCGGCTGGATATTCCGTTTTGACTACGATTTCAACTGGGCGGTCTTTACTTCCGAAACGGAATACGGTCATCTGGGAGAAATGATGGTGCAGGGGCTGAATCTGACGGTTCAGATCTCCCTCTATTCAGCCGTTCTTGCACTGGTGCTCGGGACCACCCTGGGACTGGCGCGACTGTCGTCGTTCAAACCGGTCTACTACTTTGCCACTTCGGTCATCGAGTTCTTTCGTAACACGCCGCTGCTGGTGCAACTGTTCTTCTGGAATTTCGCCCTGCCGATGGCGTTCCCGGAAGAGATCCGGATGAAGCTGTTCGAACTCAATTTCGAGTTCTGGGTCGCGACCATCGGCCTGGGGATTTATACTGCAGCCTTTGTCGCTGAGATTATACGGGCTGGGATTCAATCGATTCCCAAAGGATTGTTGGAAGCCTCCTATTCGTCGGGCCTCACCTTTCCCCAGACTTTGCGCAAGATCATTCTCCCTCTGGCTTTTCGCCAGATCATCCCACCGCTGGGCAGTGAATTTCTCAACAATATGAAGAATTCCTCCCTGGCGATGACCGTTGGGGTGGCCGAGGTCTGCTGGAGTGCACAGGAGGTCGAGTCGCTGACCTACGCCGGGTTCGAGGCCACTGCGGTTGCGACAGGGATTTACCTGGGCCTGTCGATGCTGATCTCTCTTTTTCTCAATCTGGTCAATGTGCGGTTGAAGATTATCCCCAGGGATAAACAACCCATTTTGCGGCAGGCGGCCAATGTGCTTTTCTGGCCCCTGACCGCCGGGTACACCCAGCTGTGTCACCTGTTGCATCATCAGATTCATGTGAAGAGGGCGGCTCGTTTGTCCTACTCGCCCGCCGAATTGAAATTGCGGAGGATTCGACAGGGGCTGTGGACAGGGGCCGAATGGGCAGGGAAGGGCGGCTTTGTCCTGATCCTGCTCTTTCTGGTTGTCCAGACCGTTCGTGGATTGATGACCTTCAACTTTCAGGTGATCTGGGACAGCCTGCCGACCATGCTCTGGTGGCGTTTCCCCAACGGGGAGTCGAGCGAGGTCTTTTTCGGCCTGGGCGGACTGGCCATGTCGGTGGTGATGTCGGTCATTGTCATCGTTGCCAGCTTCTTTATCGGTCTGGTGGTGGGTGTCGGGCGGACTGCGAAGAACGCTGCCGCCCGGATTCCGGCGACTCTGTATATTGAATTGATCCGGGGGAATCCCCTGATTATGGTTATCTTCTGGGTCTACTTTTTTGCCCCGGTCGTCTTCACGGTTCAGCTTGATGTCTTCTGGAGCGCCACGATCGCGATCACTATTTTTACCGGGGCCTATATGGCCGAGATCGTTCGTGCCGGTATTCAGAACCTTCCTTCCGGCCAGACCGAGGCGGCGATCAGTACCGGTCTGACCTGGCTGCAGACCATGCGTAAGATCGTTTTACCACAGGCGCTCAAACAGATGATCCCGGCGATTGTCGGGCTCTTTATCGCCATCTTCAAGGATACCTCGCTGGCATATATCATCAGTGTGACCGAGTTGACCACCGTGGCCTATGTGCTCAACAACCGCCTGTTGGTCAACGCCTTTGAGATCTATACGACGGCTGCCGTCCTCTACTTCGTCTGTTGCTACGGGATGAGTCTGTACGCACGCAGGCTGGAGGCCAAGCTGAGTCCGGAAAAGTCGCGACTCGCCATGTAGACGCCTGAATGATCCATAGGCTCTTCTGCTGCAATCGACGATCATGGGTCATCTCGTGCCGTGCT
>JANQIN010000017.1 GCA_028282145.1 Thermodesulfobacteriota bacterium | reverse complement strand
CAGCCGCGCCCAGAGCGGCGACGGGCGGGCGTGGGCGCGGCTGTATCAGACCCACTTCGATCGGCTGTACCGCGACTTGTTCTTTCAGCTCGGCGATCCGCAGGAAGCCGAAGAGCTGGTCCAAGAAACGTTCGCCGTCGCCCTTAATCAGGGAACGGTGCCGGGCCCTGAGACTTGTTACTTCAAAGGCTCGGAGGAGTTCTTCGAACAATGCCCGTTGCACCGGATCCACCCCCTGAACCGCCTGATTGACGCCACGGGTCGCGGTCGCCAGTTCTTCCGCCAGGTTGTCCAGGCGTAAAGCCACCTCCAGTGCCTCTTGTTGAAGCTCTTTCCGGCTCAATCGATAGAGAAGGTTGGCACAATCGACCTGACTGCGTGGCGCGAACTCGGGCATCAGGAATCCCGGCATCTCGGAAAACGGATCGGCAGCGACCAAATGGGCGATCTGGTTTCGCCGCTTCAACCAGAGATCCTGAGTCTGCATCAGTTTTCCCCAGGGAAGAAGCGGGCTGAAGATTCCGAAGAGATGTTCCACTCCATCCAACGGATGAGTGCTCCCCCCATAGTCCCAACTCCACCGGGCCACCGACCAGTCAACCAGCCAGTACCCCCATTCCCATCCGGAGGTGAAGGTCAGATGTCCCTGGACCCCCGAACCTTCAAGCGCCTGGATATCCTGCCATCGGGCCTGGAGGTACGAAAGAAGAAAGAGAGGGACCGAACTGTCAAAGGCAACCCAGTAGCTCGATTCCGGGAAGTACCAGACCGGCCTTCGCCGGGCCTCCCGCTGGATCAGGTGGTGCATCTGACGAAAGTCACTGTTGCCGTAGGCGGGTGCCGCGCTGTCGGTCAATCCGTAAAACATGACCGTATGCACCAGCACCCCGACCTCCGGTTTCAAAAACGCCTTCGGCCAGGGTGACTCTTCCGGATCAAAGAGGGCGTGATAGTTTCGGTCGACATGCGTACCGACCTGGACCTGCACACCATAAGTCTGCTGCAGCTCCCGCAACAGGTAACCGGCCGTATCGGGGTACCATTCCCGCAGATCGGCCAGATGTTCACCAAGAGTGTATTCCACAGTGACAAAATCCCAGTCGGCGTGAAAAAGCCACTTCAATGTGCGATCGATCTGCCGCCGTCTGCCCCGTTGGCTTTGCCCCAGAGTGGTCATCTGAAAAGCGTTCTGCTGAATCATCGACAGGCTGACCATCACGCCGATCTGCAGTCCCCGGCGATGGGCGTAAGAAACGATTTTGCGTGCATGTTCGGGCCAGAGCTTCGGATCGACGGTTCGCAGAAGATAGAACTGCATCCGGTTCTGACCGTTTCGAACCAGCCAGTCCAGGTATTCATAGACGGCTTCCGTCCCTTCAGGCAGGTTCGGATTCAGCAACGGTTCCGTCAGTTCGATAGGGTGCTGGGTATGGAGGTGGAAGCCGCGGACGGCAAACCGGGGCTTTGCCGTCCAGTCCATTAAATCGGGCAGCGGCCATTCCCCATGGCGTGGAATCACCGTCTGTCGAGGATGAACGAATCGGAACCCCAGCTTTTCCTGCAGCAGCCCATAAAGCCCATGACTGACCGCCAACGGTGTCGATGCCTCCAGCCACAGATCGGTACCGTTGTGGCGTGGTACCGATCGCCATCGATAGCCCTGCAACGCCTGGGTTTCTTTCTCGTCCTGAAGTTCTGTCGCCGGAGGAAGATGAATTCGGACATCGGCCCGGGGGAGACGACGGCCAATTTCCGCTTCGGGGAACCCCTCTCGCAACAGTTTCAGGGTGTCGACCACCGCCATCTCGACCGATGTTGAGGTGGCTTCCCCATCCAAACTGATACTGAGCGCCTGTGCGCTCAAAGGGACCAGCATTAAGGCCAGAATCAGAAGAATCCGTATCCGCATGGCCGCTCTATAACGCCTTTTGGTGAGAATTCGATGAGCAAAGCTCGGAGGAAGTCATCTCTTGGCTGTCAAAACGACCGGCAATCTGCTATGAAAGGTCATCCCCTATTGGAGGAGGGACCCGTGGAACCCGCAAGCCTGTCAACCTTCTTACTCGCCAGCCTGGTCCTGACCCTGACGCCCGGTGTGGACACCATTCTTGTGATGCGCAATGTCCTTCGGGGTGGGCGAAGCGATGGGCTGGTAACAACCCTGGGCATCTGTTCCGGGCTGTTCGTGCACGCGACCCTGTCCGCCTGTGGCATCTCGGTCCTTCTGCTCCAGTCGGCCCTACTGTTCGGCCTCTTAAAAACCGCCGGGGCCCTCTACCTGATCTGGCTCGGCCTCCGTTCTCTCTGTGATACGGTGCGCGGAAAAAGCCTGCTGACCCTTCCCACCGAAAGGTTTCGTGGTGAAAGCCATTGGAAGCTGTCCTTGCGCGAAGGGTTATTGTCGAATGTTCTCAACCCCAAACCGATCCTTTTTTACATGGCCTTTCTGCCACAATTCATCGGTCCGTCCGATCCGGTCCTTCTTAAATCACTCGGGCTGGCAGGGCTGCATTTCCTGATGGGAATCGTCTGGTTGGGACTGATCAGCTGTTTTCTGCAACAGGTCAAGACCTGGCTCGGCCGCCCAGCGGTCACCCGCACGCTGAACGGGTTGTGCGGAATCGTTCTGCTCTTTTTCGGGATTCAGCTCGGCCTTGCACGACGCTGACCGCCCAGGCCCCATAAAACGGCCCTTTCCGGTTGAAAAAACCCTGCTTTTCTGCTACGTTTCCGCTCTTAACTCAAGCCTAAACCTTTCCACCCCCGGATGGAGTGAAACGATATGGATTACAAAGAGACACTGAACCTGCCGCAGACCGATTTTCCCATGCGGGGGAATCTGCCCAAACGCGAGCCGGAGATGGTTCAGCGCTGGAAGGAGATGGCCCTCGACAGCCTGGTCGATGAACGGGCCAAGGGGAAAGCACCTTTTATCCTGCACGACGGCCCTCCCTATGCCAACGGCCATATCCATATCGGTCATGCTCTCAACAAGGTTTTGAAAGACATCATCCTCAAATCCAAGCGGATGAAAGGGCACTTCGTCCCCTACGTTCCGGGTTGGGATTGCCACGGCCTGCCGATCGAATTGATGGTCGACAAGAAGCTGGGCAAAAAGAAACGCGACCTGTCCAAGGCCGAATTCCGCCAGCTCTGTCGAGAATACGCCACCGAGTGGGTCAACACTCAGCGGGATGAATTTATCCGCTTGGGCATCCTCGGCCGCTGGGACACGCCCTACCTGACCATGACCGACGACTACGAGGCCGCCACCGCTCGCGAGCTGGCCAAGCTGGCCGACAAAGGAGCTTTGTTCAAAGGCCGCAAACCGGTCCACTGGTGCCCCAGCTGCGTCACTGCCCTGGCCGAGGCCGAGGTGGAGTACGATGATCACAGCTCGCCGTCGATCTACGTCAAGTTCGCCTTTACCGACGAACTGCCGACGGAACACGCCGATCTGCAGGGCAAAAAGGTCTCTTTCGTTATCTGGACCACCACCCCCTGGACCATCCCCGCCAACCTGGGGATCGCGCTTAATCCGGAGTTGGACTACGCCGCCGTCGACGTGAACGGCGAAGTGTTGGTTGTCGCCGAAGGGCTGGTCGAATCGGTGATGAAGGCCATCGACGTTACAGAGTACAAGGTTCTCAAGACCTTCGGGGCCGCTCCGTTTGAAAAGAAGGTCTGCCAGCATCCTTTCTACGACCGCACCTCGATGATCATCCTCGGCGACCATGTCACCCTTGAGGCCGGTACCGGTTGTGTTCATACCGCCCCCGGTCATGGTCAGGACGACTACGTGGTCGGCCTGCAGTATGGGTTGGACGTGTACAACCCGGTCAACAACTACGGCAAGTACGTTGAGGATGTGGAGTTCTTCGCCGGACTGAAGGTCCAGCAGGCCAACCCGCAGGTGATCGAAAAGCTGACTGAGGTCGGGGCCCTGCTGAATGCCAGCGAGATCAGTCACAGCTACCCTCACTGCTGGCGCTGCAAAAAACCGATCATTTTCCGTGCCACCGAACAGTGGTTCGTCAGCATGGAGGCCAACGACCTGCGGACCAAATCGTTGGCCGAAATCGACAAAGTCAATTGGATCCCCGCCTGGGGCCGCGACCGGATCTACAACATGGTCGAAAACCGCCCCGACTGGTGCATCAGCCGCCAGCGGACCTGGGGCGTTCCGATCACCGTTGTCTACTGTGAAAAGTGCGACGAGGCGATCGCCGACGGCAAGACCATGCACCATATCGCCGACCAGTTCGAGGACGGCGGTAGCGACAAGTGGTACACCGAGGCACTCAAAGACCTTCTGCCTGAGGGCACCAAGTGTCCTAAGTGCGACTCGACCGAGTTCCGCAAGGAGATGGACATCCTCGATGTCTGGTTCGACTCGGGTGTCTCCCATGCGGCTGTCGCCGAACCAAACCCGGACCTGGGTTCACCGGTCGATCTCTACCTGGAAGGTTCGGACCAACATCGCGGCTGGTTCCATAGCTCGCTGCTGGAATCGGTGGGCACCCGTGACCGTGCCCCCTACAAATCGGTACTGACCCACGGCTTCGTCCTCGACGCCAAGGGGCGCCCCATGTCCAAGTCGCTGGGCAACGTGATCAAGCCGGAAGAGGTGATCAAGAAGTACGGCGCCGAGATCCTGCGTCTGTGGGTTGCCGCCCAGGACTACCGCGACGACACCCGTATCGGTGAAGAGACCCTGCAGCGCCTGTCCGACGCCTACCGCCGGATCCGCAACACCGCCCGTTATTTTCTGGGCATGATCCACGATTTCGACCCGGCGACCGACTGCGTCGCTGATGACGAGCTGTTGGAGCTGGACCGCTGGGCACTGAGCCAGCTGGAAAAGTTGGTCGCCCGAGTGGAAAAGGCCTACGACGACTACGAATTCCACGTCATCTACCACACGGTGCACAACTTCTGCGCCGTGGAGATGAGTTCGTTCTATATGGATGTGCTGAAAGACCGCACCTACATCAGTGCCCCCAAATCGGTGGCGCGTCGCAGTGCCCAGACGGCCATGTACAAGATCCTCGACGCCCTGACCCGTATGATCGCACCGGTGCTGTCCTTCACCGCCGATGAGATCTGGCAATACCTGCCGGGTGAGCGGGAGGAGTCGGCTCAACTGGCCAAATTCCCGCGTTTTGAAGGCGTTTTGATCGACGCCGGACTGGATGCCCGGTACGAAAAGATCCTGGCTGTTCGCGAGCAGGTGCAAAAAAGTCTGGAAGAAGCCCGTACCGCCAAGCAGATCGGAAACAGTCTCGAAGCCAAGGTCAAATTGACCGCCTCTGGAGACACCCTAGCGCTGCTGCAGCAGTACGCTGACGAGTGGCCGACCCTGCTGATCGTCTCCCAGACCGAGGTGGTCGAAGGCTCGGGCGAACTGGCTGTTGAGGTGCTGGCGGCCGAGGGTGAAAAATGCCCCCGTTGCTGGAACTACGCTACCACCATCGGCGACGACAGCACGCACCCCGAGATCTGTCACCGCTGCGTGGCCGCGCTGAAGGAAGCCGGATGTTAAGTAAGCTCGTACCGAAACTGCAGCATCCCAAAATGCCGTTGTGGGTGGTCATCGGCACCCTGATCGCCGATCAAGCCACCAAGCTGCATTTCAACTTCTGGTACGCCATCGGGGAGACCACACCGATTATTCCAGGCCTTTTTGCCCTGACCCATCGGCGAAATACCGGTGCGGCGTTCAGCTTTCTGGCCGATACCTCCTGGGCGATTCCGTTCTTTATCGTTGTCACCATTGTGGCGGTGATCGGGCTCACCTGGTACCTGAAAAAGACCACTGTAGAACAGATCTGGCTCCGCCTCGGGCTTGCGTTAATTCTTGGAGGTGCCTTCGGGAACCTGATCGACCGGATCTGGCATGGCGAGGTGATCGATTTTATCCTGGTCCACTGGCAGGAACATTACTGGCCGGCATTCAATGTGGCCGACAGTGCCATCTGTGTCGGGGTTGCCCTGATGCTGATCGATCTGTATATCGAAGAGCGGGACAAGAAACGCAAGGAGTCTGCAAAATAGGTCATATTTGACCCTTCGACACCGCAGAAAACCGGATTGACAAAGAATCACCTCTAGAGTATAAACTTTGGGTTCGTCCGCTGGGCGAGCTGTAAGGTGGACGTCGGGATGTAGCGCAGTCTGGTAGCGCACTTGCTTCGGGAGCAAGGGGTCGCTGGTTCGAATCCAGTCATCCCGACCATTCACTACCTTCTAAGCGGCCTCGGGCCGCTTTTTTTGTCCTGGGAGAGGGTCATGACAACCCTGATAGCAGTCGTTGTTTCCTACCTGATCGGCGCCATTCCCTGCGGATTGGTTCTGACCAAGCTGACCGGGGGCGGGGATATCCGTGAATCGGGCAGTGGCAATATCGGTGCAACCAACGTCTATCGCACAGCCGGTCGCACTCTGGGGGTCATCACCCTGCTGGGGGACGCCCTCAAGGGCTTTCTTCCGGTCCTGATCGCCCAACAGGCTCTGGGGCTGGGTGATGCGGCTGTTGCTGGCGTCGCGGCTGCCGCCTTTCTGGGGCACTGTTTCCCCATCTACCTGGGCTTCAAGGGCGGTAAAGGGGTGGCCACCGCCCTCGGGATCTACCTGGCCCTGGCCCCGGTGGCCGTTCTTTATGCCGCCCTGGTCTTTGTTCTCCTGGTCTGGAAATACCGTTACATCAGCCTGGGCTCCATCAGTGCTGCGGCGCTGATGCCGGTTCTGGTCTGGACCCGCGGGAACAGCTCTCCGGTGGTCCTGGCAACCGTGCTGATCGGCTTTCTGGTGATCTGGCGCCACAAGGCCAATATCGACCGACTTCTCACCGGCACCGAGAACAAGTTCAACCTCTGATGAGTATCAATCGGCAAGAGATATTTCAGGGACTGATCTTTATTTGCTTCATCGTCCTGATCATCGGTTTCACCTGTGGGACCTCCGTCTATCTGTATCAGAAGCGTCCGGTCACACCGGTCACACCGGCGACAATTTCCATAACACCCGGTAGCAGTTTTTCCAAAATTTCGGCCCAACTGACCGAAGCCGGGGTGATTGAATCCCCGCTTATGTTCAAACTGGTCGCCAAATGGACCAAGCAGACCACCGGACTGCAGGCGGGAACCTATCTCTTTCGGGATGCCGCAACACCCCATGAGGTGCTGGAGCGGTTGCAGAAAGGGGACGTTCTGCTCGAAAGTCTGACCGTTCCCGAAGGTTTCACCCTGAAAGAGATAGCGCAACGGGTAGAGGCAGCGGATCGAGGTCTGGCCATCACCTTCCGGGATCTGGCGACCCGCCCTGAACTGGCCCGCGAACTGGGAATCCCGGCGGACACCCTCGAAGGCTATCTCTTCCCTGAAACCTACCACTTTGTTCCCGAAACCGATGAACGGGCGCTGATTCGGATCATGGTCAAGGAGTTCCGGAGCCGGATTTCTCCAGAGCTGGAAAAAAGACTGGAAGAGATGGGTTGGGATCTGCACCAGCTGGTGACCCTGGCTTCCATCATCCAGAAGGAAGCCGGGAACGACGAGGAAATGCCGTTGATCTCAGCGGTATTTCACAATCGACTGAAGCGGAGAATGCGACTTCAAGCCGATCCAACTGTGATCTATGGCATGGGAGATGCTTATGCAGGCAATATCCGCAAAAAAGATCTGCTGACCGACACCCCTTACAACACCTACACCCGAAGCGGGCTCCCCGCCGGCCCTATTGCCAACCCGGGTGAGAAGGCGCTGCTGGCCGCGGCCTGGCCGGCGGACAAGAAGTACCTGTATTTTGTCGCCCGCCGGGACGGAACCCATCAGTTCAGCCGCACGTTGATTGAACACAACGCAGCGGTACGTAAATATCAACTTCGCCGACGGCGTTAAAGGTCAGAATCCGGATGGGAGTTCTGGAAAGGGGTTGGTGATCACCCACCCTCCATCAACCATTTCCCAATCCACGTTCCATTCAAAGCTCCTCAGCGTCACCGAAGGCAACAGATAGTACTCCATCCGATAAACGGCCGGAGCAACCCCCTCCTTAAGATCCGGCTCCGCAGTCACCAAATTCAGGCCGGTAATCTTTAAATCTTTCGCCGCGCTGAAAGTCTTGATCAGAGAACTTCGATGTTCCGGCACCATATGTTTGGCGGCACCGTGCAGATCCTGCCAGCGAAGTCGCAAAACATAGTCGTAATTGGCCTTTTGAAAATCGTTCTTATTCTGGTTCTCCCGGATCTGGGCACAACCGCACAACAGAACCAGCGTCAACACCCCCAAAACACACCACTGCCAACCTTTTCGCGTCATGTTTTCCCCTTGCAAGCGGCTGCATGTAAGATAGAATTGTTCCTCGTATTTCATTTAGGAGTCAATGTGATGCCGAAAATTGTAATTTATACTAAAAGCTATTGTCCTTATTGCACACGTGCAAAAGAACTCCTCAGCATCAAAGGTGCCTCATTCACCGAGTATGATATCACGGCGGACCCTGTTCGCGAGCAGGAGATGAAAGACCTTTCCGGCCGTCATACCGTTCCTCAGATCTTCGTCGACGAGCGTCCGATCGGCGGGTGCAGCGACCTTTTTGATCTCGACGAAAAAGGGCAACTCTGCGAACTGCTCGGTACTTCCC
The DNA here is from genome assembly GCA_028282145.1 of Thermodesulfobacteriota bacterium. Lineage (GTDB taxonomy): Bacteria > Desulfobacterota > Desulfuromonadia > Desulfuromonadales > Geopsychrobacteraceae > JANQIN01. The sequence continues at coordinate 386 of JANQIN010000017.1, read as the reverse complement.
CCGATAATTAATCCGTCGGGCCTTCCTTGGGGCGCACCATCACCGTGAAAAAGGTGTGTCCATCGGAGGAAGCCCGCGAGAGGGAGACCTCCAGCGCCAGCGGTTCCAGATCACGACGCAAACCTTTCAGAGTCAGCAAGCCCCCATCCCGACTCTCCAACGTCTCCTCCAAAAACCGGACCAGGGTTTCAGCTACACTCGTATTGTTTTTAACTACACGGGGCTCGTCTTTGGATGGTAAAATTAGGGTTTTTAGTACATAACATGAAATGTAGTCTTTCATCATATATAATATTAGTAACACTAACTGAAAAAAAAAAAAAAAGCTATTCCAGTTTTTCATAATGTACACATGCTTACTGACATGGCCACAGAAGTAGCTGACA
>JANQIN010000232.1 GCA_028282145.1 Thermodesulfobacteriota bacterium | reverse complement strand
AGGAGCAGATTGTCCCAACCATGCATCACGCGTATGAACGGGTCCGCTTTGACGAACCCGGCTACGGACTTTTTATCTCCGGCCCCTCCAAGACCGCCGATATCGAGCAATCGTTAGTGATCGGAGCTCACGGCCCCAAATCCGGTTATCTGTTGCTTGTGTAATCAAGGGGAGCTGTTACACTCCCGTATCCCAATAGGACAAGGAGAGACGTATGAAATTTATGGTAGATCCCGATCTGTGCATCGGCTGCGGTGCCTGTGAAGACACCTGCCCTGAGGTTTTCAAGCTGGTCGACGGAACCTCCACCGTTATTCTGGACCCGGTTCCGGCCGAATATCAGTCCGCTTGTGAAGACGCCGAATTTGCCTGTCCGGCCACCGCTATCTCCCACGAAGAGTAATCCGGAAGATCGAACCTGTCTGCAGAGATCCAAATGGCCACCCTTCCGGGTGGCCATTCAGTTGGATGACAAATCCCTTCCCTGGGTTTTGTCATACCCGTTTCGCAAAAGTATGGTTTTGCTTTACTCACAAACTCAGGGGCTTTCAATGCCCCTGAGTTTGGCTCGCCCGTCCCTGGGCTCGCGCTGACTGTTTGTCAACAGTCCCAAATGGCTCCCTTCCGGGTGGCCATTTTTTGAGACATCAATGTTGTGTCGTAACCGCACGAACCTTCACCGGGACCGGGTTGGTCACAATATCGAAGACCGGTGAACGTTGCTGGGCCAGTTCCACCAGTTCATCCAACTCCTCGGGAGAGGCATCTCCCTCGACCTCCATCACGATAGTGATTCCCTGGTATCCATTGCGGATATCGGGGTCCATCCCCAGAAAACCATGAAGGTCGATATCCCCATCAAGTTTGGAGGTCACCTGCCGAATCCGGATACCGCGCGCCGAAGCGTGATAAACCAGGGAGGTCGTCAGACACCCCGCGAGCCCTGTCAGAATATACTCGACCGGATTGGCTCCCAGATCGCCTCCCAAAAGGATGGAAGGTTCGTCCTCGTCATGTTTGAAGGCCGGTTCGTGCCGGTGCACTTCCCCGGCACCGAAGAAGTCCGATATTTTGGTCTGGCTGTGCCCGCCGCTGCACCAACGGTTGACGGCCCGGAAATTGAACTGGGCGACAGACGGATCGGTTTTGATCGCTTCGATGGTATGACCGAGCTGTTCCACATCCACGCCGTTGATATGACTGAGCGTTGTCATGGCCAACTCCTTTCTGTATCGCGTCCATCTCTGCTCTGACGATACAGGGTTATTATACGACCGGTCCGGGCAGGGAAACAGGGGGGAGAGGCAACTCTCAGGGATCAAACGTCCGAATAAAGGTTCCGGACTCGCGCAGCCATTTTCTGATGTCTTGCTCACTGACCCGTTGCGGGTCAAAGATAACGATATTCGTCTCCTCCAGACCTTCCCAGCGGCGCTTCACTTCATGGATACCGGGGCGGTCTTTCAGAACCCGGATTCCCACGTCGTAACAGTGCACAACAAAGGTCCGTTGTTCCCGCTGTGAGCCCTCTGCCGACCAGGCCGATAGAGGCAGACAGACCCACAACAGGAACAGTGCGAAAAAGGCGGTTCTCATCGTTTCTCCCTGAGAGATTTCACTTTCAGTTTATCGCCGTCCGATCTGCCATAAGGTAAGGATTGGGTAAAATTGCCCGGCTAATTTCGGCCGGCCATCACACCGCCGTCAACATCCCATACGGCACCGGTGACCCAATCGGCCTTATCGGACAACAGGAAGACGATCGCCTCGGCCACATCGTCGGCGCGACCGACCCGCCCGCGCGGATGGAAGCTGTCGAAATTCTCGGTCAGGGTCTTGTCGATCTCCGACGGTTCAATAAAGGCTCCGTAGATCGGCGTCACCACCACAGCGGGAGAAACGGCATTGACCCGGATATGATGTTCAGCCAGCTCCATCGCCAGGTGCTGAGTCAGGGAATGGAGCCCGGCTTTTGCCATGGAATAGGCGGAAGAGGGCGTCGCCTTGATCGCTTGCCGGGCCCACATCGACCCGATATTGACAACGGACCCACCACCATTTCGCTTCATATTCTTTGCGACAGCCTGGGTAATAAAGAAGAAAGCCCGATTCAGTTTCATATAAGCATCGTAATCGGACTCGGTATGGTCCAGAAACGGCACCGGGTTAAAGGTTCCGGCAGCGTTGACCAGGTAGTGAATATGGCGTGGCTCTTCGGTCAGGGTTTGCACCAGACGATGGACATCTGCTGTCTCTTTCAGGTCGGCTACCAGCAGCTCGATGGTTCCGCTGCCTTCCCGACCCAACTCATCCCGGGCCTGTTCCAGGCGCACCGGATTTTGGGCAAGCAACATCAGATCAACACCCTGACGACGAAGAAGTCTGGCAGTGGCTTTTCCCATGCCACTGGACCCGCCAACGATCAGGGCCAAAGGTTTTTTATGCGCACTCATGATAACGATCTCCTTGGGTTGAAGAGGTGTAGGAAACTCTTTATGCTTTGAGTATTGCCCGATAAAACATGCCGTAAAAGTAGGAACTTCCAGGTGGGGTAGGTACTTTCCGGTTCATTTTGGTGATTCTTATGACAAAAAAAAATTCCCAAAAAAATGGCGCCTGAAAAGGCAGCCCGCATGGTCGAGACGATCTTCGGCTGCAAATGGTCCCTCACCGTTTTTCACCTGTTGAGCGAAGGGATCAACCGACCGGGAGAGATGGTGCGTTCGGTGGACGGTCTGACCACCAAGGTGCTCAACGATTGCCTGCGAAAGAACCTGGAGTTCGGCATCCTGGAAAAGACCGTCTTCCACGAACTTCCACCGCGGGTCGAATATTCGGTCACCCCTTTCGGGAAACGGTTTATCTCCGTACTGGACGAGATCGAGGCCCTGCAACAGGAGATCGATCGCATTCCCTGATTTTTCACGGAGAGTCCGGACAGAGGTGAGACTGCGCTATACTTGGTGACGTAAACTACGATGACAAAGGAGGTGTGGAGTCAACCAGCCCCTGATGGGCGGAGGACACCATGCTTAACACGACTCACATCAATGCACTGCGCGATCCAGGCCTTCTAAGCCTGCGACTGGGCCTTGCGGTTATCTTCCTTTACCACGGCATCCCCAAAGCAACCCAATGGTCCATGGCGATGGATAAGTTCGCCTCCATGGGATTCCCCGGCTTCCTCGGTCCGATCGTCGGAATCGCCGAAGTAATCGGCGGCATCCTGCTGATCATCGGACTGTTCAACTTCCTGGCCAACGGCATGCTGGCCGTCATCATCACTGTCGCCATTATCGGGGTTCAGATACCGGCAGCGACCAGCGCCGGTGTGCTGCTTCCGGCCGGTCTGGAACGAGACCTGATGATTCTGGTCGGGCACCTGACCCTGATGGGGGTCGGTCCCGGAAAGTGGGCCATACAGAAAACTTGATTCTCTCCACGCAGGAGGTTACCCGTGAGCCGCCGGTTAATCGACGATTTGAAAGAACGTCTGAACCAATTGCATCAGGACGGTCTGTACAAAACGGAAAAGGCCCTGCACTCACCGCAGGATGCGGTGGTGCAGGTCGCCTCCGGCAAGGCCCGGATCAACCTCTGTGCCAACAACTATCTCGGTCTGGCCAACCACCCATCGCTGATTGAAGCGGCTAAAAACGGGCTTGACCACCGGGGGTTCGGCGTGGCCTCGGTCCGGTTTATCTGTGGGACCCAGGACCTTCATCAACAACTTGAACAACGCCTCAGCCGTTTTCTCGGTACCGAAGATACCCTGCTGTATTCTTCTTGTTTCGACGCCAACGGCGGCCTCTTTGAGACCCTCCTCGGGGAAGAAGACGCCATTATCAGCGATGCACTCAACCACGCCAGCATCATCGACGGGATACGCCTGTCCAAAGCACACCGTCTTCGGTATGCCAATAACGACATGGCTCAACTGGAACAGCGCCTGGACGCCTGTCGGTACGCTCGGTATCGGCTGATCGCCACAGACGGGGTCTTTTCCATGGACGGGGTCGTTGCCGATCTGCCGAAGATCTGCGATCTGGCTGAAAAGTACGATGCCCTGGTGATGGTCGACGACTGTCACGCTGTCGGTCTGCTGGGAAAAAACGGTCGGGGCAGTCATGAGCACCATGGCGTTATGCAACGTATCGACCTTCTGACTGGGACTCTGGGCAAAGCCCTCGGCGGCGCCAGCGGAGGCTATACGTCCGGCCATGCCACCCTGATCGAATGGCTTCGTCAGCGTTCACGGCCCTACCTCTTCTCCAACGCTGTTGCTCCACCGATCGTCTCGGCTTCCCTGACCGCCCTGGATCTGCTGGAAGACAGTTGCGACCTTCGCACCCGACTTCATGACAACAGCCGCTACTTCCGACAACAGATGACCGCAGCAGGGTTCACCCTCACCGGAGCGGATCACCCGATCATCCCGGTGATGGTGGGCGATGCCGCTCTCTGTGGTCGCGTGGCCGAGGCGTTACTGGAAGAGGGGATTTACGTCGTCGGTTTCAGTTATCCGGTGGTTCCGCACGGCCAGGCCCGGATTCGCACCCAGATGTCGGCAGCTCACACCCCGGCCCAACTGGACCAGGCCATTGAAGCCTTTATCCGGGTGGGTCAAAAGTTCGGCCTGATTTCCGGAGAGCCCTCATGAAAAGCCTGGCCAAACTGAAACCCGAACCGGGACTTTGGATGCGGGAGGAGCCGATCCCCGAGGTCGGCCATAACGATCTTTTGATCCGGATCACCCATTCGGCGATCTGCGGCACAGACCTCCATATTTACAACTGGGACCCCTGGGCGCAAAAGACGATTCCCGTTCCCCTGACGATCGGCCACGAGTATGTCGGCATTGTGGCGGATATGGGGCAGGAGGTACGAGGATTTCAAAAAGGCGACCGGGTTACCGGGGAAGGACATATCACCTGCGGCCACTGTCGTAACTGCCGCGCCGGACGGCGACATCTCTGTCGCAACACGTTCGGTGTCGGTGTCAACCGGCCGGGATCCTTTGCCGAATACCTGACCCTGCCGGCGATCAACGCCTTTAAACTGCCGCCGACCGTTCCCGACGATATCGCCGCCATTTTCGATCCCTTCGGCAATGCCGTCCACACCACCCTCTCCTTTGACCTGGTGGGAGAAGACGTGTTGATCACCGGTGCCGGCCCTATCGGCGTGATGGCAGTGGCCATCGCCCGGCACGCCGGGGCACGCCACATCGTCATTACCGATATCAATCCTTACCGACTCGAACTCGCCCGGACGATGGGTGCGACCCGGACCGTTCGCGCCGACCGCGAATCCCTGGAAGAGGTCGAAGCCGAACTCGGTATGACCGAAGGGTTCGATGTGGGCCTGGAGATGTCCGGCGTCGCCTCAGCCTTCGGCCAGATGCTGGATACCATCAACCATGGCGGCAAGATCGCGGTCCTGGGTATCCCTCCGGAGGAGATGGCCCTTGACTGGTCCAAAATCATCTTCAAAGGGTTGACCATCAAAGGCATCTATGGACGGGAGATGTTCGAAACCTGGTACAAAATGGCCAGCCTGGTCCAGTCCGGGCTGGATCTTACGTCCGTTATCACCCACCGTTTTCCCATCGATCGATTTGAGGAAGGGTTTGCCGCGATGCAGTCGGGACAGGCGGGGAAGGTCATTCTGGCGTGGGACGATTGACCGACGTCTTTCCCGTCATCCGTTCCAGAACCACTTTGAAGACAGCCGTGGCCTTGAGGGCGGCCTCCGGGTACGAAAACGCACCTTTTGCGTACTGGGCCATGATCCGATCCAGCGCCTGGCGCTTTTCATCCAGGTCCTCCACAAACTCGGCCCGTCCAAAACCGATCAGGCTCTCAAAACGAACCGACCAGTCGCAGGCCTTTTCCGCCGGCATCGTTTCATGGATTCGGTCGAACTCCACGCAGACTCGGGGATGAGATTTCAAAAGATCGATCTTATGACCCTGTTGGGCGCTGTGAAAGTAGAGGGTCCCATCCTGATAGCCAAAGCTGAGAGGGACCACATAAGGACGGTCCCCATCGATCATCCCCAGACGGCAGACCGCCGATTGACGGATGATCGCTTCCATCTCAGCGGGGTCGGTAATCTCTTTTTCTTTTCGACGCATAAAGTCTCTTCTTGCAGATCAGGAACTGGCCAACTGCGGCAGAAAGGACAGGTCCATGTGATAGATTCGCGGGTTTCCGGGCTCCATATAGACGAAGATTTCATCCTGGGTCAGATATTCCGAAGGGTCAAAAAACAGATTGTCCGATTTAAAGATATGGACGTCTCCCGTGTCGGGATTGAGCCACTGGGTAAGGACCTGATACGGATGGCGTCCGTTGACCGAAAGCATCTCGTTCCGAATAACCTCCTGATACCGGGTGGTCACCGGAATGCCCCGTTGGGTCAATTGGGCTTTCCGACGTTCTTTTCTTCGGAAGTAGAGCAGAACGGCCAAGCCGGTCCCGAAGAAAACGGCTCCCATTCCCCCCAGAATCATCGAGCCGCCCCAGAGAGAAAAGATGCCGTCAATCCGTGCCCTCTGAGGTCTTTCGGGCGGATAAAGCACCCGGACCGTTTCTCCTTCGGAGTAGCTGGGGGGATTGCTGCCGGTTGAGGATTTAAATTGAACGAGGCGTCCATCCTGGGTAAGAAACTCAACAACCGGTGCATAGGTGTCGGAACCCACCAGCTTGATCACCACCCCTTCGGTTTCCACGGCTGTTTCCAGAAAGCGGGTCGTGTTCTGATACAACAGAAAGGCACCGATCAGCATGGCAGCGCCCACCAGAAGGAACAGCCACGTCACCAGTTTCATCGTTTTCATAACCCCTCCTTTGTATTGAACCGGTCATCCATACTCACGTTACCGGACAGAAGGTGCCTCAGCAATAAAAAAGGAGGGACGGTTACATCGCCATCGGCAAGCGCTTCGACTGTCAAAATTCTAGTCTTCATAAAACGGCACGCTGTAAAAAATATTGACATATCGTATGCGTTTTCCCAATCATTCCAACCGGTTTCACCCCGCCTCCTGGCCGCATGAAGCCGTTCCCGAAAAAAAATTCAAAAAAATTTCCGACTCTATTTCAACGGGTTAACGGCAATCGGGAAGAGTAGACTGTCGGTTTTAAATGAAAATGATATTCATATTGGCACGTCCCCTGCTCTCTTAAGAAGGCAAATACGAAACACCAAGACACTGAAACCAACGACTTTAAATAAAGAAACGGGAGGACATCATGAAAAAGATTATCGCACTGGCAGCCATCGCCCTCTTAAGCGTCTCCGGCGCCGCCTTCGCAGCTTCCGGTCCCGACCAAGGCTGGAACAAAGGTTACGAACAAGAAGCCCCGACCATCAACCGCTAAGAACAGATTGAATCTATAGGAGACGAATCATGAAAAAGATCATCGCCCTGG
>JANQIN010000195.1 GCA_028282145.1 Thermodesulfobacteriota bacterium | reverse complement strand
CCCAGGTAGCGGCCTTTGTCGCCGTCCCGGAGTTCCAGGGCTTCGCGTTCACCGGTGGATGCACCGCTGGGGACTGCCGCACGGCCCATGGCGCCGCTTTCCAGGCTGACCTCGACCTCAACGGTCGGATTGCCGCGGGAGTCCAGAATTTCACGGGCATAGATGTCGATGATTTCGCTCATGGTTCGGTCTCCTTATTTGTAGTAAAGCTCAAGCTGATTGGTGAATTTGCGCGGTTGGCCCGGTGTCGGTGTGTGCGTCATTAACACCAGAGTCTCTCCAGCAGCGAACCGGTCGTTGGCGTTGATGAATTGCCGTGCCCGTTTGCGACGGCTTGCCACTTTTTCATCGCAGAGAATCGGCTGCACCCCCCAGGCAAAGTTGAGCGCCTTCAAGGTTGCCTTGCGGGGTGTGAGTGCATACAGGGTACAGGGAGCTCGACGGGTCGAGAGAAAACGAGCGGTAATCCCCGTTTCGGTATGACAGACAACGGCTTTACTGTCGTATTCGGCAGCCAGAAGGCAGGCGGCATAAGCCATAAACTTCCCTGGTTGAGTGTTCTCCCGTGGAGCAAAAGGTGTCCTATTGCGAGTGAAGTAATGCGGCTCGGTTGATTTGGCAATTTCGGAAATGGTTCTGATCACCTCCACCGGGTGGGCGCCGATGGCGGTCTCTTCCGACAACATCACGCAGTCAGTACCGTCCATGATCGCATTGGCCACATCAGAGGCCTCCGCCCGGGTCGGGACGATATTTTTCACCATCGACAGCATCATCTGTGTGGCGACAATGACCGGTTTCTGAGCATGGCGGCAGGCGGAAATGATCTTTTTCTGGATGACCGGTACTTCGGTCAGGGGGCATTCGAGGCCCAGGTCGCCGCGGGCCACCATGATCCCGTCGGCCAGTTCCAGAATCCTGTCCAGGTTCTCCACCGCATTGTGGCGTTCGATCTTGGCGATGATCGGGACACGATTGCCGCATTCTTCCATGGCTTCAATAATGTCTTGCAGGTCTTGTTCGGTCTGTACGAAGGAGAGGGCAAAGGCGTCCATGCCGATCTTGAGCCCCTGGCACAGATCGATACGGTCCTTGTCGGTCAGAGCAGAGAGGGCATGGGCTTTGCCGGGGAAAAAGATCCCTTTGTTGGAAGTCAACAGGCCATCGTTTTGTGCGGTCAGCTCAAACAGCTGATCCTCCCGAAGGGTGCGGCTGACAGTAAAACGCAGCTGACCGTCACTGAGGGAGACCGGCATGCCTGGTTTCAGTCCTTTCAATAGCTCAGGCATGTCCAGGGGCAGCAGGGGCAAACCGGTGCCTGTGGCTTCTTCCCGGGTTTCCGGCAAGCCCAATAGAACGCGGGTCTCGTTCTGAATCTCAAGCGGTGAACCGGCGACCTCACCGATACGGATCTTGGGGCCACAAAGATCGCCCATGGCAGTCAGGGGCAGTCCGATCTCCTGTTCCAACTCGCGCATCCATGACAGCGGTTGTTCAAAGGCTGCAGCGTTGGCGTGGGAAAAGTTGAAGCGAAAGATGCGGACGCCGTTTTTAACCATGGTGCGCATGGTTTCCTTGTCCATCGATGCCGGACCGAGAGTGGCCACGATTTTGGTTTTCATTCGTACGATCTCCTGTTCAGGACCCTTTCATACAGGGCCCCAGTAGAAAGATTGTTTGGATCAGACAACCAGAAGGACCTGGATGTCACAGACGTTGGTGTTGGTAGGGCCGGTTTTCAGCAAGCCCTCAATCGATTGGTAAAAGTGGTAGGCATCGTTGTTGTCCAGCGCCTCACCAATTGCTACCGCTGTGGCCCCCGAATGCTTCAGGGCAATAGCGTCGGCAAAGGCACCGGCGGCATCTGTAGGCCCGTCGTTGCCATCGGTGGAGGCTGCGAGGAACCCGGCACGGTCCTGTCCTGCGGTCCAACTCTGCATCGCTTCCAGAAAAGCAAGGGCCATCTCCTGATTGCGACCGCCCTTGCCGTCTCCTTTCAGGGTAACGACAGTCTCACCACCGACGATCAGGCAGGCCGGTTTTGGCATAAAGAGGTCGTTGACCACCATATCTTTGGCCACATCGGCCAGGAAACGCCCCACATGGCGGGCCTCCCCGCCGATTTGGGAGGAGAGGAACTGCACGTTGTATCCCAGGGCCTTTGCCTGGTTTCCGGCAGCGAGCAGAGCCTGCCGATTGGTACCGATGAGGATGTTGTCGGCACAGGTCAGGGCCTCTTCACCCGGCTTCAGGGTCTCGGGAACCTCTTCCGCCTGCCCCAATTGCAGCAGCTGAATCACAGCTTTGGGAACGGCCTCCGTGACCCCGTAGCGACGCAAAATCGACAATGCAAGCCCATAGGTGCTGGGGTCCGCAGCGGTCATGCCTGAAGAGATGCTGCTGAGTTCATCCCCGATGACGTCCGAGAGGATGAAGTTCAGACTGCGGGCCGGGGCCAGAAGCTGCAACAGCCGTCCTCCCTTGATCGCCGAGATATGCTTACGGACGCAATTGATCTCCTGAATGGTCGCTCCGCAGCGCAGAAGTGCATTGGTGGTTTTCTGCTTGTCTTCCAGGTTCAGATCAATCCCGCCAGCCGAAAAAGGGCTGGGAAGGAGGGCTGAGCCACCACCGGAAACACAGTTAATCACCAGGGTTTCCGCATCGGCCTGCCGGGCAAGGGACATGATTTCCTGTGCGGCATCAATCCCTCGTACATCAGGAACCGGATGTGACGCTTCTCGGATTTGGACTCGCTGTAAGGGTTCGGAGTGGCCTTCCTTCACACAAATCAGGCCGTCGGAAAGCCGATCACCCAAAATGTCCTCAAAGGCGCGAGCCATGGGCGCGGTCGCTTTGCCCGCGCCAATCAGCAGAATGCGAGAGTACGGTGTCAAATCGATACAGAGGGATAGGTCTTCGGTTTTTATTTGAAGCGTGTTCCCTTCGAGAGACACTGCGTTGGTCACCATCGAATAAGGGTTCACTCGGTCGAGGCCGGCTTGAAAAATCGAGCTCAGGTCCCGACGGATGGTATCGGATCGGTCGTACATGGTTCCTCCTGGAACAAGGGATGTTGTCGCAGGTACGAGAGGTTCGACTTGATGCGTGGTAAGTCGACCAGGCGATCGGCGGCTTCAAAGGCGTGATGTGCCTGCGGGATCTTTTCCTGCGACAGGTAGAGTGCTCCCAGATTGTTAAGCGCCTGGAAGGCGGTCGGGTCGAGACGGGTCGCTTTCCAGTAGAGCTCTTCCGCTTCCGGAAACGCTCTGCTGTGCAAATGCACATCCGCCTGTTGGATCAGAGTCTGAGCTTGTCGCGCCTGTTCGTAGGACTCCTTCTGTTTGCAGATGGCCCAGCGTTGCCGGTAGAAGTCCTGCATTTTTTCCACAGTCTCTCCCTTCTGAGCCTCTTTAAAAAATTTAAGGGCTTTCCCCCGGTGACCTGTGCGGTAGTAGGCTTCTGCCATGGCGGCGGTCAGGGGATGGCTGTTGCCATGCCGCTTGTATTCAAGATCAAAATTCGTCAAGGCTTCATCGCTTCGGCCCAGGGAAAGCAGGGCCATCCCGAGATTGAAGGAGAGACCTTTTTGCTGGGGTGCGAGCTCGCGCAAGCGTTGGAAGTGCTTTACCGCCACTTCGAAACGGGAAGACACAAAGGCGTTGAAAGCCATGCGTTCGTGATATTTTGTATAGAGCTTTTTGATCATCGGTCTCCTCGCCTGTTCGGGTGTACTGCAGGCCCCCGGAGGTTCGCACAAACCCCCTATAGAAAGTGCACCTCCGAGGGCCGGGATCGTTAAAAGATGAACGACATAATGGCGACACCGATGATGGTTGTGACGCCCAGGATGGCAGTGGCCGAAGTGTAGGTTTTATAAGCCGTGGGGGTGTCCATGCCGGAAAACTGGGAGACGACCCAGAAGAAAGAGTCGTTGGCATGGGACACGGTCATAGCGCCGGCACCGATGGCAAGAACGGTGAAAGCGGGATCGAGCCCGAGACTTGTCAAGATCGGAGCCATGATCGATGCGGTGGTGATGATCGACACGGTCGAGGAGCCCTGTGCTGTCTTAATCGCCGAGGCCACCAGGAACGGCAGGAAAATGCCAAGGGGCAGGGTCGACAGACTGGATCCAAGGAAGTCGGCCAGGGGAGAGGCTTTCAGCATTTTGCCGAAAGCACCACCGGCACCGGTGATCGCGAGGATCAGAGCGGCATTTTTTACACCTTCGCTCATCCAACCGTCGATCGCTTTGCTGACGTCATCTTTCTTAACCAGGGTCAGAGCGATAGGGATGCCGAGCATCAGGGCGGTGACGGGGTCGCCGACGAATTGCAGGAACTTGGCCAAAGTGCCTTCACCGAACGGCTTGGTCGGATAGGCCGCAACCGATTTGAGAAGAATGAGGATAATCGGAACCAGGATCGGCAGGCAGGAGTGGAAAGCGCCGGGCAGCTTACCGTATTTGGCAATAAGCTCTTCGTAGCTTTCTCCGCAGTCGATCTCGATATTGTACTTTTTAGCAAAATGCACAGCCCACAGGTAGCCGGCGATCAAGCCGGGGATGGAGGCCATCAAACCAAAGCCGATGACACGGCCCAGATCCGCTCCGAGGATTCCAGCGGCGGCGATGGGACCGGGAGTCGGCGGAACCAGACAGTGCGTTGCATACAGGCCGGTTGCAAGCGCGATTGCCATGGTGGCCATGGACTTGCCGCTCTGCTTGGCCAGGGCCTTGTTCAGGGGGGTCAGGATGACGTAACCGGAGTCACAGAAGACGGGGATCGAGACCACATAACCGGCAATGCTCATCGCCAGTGGGGACCGGTCTTTGCCGATGATTCTCAGAATACCCTGAGTCATCGACAGGGCGGCACCGGTATGCTCGAGAATGGTTCCGATAATCGTTCCTGCGACAATAACGATACCGATGTATCCCAGAGTACCGCCAAAGCCGGCACGGATCGTCTTGACAATATCCGGCAGGGGCATCTGCACCAGCAGCCCGAAGATAAAGGCAATAAAAATCAGGACGACAAACGCATTCATTTTGTGTCTGGACGTCAGGTACACAATAAGCCCCACGCAAAGGGCCAACGCCAATACTGCAAATCCTCCACTAACCATCTTTACCTCCGTTGGTGTTTAGGGTGCCGTTTATCCACCGCTTCAGCACCTCCGCCTGCGGTTTCATTCCCGGCTCTGCTCTAGGGGGCTCCCCCTGTTTCACGGCTTCTTCCCTCCCAAAAACAAGACCCATAAATGAAAAGGATCTCAATGATGAGTTGTCTGGTAGGCGACTGGTCCTACCAGTAATGTTTAAAAAATAACGGTGAAAACCGTGATCTCAAAAGCAGACGACGATGACCTATTTTGGTCGAGTGGGTGACTGGTCCTACCAGTGAGGATAAATTTTTTTAGTCGTCGACAGCCAGCCCCTCTTCTTTCAGTTCAATAATCGCCTCTTCCAGATGTCGGCGCGACATTTCGGCGGCCTGTTCACCGTCACCTGCCTCAAGAGCCGACAGGATGGCCTGGTGTTCGTCGATTGTCTTTTCCATCCGTCCCGGGACTCGCAAGGGAGCTTTCCAGCCAACAATGACCGAACGCCGGATGGTGTCCATGGTGACTGCGAGCAACTTGTTGTGTGTTGCTTCGGCCAGGAGTTTGTGAAACTTGGCATCGGCGATGATGGCCTCTGAAAGCTCGCCAGCTTCCACCTGAGTTGTAAATTCCCGGTGTACTTTTTTTAACTCTGAAAGCTCTTTCTTAGTGATTCGGCGGGCTGCAATGGCTGCCGCTTCCGGTTCGATCATCAGCCGGATCTCAAAAAAGTTACCCAGCAGGTCCTTTTGATCGATCAGCCAGGTGGAAAGGGGCAGGTTGAAATCGCCTTCGAAATTTCGGACAAAGGCACCGATCCCCTGTTTGATTTCAACGTAACCTTTGATCTCGAGAATGCGCAGGGCTTCACGAATGGCACCCCGACCGACCCCGAGCATCTCCATCAGTTGACGCTCCGAGGGGAGCTGCTCGCCGATCGACAGTTTGCGATCACGAATCAGGTTTTCCAGCCTGTCAGCGACCTGTTCGGAAATACGGGTTCGTTTTATGGGGTCGAGAAACTTTTCGCTCATCCCTTATCTCTCGTTTAGTTGTCTACTGGTCGGACCAGTTAATACTAACTCTCATGAAAGAACGAGTCAAGTCTTTTCGAAACAGCGTTTCTTTGAGGGGGGATGTCCGTTCTAAAGGAAGAGATCGTAGCCGCATTTCACCATCAGCAATCCCAGAACCAGGCGGAATACCGGGATCACTACCCGATCGGCCCGTTTCAGTACCAATCCGCTGCCGATCCAGTTACCGCAGATCGACCCGGCGATAGCGACTACCGCGAGCGGCCAGTAGATTTTTCCCTGGGAGAAGAAATAAAGGAAGGCAGAGACATTGGAGGCGTAATTGACGATGCGGGCGTTGGCAGCAGCGTCGCGAGTCGACATGTGGAGGAGCGCCATAAAGGCCAGCAGAAGAAAGGTTCCGGTACCGGGGCCGAAGATACCGTCGTATCCCCCAATCAGCAGTCCGGCCAGGGTCGCACGAATCACGGCCCCCAGGCGTGAAAGGTGGTCTTTATGACCAAAGGTAACCTGTTTACCCTGCAACACCAGTAGTAAGGGGATGATCACCAGCAGGATGAAGAACATCCGGTCTTTGGACAGGTAACCGGAAAGACCGGCACCGATAAACGACCCGATCAGGGCAGCGGCAATGCTGTAGATCATCAACGGCCAATGGATCGCCTTGCCCCGAATATAACGAAAGACGGCGAAGCTTGTACCGGAGGTGCTGACCGCCTTATTGGTGCCCAGGATAAATTCGGCCGGCAAGCCCAGGGCGATATAGGTCGGGACGGAAATCAACCCCCCACCGCCGGCAATGGAGTCGATCAGGCCGGAAAAGCCAATGAGTAAAAACGTAAGCAGCAGATGCCAGAAACTGAGGTCCATAAGTTCGTTAGGCCATTTATTGCTGTGGAATAACCTGTCATCCGAGCTCAGGGAAGGGCGAATCAAAAGCAAGAAGACGTGCGTCTTCTTGCTTTTGTGAGCGAAACAAAACCACGCTTTTGTAGAACAGGCATGTCAAAACCCAAGGACGGGTTTTGACATGCGATTAATAGCTGTTTTCACTGAGTTGAACCTTGCCCCGAAAGGTCCAGTAGATCAGGCCGGTATAACTGAGAACCAGCGGCATGCCGATGGCGACGATGACCAGACCGATCTTCAGCGTCAATGGGCTGGAGGCTGCGTTAAAGATAGTAATGTCAAAGGCCGGGTTGTTGGCCGCCGGCAGCAGATTCGGGAACAGGGCTGCGCTGAGGAGAAAGACCTGCGCCATAATGGTACAACTACTGCTGATAAAGGCATAGAACGGTCGCTGCAGGTGGAAAGCCCGGGGGATATTGGCGATGGCCAAAACGTTGAGTACCGGGACGACCCAGAGAATCGGATAGGCTTTAAAATGTTCCACCGTTGCGGGAATGCCCAGGGTTGCCCAGGCACTGACCAGAATAAAAAAGGCCAAAAAGACGAAAAACGTCTTCTTCATCCAGCGGTAGAGGCGCTCCTGCAGGTCACCCTCGGTTTTCAGGTAAAGAAAGATCGAACCGTGCATGGCCAAAAGGGCCAGTGTATAAAGCCCCACCAGCAAACCGAAGGGGGTGATCATGTCCAGCAACGTTCCCTGGTAATCCCCCAGTTCGGAAAGTTCCAGCCCCTGCATGACTGCTCCGACGGCAACACCGAAAAGCAGGGCCGCTAGCCCGGAACCGAAAAAGAAAAGACTGTCCCAGAAGGAGCGCCACAGTGGATTCTGTCGTTTGGAACGGAACTCCAGTGAGACGGCTCGGAAGATCAGCGCAAAGAGGAGTAGCATAAACGGCAGGTAAAAGGCGCTGAAGATGGAGGCATAGGCGTTGGGGAACATGGCAAAGAGGGCTCCACCAAAAGTGACCAGCCACACCTCGTTGCCGTCCCAGAGGGGGCCGATGCTGTTCATCACCAGTCGACGCTCGGTGTCGGTTTTGGCAACAAACGGGTGCAGGATCCCTACGCCCAGATCAAAGCCGTCCAGGATGGCATATCCGGCCAGAAGGACATTGAGGATGATAAACCAGATGACACACAGGACTTCGTAGCTCATGCCGGGCCTCTTTTCTCGTCTTCGGTCAAGCGAGCGTGCTGACGGTCAAGGATAGCATCCCGAATGCCATGATCCGGTTTGACTTCATGCAGTATCGGTTCAGGCCCGTGCTGAATCTTTCGATTCAATACCATGATCCAGACAGCCGTCAGGGCCAGGTAAAGCAAGGCAAACAGAATCAGCGACGTGAGAGCTTCCGCGGAAGAGACCGAGGCGCTGATCGATTTTTCCGTTCGTAAGCCCTGGGATTCGTCGTATTGGAACTGCCCGTTGCTGTCGGTGACCAGATCGGTGCCGGCATCATTCCAGGTGACGGGTGGATAAACCGTCCAGGGCTGTCGGCCGACCTCTGCCGCGATCCAACCCGCCTGATTGGCGATCATGACAAAGAAGATTGCTCCCACAAAGCTCCAGAGCAGCCACCGCTGCCGGGCCAGCTGGCGACGGAGATTGAAGAACAGCCCCAGCAGGCAAAGGGCGATCATACCGCTGCCAAGGCCGACCATGACCCGCCAGGTCAGGAAGGGGATCAGCAGCGGTGGCCGGTCCTCCTCGGCAAATCGGTCCAGCCCGATAACCGTTTGACTGAAACTGAGATCGTCGAACAGAAGGAAGCTCAGCCCTCCCGGTATGCTGACGGCGTAGTCGACCCG
>JANQIN010000182.1 GCA_028282145.1 Thermodesulfobacteriota bacterium | reverse complement strand
TTTTAAGGTGATAGACTTGGCGACGGAATACGGCGATTTATGCCGTTTTTTCACGACAGCAACACTGACAAAAAAAATAACATTCTGAAATTATTGAAGTTTTTAGGTTGGCACCGGTTTTTGCATAGGTTAAAATCCATTAAATTTTAAAGGAGTGAGCTGTGAATCTATTGACCGCAGAACTGAAGGAAGTTCCTTTTGGTTGGATCGCAGCCGGTGCCGAGAAAATGGGGGTGACCGGTGTCCTGACTTTAACCTTGGGGGCATGGGAAAAACGTTTCTATTATCAGGAGGGTGTGTTGATCTTTGCTTCCTCCACCAAGGAAGGGGAGCGCTTTGGGGAGTTCCTCGAAGCCCAGGGCGTTTTTGACCGACAGAGGATGATGCAACTGATCAAAGAATCACGTGCCAAAGGTCAACGGTTTACTGCCGATCTGATGGCGGAAGGTGTATTGGATCGAAGCGATCTGGAACATACTCTGCGTGATCTGGTTCTGATTGTGATGGGGGATGCGCTTCGCTGGGGTGAAGGGATGTGTGTCTTCAGTGAGGGACTGCCGGAAGGTATACTGGAAGGCCCCGTCCATCTGGCAATCGACGACGCCTTCCACAAAGCCAGCAATGTGGCCGGAATGGCCTAGGGGACCAGCAGCTCGTCGGCAGTAAACTCATAGGTGGTTTTGGTCCCTTCAATCTCCACCAGATATTCATTTTTCCGGGAGCGGCGCTCGATCCATTGGACAGTGCCGTTTTTCCCACCGAAAAGTTCATGGGTTCGGTCGATTATTACCTGATCTCCTGCTGCAACCATGACAAATCTCCTGTAAAGTAGTCACGCTTGGTGTCGTTGTTTTTATCGTCCGAAGTCGAAGCGAGCTTTAGCTGAAAAAAGCAGAGGTAGTGGATGGAATCGGATCGCGTGATCATTATCGGATTGTTGTTTGTCGGTGGAACTCTTCTGGCCATGGCCATTATCGCCCTGGTTCTCAAGTTCACCTTGAATCGCAGTATGACTCGCAAGATCGAGATCTTTAACCAGGTGATGATGAAAGAGATGGAACGGAACCTGGATCATTTCCGCATGTCGTTGGAAGAACAACGGGTCATGTTCAACAGTATGCGAGAGTCCAAGACCAAGACCCTGGTGGAGCTTTATCGACTCTTCTCTGAGATCAACAGTGCGGGACGCTTGCTGAGTGCTACCCGTGACTATGGCGAAGCCCGTCGTCGCAGCAAAGCGGTGGCGACCCGGGTGGCCCAGTTCTACGATTTTTTCTGCCAGAACGGTATCGTCTTCACCGAGGAGGGGACCCGCTTTGTCGAGCAATGGATGGCCAGTAACCGGCGAATGATCGAGACCCTTAAGACCCAGAACGCCTTCCAGCCCTCTAACGATGAAGAAAAACAGGAAGCAATCAAGAAGATCAACGGCAACTGGGACGAGTTCAGCAAACAGTTGGATGACCTCGGAGCCGAGTTGAAAGAAGAATACAATCGGATGCATCAGGGGATTTATAAGATGCTGCCCAAAATGCCCAAGTGACACGCTGATAGCCCAATCCGTTCCTGGATTGGACAATACTTGTTCCGAAAAATGCGATTTTTCTCCACTCACAAGCACAAAGGAATATATTCCTTTGTGCTTGGCTCGTCCATCCATGGAGACGGTTGGATGTCCAGAGCCTTCCATGGCTCAGGACATTGGCGTTACGCAAAAGTGCGATTTTGCTTCACTTACAAAAACAGGCTGCCCCTGTTTTTGAATCGTCCATCCATGGACTCGCAGACCTTTCTCACGGTATTTCTATTCTATGAATCTGCCCTGGAAATTTGATCATCCTCCATTAATGCTGGCGCCGATGCAGGGGTTGACCAACTGGGCCCTGCGCAAAACCTTTATCGACTGGGTCGCACCCGATGTGGTCTGGACCGAATTCCTACGGGTGGCGTCCAGACCGGGGAAACCGGTGCTCCCGGCCGACCGGAAGGACCTGCAGTCAGCGGACCCCAATTGCCCTCTGGTGGTGCAGCTGATCGGAGGCGATCCGCTGGTGCTGGAAGCGGCGGCGAAGATCGTCCAGAACCTCGGGGCGCGGCATGTCAATCTGAACCTCGGTTGCCCCTACGGTCGGATGACCAAGGGGAAGACCGGGGGAACCCTGCTGCAGGAACCGGAGCGGGTTCTGGAGATTGTTAAGAGGTTGCGCGATGTGACCACCGGCGGTTTTTCAATAAAAATGCGCGCCGGGTACGAGAATCAGGAGCAGGTATTTGAATTACTCCCCGAGTGGGAACGGATCGGAATCGACTTTCTGGTGATCCATCCGCGTACTGTGGTCCAGCAGTATGAGGGAAAGGCAGATCATGGGATTACCCGCCGGGTGGTGGAAGCAACTTCCCTGCCTGTCATTGCCAACGGCGATATTTCCAGCGGTGCCCAGGGGCGACAGATTCTGGCGGATACGGGTGTGGCCGGGCTGATGCTGGGGCGCTGGGCTCTGATGGACCCATTGTTATTTGAACGGGTCCGTCGTCCCGATCTGGTAGAGCCAACGGAGGATGAACGGCTGGGTATTCTGCGCGGCCTTTTGGAACGGGTAATGGACGACTACTGCACCCTGTTTTGCGGCGAGGTACAGACGCTGCATAAACTGAAAAATATCTTCGCCTTAAATCAATGGCCGGCCCTCAACCCGGCACTGACCTCTCTGAAAAAAGCCAGAACCCTCAAGGCGTTTCATCGGGCGATGGCCGGGCTTCCCACCGTTCCAGAAGTGCCGCCTCCGCCAGCCCCTGCCGAAGGATCTCGGCCAGACTAAGTCGAAGGTCCTCTTCCCCGCTCTGCTCCATATACAGTTGATTGATGGCCGCCAGGGTTTGGTTCAGCGTGTCCAGAGACAGGAGGTCTGATCCTGCCAGTGTCCCTCCCTGCTGAAAGTTCAGCGGGCAGTGGTCGACCTGTTGTTCCCCGTTTTCCTCGATCAGAATCGGCAGGCCGTGGGTCCGGCAGATCAGGGGTCTTACGGCATAAAGCAGGCAGATGTGATTTACCAACAGGGGACACCTGTCCCCGGTCTTCTGCAGGGATGTCGCGATCTGTTGCCGACAATCCAAAGACGCCTCTTTGATGGCCTGCCGAATAGCTGCGGCTTCCACCGGGAAAAGTGACAGATGGCGGCAGCAGCTGTCGCAGCCTTTTTGACAGGCGAAGGCGGTGGGATGGCGCTGCTCCACACCGGAAGAATGGGCAGTAATCCGGTCGCAGAGGGCTCGGTAGTTGGCCAGGAGTTGGTCCGTCTTGGTGGTCATGTCAGCAGGAAATCTCGGGCAATTGCCAGTCAATCTCCGAGATACCCCGGGCCTTGAGATAGTTGTTGGTCTGGGAAAAGTGACCGCAACCGATAAACCCGCGATGGGCCGAAAGGGGGCTCGGATGGGGGGCCTCGAGAACCAGATGCCGCTTTCGATCGACCAGGCGTCCCTTTTTTTGGGCGTAACTGCCCCAGAGAAGAAAAACGATCCCCTCTCGCTGTTGGTTCAGCACCTGGATTACCTCATCGGTAAAGGTTTCCCAGCCCTGGTCACGGTGAGAGGCTGCCTGCCCTTCAATCACTGTCAATACACTATTAAGAAGCAGAACCCCCTGCTCGGCCCAGCTTTTGAGATAGCCGTGTTCAGGGGCGGGTATGCCGAGATCGCGGTGAATTTCTTTGAAGATGTTGACCAGGGAGGGTGGGGCCGGAACCCCGGGGCGCACGGAAAAACAGAGGCCGTGAGCCTGACCTCGACCGTGATAGGGGTCCTGCCCCAGGATCACCACCCGCACGGCATCCAGCGGTGTGCTGTTGAGGGCGTTGAAGATCTCCTTCCCTCTGGGGTAGATTGTTTTCCCCGTTGTTTTTTCCTGCTTCAGGAACGAACGCAGCTTCACCATATACGGTTTGTCGAACTCATCGATCAGGTGTGATTTCCAGCCGGGTTCGAGCAGAATGTCACGTGATGATGTCACGGCAGCCTCCTTGAGTGAAGGCATGGTAGCACAGCTTGAGGAAAGGCGTCATGATCTCCTCATGAAAACCTCACAGCCCTGGGGTATCCGAAGAGAATAGTCTATGGGAGGTGATGGATGTACGGGCAAGTGCTGGTTCTTAATGCCGACTACAGTCTGCTGAACGCTGTAACCTGGAAGCGGGCCCTTTGTCTTGTGGTCAAAGGGAAAGCCGATGTGGTCAAGGACTCGGAGGTCAATGTCGGACCGTTCTTCATCCCGCAGGTGATTCGTCTGTTAAAACGGGTCAACGGGATTTACCATCGGCGGATCGCCTGGTCTCGCCAGAACGTCTACCTGCGCGACAAGTATACCTGTCAGTATTGCGGCCAGAGGGTCAGGGAGTCCCGTTTGACGTTGGACCATGTCCTCCCCAAAAGCCGAGGAGGGAGGAACAGCTGGACCAACACGGTCACTGCCTGTTTCCCCTGCAACAATAAAAAAGGGAACCGAACGCCGGATGAAGCTGCCATGCCTCTCCGGCGTTCGCCGTTTCAGCCGACGGTATGGGAGTTTATGTTGGCCCGCTTAAAAAAGGTTGAGCCGGATCTGCTGAGAAAGGCTGCTTTCTAGCCGGAGCTGTTTCCAGGGTCGAGAGTTCCAATGTCGGAAGACCGCAGGTGCAGATCTCTCTGGGGGAAGGGGATTTCGATTCCGACCTCGCGGAATCGTTGATCTACGCTTTGTCCGACCTCGCTTCGAATTCTCAGACGGTCATGGGCACTGGCGATCCAGAACTGAAGTTCAAAATCCAGGGAGCTGTCGCCAAAGCCGGTAAAGAGGGCGCTGGGACTCGGATGGTCGAGGACGCGAGGATGCTGAGCAGCTTCCAGCAGTTTCTCAAGGACAAGACTCACGTCGCTGCCATAAGCCACACCGACGGGGAGGCGAACCCGGGCCATCGGTGTGGACAGGGTCCAGTTGATCACCTTTTCAGAGACCATCATTGAATTGGGGACGATCACTTCCGCCTGATCCAGGGTAGTGACAATGGTAGAGCGGAGCCCGATTTTACGAATGGTGCCATAGTCCCCATCCAGAAGGATCATGTCTCCCACTTTCACGGGCCGTTCAAACAGAAGAATCAACCCGCTGATAAAGTTGTTGACGATATTTTGCAGACCGAAACCGATCCCGATCCCCAGGGCACCGGCGATAACGGCAAAATGCCGGATCTCGATGCCGACCAGATTCATCGCTACCAGAAAGCCGGTGAAGACAATCAGATAATGCAGCAGGCGCTTCATGCTGTCCCGCAACCCTTGATCCACATACTGGGTTTTTGTCACAGCAACATCCAGAGCCCCCTGGAGTATCCAGGAGAAGAACATAGCAATGTAGAAGACGCCAATTGCGGTAAGAACCATCCCCAGGGTCAGCCGGAAATCGTCGGAGGAGATGCCGTAATCGAGCAAAGTCGAAATCGCCTTTTGTCCGGGGCCGGAGATCTCCCAGATCGGTAACAGAGCCGCCAGGGCGGTGAAGGTCAGCAGAACCTTCACCAGGAAAAGGAGCTTTCCCTGAAATTCTTCGCCGTAGTTCTGGAAAAAACGGACCCCTTTATGTCTCAGACGGCGGACCAGGGCCACCATCCCTCCACGAAGCAGGCGAAACAGCATGACCGTGACCATGATCAGGATAAAGGTCTGTACCCCCGATTGAAGCAGCCGGTTGGACAGCAGAGTATAACCGACCAGTTGGGCTCCCAGTGATATGGCAAAAAGCAGGCTTCCCAGGCGAAGCAGCAGATAGAACGAACCGGGGCGAAGGACCTCAGGCCGATGGCGATAGCGGTAGGCCATCCACAGGGTCGTGGGAATACCGATAAGCCCGATCAGGACGATATAGACGCGGTAGAGCGGCGGTGGGAAGGCTAGAATCTGCAAACTGGCGGTCAGGATACCGGTTCCGGTCACCAGGGCGACGGCCAGGGTCTTCAGCCGGTCCTGCAACAGGCTGGATGCCAGAAGGCAGCCGGAAACGACAATGACAGCGCCCATGGCGTGGGCAAAGAGGGGGCTGGGTGTCTGGTAAACAGGAACAAACGCCAGAAAACCGAGGAAGGTCCCTGTGGCCCAGGGGTGCCGCATGAAGAACTGCCAGTCGTCGGAGGTCGGCGAGGTGCGGTGGCGATAGATCACCCGCCCGACCCAGAGAGCGACCAGCTGCTGAAGGCCGATAAGCCAGCCTTGTTTTTTCCAGAAT
>JANQIN010000180.1 GCA_028282145.1 Thermodesulfobacteriota bacterium | reverse complement strand
CTTCCAGTCGTAGAGCGGGTTCCCCCAACGCTGCCCTGTTTCGCTGAAATAGTCCGGCGGTACGCCGGCGACCTTCGACGGTTTCCCCCTGTTGTCCAGCAGGAAAATCTCCGGGTGAGCCCAGACATCGGCTGAATCCTCCGCGACAAAGATCGGAATATCTCCAAAGACGGAGACCCCTTTTTCGTTCGCGTAGGCTTTCAGTGTCTGCCACTGTTCGACAAAGACGAACTGATAATACTGCTGCCGATGGATCTCCTCCGACAGGCGCAACCGGGCTTCCCGCAGTGCGGTACTGGAACGGGCTCTCAAAGGTTCAGGCCATTCCATCCAGGGCAGGCCGTCCTGATCGTTTCGTACTGCCTGAAACAGGGCATAGTCGTCCAGCCAGGCAGCCTGCTCATGGCAGAAATGGTGAAAGCGGCTTATTCGCTCCTCGGGAGCGGAGACAAAAAAACGGTCGGCAGCCTGGCGCAACAGAGCCGTCTTGGTGCGAATCGTCGCTTCGAAATCGATCCGGTCCCTGTTCGATTGCTGTCGGGGAAAACTCTCCACGGGGAGGTCTCCCTCGGCCTCCAGAGTCTCCAGGTCGATCAGGAGCGGGGAGCCGGCAAAGGCACTCAGAGTGCTGTAGGGCGAAAACCCGTATCCCACGGGGCCCAGAGGCAGGATCTGCCACAGGCTCTGTCCGGCCGAGGCCAGAAAATCGATAAACCGGCGGGCCTCCTTCCCTAAGGTCCCAATACCTTCCGGGCCGGATAACGCTGTAGGATGAAGCAGGATACCTGAACGACGTTGGGTAAAAATCGACATTGAATCCTCGTTATTTGTGTCGAGTCATCTTGGACTGGGGCGCAGAATCGGCTAGGATGACACCGAGCGATCTGGAGGAGCATAACATGACTCTGCCACGACATATTGAACCTTTTTCCAGCGATCTGTCCACCCTGAGATCGACCTTGGAAAGGATCGGCGCACCGGAGGTCTTGGCCGGGCAGGATCGGATACTCATCAAGCCCAACCTGGTGAATGATTCGCCGCCCCCTGTCACACTTCCCGTGAGCGCTGTGGAAGCACTGGTTGCCCTGATTTGCGAATGGAGTAAGGCGGAGATCCTCGTGGCCGAAGGGACCGGAGCGCGCGACCTGGAAACCGATCAGGTCTTTGGCCGCCTGGGGTATACCGATTGGGCCCGAAAGGCCGGGGTACAACTGCTGGACCTGAATCACGCTCCTCTCAGGACCCTGTCGCTTGACGGTTGCGAGGTCTTTCCTCAGATATGGTTGCCGGAGGTCCTTTTCGAGACCTATGTCATCTCTTTTGCGGTCTTGAAAGCCCACAGCCTTTCTGAAGTGACCCTGGCGATGAAGAATATGATCGGCTGCGCACCGCCCAGGCATTATCAACAGGGAGGATACTGGAAGAAGTCGGCTTTTCACGCCCGGATGCATCGGGCGATCTTCGAGTTGAATCGCTACCGGGCGCCCGATTTGAGTCTGATCGATGGGCGAACCGGTCTTGCAGAATACCATTTGGGAGGGCCGGTATGCGAACCTCCTGTGAGAAAGTTGGTCGCCGGCTTTGATCCGGTGGCTGTGGATGCTGCCGGGGCGGAACTCTTGGGTGTTCCCTGGCGGTCGATCGGCCATATTCAGATGGCTGATGGGATATTGGGAGAGGCGGTCTCCCCCGAAACTGTCAATGATGCGTGAAGGAGTGAACTGATGGGACAGGTGAAGGACCGGTTTGGATTGGAAGCAGACTCGACCGCTTTGGTCGTGGTGGATATGCAGGAACGGTTGATGCCCGCCATGTTGGAACGTTTGTCGGGAGAAGCCGTAAAAAATACCCGGCTGCTGATTGACGGATTTAAAACGCTGGGAGCGCCGATTCTGGCAACGGAACAATACCCCAAGGGGCTGGGGAGGACGGTAGAGGAGCTGGCAAGTTGCCTGGAGCCGATCGAGAAGACCTCTTTCAGTTGTCAGGGGGAACCGGCCTTTGTAGAGGCACTTCAGGCGGCGGGTGTGAAATCGGTTGTGTTGGTTGGGGTTGAAACCCATGTTTGTGTTTACCAGACGGCGATGGATCTGCTGGACAAAGGTTACCGTGTCCACGTGGTTCGCGATGGCGTCGCCTCACGTTTTCTGTCCGATTACGAGCAGGCTCTGAGTAATATCCAGAGCGCAGGCGGGGTGATTTCCACGACCGAGATGGTTCTTTTTGGCCTGATTCGAGGGGCCGGCTCGGAAGGGTTCAAAGCGATCTCGCAGATCGTTCGAAAACGCTGAATTAACGTTTTTTCCCGTAGATACAACCGGGCCGGAGAAATCTCTCCGGCCCGGTTTTTTAGGGCGTTGGAAACCTCTAATGGCAACCTGGGGCAAGCCGGGTAAACTTTTAAAAGCCAACCAGGAGGTCTCCAATGCCCGAACGTGTATGCTCACCCCTGCGTCTGTCCAATCACCGGCTGGAGGAGGTCCGGCCGGAGGGAGGATATGTTCTCTACTGGATACGTCACTACCGACGGTTGCGGTTCAACCCGGCCTTGCAACAGGCTGTTTATTGGTGCAGAGAGCTCAGCCGTCCTTTACTGGTTATCGAGACCTTCGAGTCGGGGCATCGTTGGGATGGCGAAAGGCACCAGGAGTTTGTCCTGGATGGGATGCGGGCCAATGCCCGGCAGTTGGTTCAGGCCGGTATTACCTACCTACCACTGATCGATCGGGTCGAAGATGCGGTGAACGATGTCTGGCAGCTGGCGGAAAACGCTTGCCTGGTTATCACCGACGAATCCCCTCTTCGGGAAAGCCGAACGGAGTTCACTTCCCTGCTGGAGAGAACCACGGCAGCGGTGCAACGTGTGGATGGCTGTGGGCTGCTTCCGTTAAGGGCCACTGAAGCAGCTTTCGACACCGCCTATGCGTTTCGTCGCATGTTGCAGAAAACCGTTCAGCCCTGGTTACTGGATCTGCCCAAAGAGGACCCTCTGGAAGACTACCAGGGATTCCCCCATTTGAGCTTGCAAGCTTCTGGAGATGCGATCTGCCGAACCCAGGCGCGATTGAAAAATAGCCCGCCGATCGACCGTATTCTCGGTGGTACGGGCGAGGCCCGTCGGAGGTTACAGCTTTTCCTGGATGAACGGCTTCACCGGTATCTTGAACGAAGCCGACCTGACCTCTGTGTCACCAGTGAGCTTTCGCCCTATCTCCGTCACGGAATGATCAGTGCGGCAGAAATCTTCCAAACGTTGGTTCGCCATGAAAACTGGAATCCCGGACGTCTTGCCCCCAACGGACGAGGGGCGAAAGCGGGCTGGTGGGGGATGTCGGAACCCGCTGAAGCCTTTCTGGACGAGCTGATCACTTGGCGGGAGCTCGGGTATCATTTCTGTTTTCACAGGGACGATTACGATCGCTATCTGTCTCTGCCCAACTGGGCTCGTGCAACGCTGGACGCCCACCGGATTGATCCCAGACCCCAGATCTACGACCGTCAGACCCTGGAGGAGGCCCGGACTGGGGACCCGGTCTGGAATGCTGCCCAGAATGAACTTCGAACGCGGGGAACCATCCAGAACTACATGCGTATGCTCTGGGGAAAGAAGATTCTGGAGTGGACCCCGTCACCGGAGCAGGCACTGGAGATTATGATCGATCTGAATAACCTCTATGGATTGGACGGTTGCGATCCCAATAGCTATAGCGGTATCTTCTGGTGCCTGGGGCGCTTTGATCGTGCCTGGGGGGAACGACCGATTTTCGGCAAGGTGAGATACATGAGCTCCGAAAGCACCCGGCGAAAATTCAATCTGAACTCCTATCTTGAGAAATACGGAAACGGTCCCTCGTCGCTTTAAGAACTTCCCGATGCCGTTCCTCAGTAAGAGGGTAGAAAACCCCAATCAGGAGCGCGGCGGCATTACAGAGACAGGGGACGAGAGCGTACAGCAGCCGAAGTCTGAAGACGGTTTGTTCGGACTGTATCTGGTTGGGCTGATAGTCCCCCAACCCCAGAAGCAGAAGTCCAAGCCCTACGCCCAATGCCGCAGCCAGTTTGCGGGCCACGCTCCAGAGTCCAATATATTTGCCTTCCCGTCGGTTCCCTGTCAGTTGCTCGTGAATATCTATGGTGTCGGCCTGCATCGAAGCCGGGAGCACCATCACCCCTCCAAGCCCCAATCCGGAGAGAGCGACAAGAATGCCGTAAAGAGTTTCGTCTCCCGGCCCCAGAAAAAAAACGCCGCTAAAAGCACCTGTATTCAAGGCCATGGCGCCAAGCCAGGCAGGCTTTTTCCCCCATTGGCGTCCCCCCAGGATCCACAGGGGAAGGCAGAAAATGCCAACAACGAAATAAATCAGCAGGAAAAGGTCTGCATGGGAGGATTGCAGAACATATTCTACGTAATACAAGATCAGGGTGGCGGGAAGATTGCTGCCAAAGGCACTCACGGTGTACGCCCCGAGTAACACCAGGAACGGGCGGTTATTCAAAAGGGCTTTCCAATCAGTCCCGGGAGTGTGTCTTTGGTGAGCATGGGAGGGCTCAGGTACCTTCCACAGGCAGAGGGTGCACGCCAAAAGGATCAGAGGACAGTAGAGCAGGGCCATCCATTCGAACCTCTGCCGCTCGAGTTCAGCCGTCCCCTGCCCCAGAAGGACCCCCAGTACGGCCGGGACGACCGCCGCGGTCAAGGTTCCTACGAGCAAGCTTCCCTCGCGAATACCCAGAACCGCCGTTCTCTCGTGATAATCACGGCAAAGGTCGGGCCCCAGAGCTTCGTAAGGAACGGCGACCAGGGTCCAGCAGAGAAAAAGAAGGAAGAGGCTTCCGCCGAACCAGTACAGGCTCGCGTCACTGTTGAGCTCAGGAGGTACAAACAGCGCGTAGATCGCGAGTACCAGCGGCAGGACCGCCAGCAGAATAAACGGTTTTCGCCGCCCCCAGCGGGTACGACTATGGTCGGACCAGAACCCGATCAAAGGGTCGGTCAGGGCGTCGGTGACGCGAAGGATAAGGATCAGGCTCCCCAGCAGGCCGACGGGGAGACCGACCACGTCGGTATAGAACTTGGGCAGATAGACGTAAACAGGGATACCAACCACGGCCAGGGCGAAAGCTGGTGCCGCGTAGGCCAACCGTACCGGCCATGGAAGCCTGTTGCTCACTTCATCGATCCTTTCGGATCAGGGTGAGGATGTCCCCGACACGAAGACCCCATTTCTTCAGGACCGACTGGTTCAGCACCAGACCATCCGGTTGCAGGTAAAGCCAGTCTTCTACCTTCAGGTCCAGGGATTTCCCTTTGTAAGGCACACGCAGAACATAGTCCAGACGCAGTGTGTTCCCCCGGGCTGCGAAACGGGCCTCGCCAATGACGTCACCGGCCGTGGCGGTCCAGTGGCCTTCCTCCGCGCGCTGAATGGTCCAGGTTCGTTGACTGCGCTCGCCATCGTTGAACAGAATGGTTTCTTGCAGGGTACCGATCCCGCCCTCCCAAGAGCCAATGAGAATCATCTGGAAGGAACGGGTCTGCCGGCCTCCGCGATCACGCACCACTCCGTAAGCGGTCAAAGGACCGTTAAAATACTCTTCGAGGTTGAACACCGGTTCCGGTAAGGCAGAGTCTTCCAGTGAAGGCCCGGAACAGGCACTGAGACCGAAGAGCAGCAACAGCCCTCCGACGGCTTGCACTTTCATCGTGCGCCTCCTTGCGTAATTTTCCGAATCAGCCGTTTGTAAAGCGGATAGGGGAGGATGCGCAGCAGCTTCATGATTCGGCTGAATCTGGTGGGAAAATGGATTTCGTCCCGCCCTTTTTCCAGCCCGTTCATCAACGCAGCAACCGCTTGCTCGACAGAGATCAGCATGGGCATTTCAAAAGGGTTCTGGTCGGTGAGGGGGGTTTTTACGAACCCTGGATTGACGATCTGCACCCGTATCCCCCGGGGTTCGGCATCAAAGCGAAGACTCTCAAGAAAATTGATGAGGCCGGCTTTGCTGGCTCCGTAAGCGGCGGCGGCGGGAAGACCGCGATAACCGGCAAGAGAGGCAACGCCGACGAGGGTTCCACTGCCACGGTCAGCCATACCCTGTAAAGGCAGGGTCAGCATGCGAATGGCCCCGAGCAGGTTAACATCGATAATCGCCCGGCTCTCAGAGAAGGTCAGGCGATCCAATTCCGTATGTTGGTGGGTTCCCGCGTTGGCAATCACCATATCAGGGACCCCCCAGGTATCTTTCAGGCGTGTGTAGGCGATTTCAAGAGTGGATGGGATACTGACATCGGCTGGAAGGACAAGAACTCTCTCCTCCTCCCCGGGCTCCACCTCCTGCCGTAACTCCTCCAGGGGAGCTTCTCGTCGACCGGTCAGCGCCAGACGGTGACCCTTTCGGAGAAGTGCAACCGCCAGCCCCCTGCCGATTCCACTGCCGGCTCCTGAAAGCCAAATGATCTGCTGGTGTTGCATAAGGCCCTCCGGTGAATGAAAAGTTCGGCACTTTCAGTATACTTGATTTCAATATACCCACCTTGATTGAGGGGATTCCAATGAGCTTTCATCCCAGGGAGGCTCCCGGATGCCGCGTCGCAGTGATCGGCGGAGGTATCTCCGGGATTGTGGCAGCCTACCTGCTGCAGCAGAAACATAATGTGACCTTGATCGAAGCGAATGCTTATCTCGGCGGCCACACCCATACGATTCTCGTCCCCACCGATACGGGCGAAGTGCCCGTAGACACCGGTTTCATTGTCTTTAACAATCAAACCTATCCCTTCTTTATTCGTTTCCTGAAAGATCTCGGTGTGACTTGGCGGGATACGGACATGTCCTTTGGATTTGATGATCGCATAGCAGACTATCAGTATGCCGGAACCGATCTGAACGGACTCTTTGCCCAACGGAAAAACCTGCTGAACCCGACCCATTGGGGTTTTCTCTGGGGAATCGGCCAATTCTGTCGCAGGACCCTGGAAAAACTGGAAACGGGTACTTTGAAAGGACTTTCTCTCGGGGAATATCTCCAGCAGAGCGGAACGACAACCAAAGTCGTTCAGGACTATGTGTTGCCAATGGCTGCAGCGATCTGGTCCAGTCCCGACGAAGTCATGGCGGATTTTCCGGCGGAAGCTTTTGCACGCTTTTTCCAAAATCATGGCCTTCTTTCGTTTAAAGACCGACCGGTCTGGCACACCGTTGAAGGTGGAAGCCACGCCTATGTCCGTGCTTTTCAGCAGCAGTTTGACGGTGAGGTCGTCCTGAGCAGGTCGGTAAAGACCGTTGTGCGTGGTGAGACGGGGGTTGAAATCCGGTTTCAGCAGGGTGGAAGCGAAGTGTTCGATGCCGTTGTCGTTGCCTGTCATGCCGATCAGGCCCTGAACTTGATGGATCAGCCAACCCGGGACGAAGAGAGGCTTTTGGGCCCCTGGCGTTACAGCCGAAACCGGGTGGAGCTTCATACCGATCCGTCCTTTCTGCCCCGCAGCCGGTCCGCCTGGGCCAGTTGGAACTATCTGCGGGAAACCGCTTCGGAAAACGACCTCAGTCTGACGTACCATATGAACCGTCTGCAGGGTATTGCGGGCCCCACCCAGTACTGTGTCACCCTGAATGGCCGGAAAGAGATCCCCAGAGACCGGCTGATCGGTGACTATGTTTATACGCACCCGATCTACACCTTAGGGTCGATGGGAACCCAGTCTGAGCTGCACCGACTCAACGGTTCTCGACGCACTTGGTATTGCGGCAGTTATTTCGGTTATGGGTTCCACGAAGATGCCGTTCGATCGGCCTTGGTTGTTGGGACCGATTTTGGGGTGGCCCTTCCATGAATCAACACATCTGTCACAGCTGCTTCTACGATGGAAACGTCGAACATCATCGCACCCACCCACGAGGACATCGGTTCGATTACCCTTTGTATTTCTTCGGGTTCGACCTCTCGGAACTGCCTGTTCTGGATCGTCGTCTAACCCTTTTTGGCTATAATCGACTACGGCCTTATTCGATTTACGATGAGGATTACGGCATTGCCGGTGAAGGGACGATCCTGGATAAACTTGTCCGCCAATTGAGCTCTCTCGGATTGCCTCACACCTTTCAACGTGTGGTTCTTTTCACGTCGGCCCGATATTTCAATTATGTCTTCAATCCCGTAAGTTTTTACTTCTGTTATGGCGAGAAAGATCAGCTTCTCGGAGTGATGACCGAGGTGAACAATACCTTCGGGGAGCGGCATCAGTACCCTCTGTTTCCGAAGGAAGGCGTACAGCCAGGGGAAAGCCTGCAACTGGAAGTCGACAAGGCATTTCATGTCTCTCCCTTTAACTCGATGGAAGGGCGCTACGCCTTTTCTTTCCGCAACAGCCCCGATTCGGTGGAGATTCAGATCGATCTGATTCGAGATGAAAAGAAGATGTTTGAAGCACGCCTGAATGGTCGGGCGGTTCCCCTGACCGGTAACGGCCTTTTAAAGACCCTTGTCGGTAAACCGTTGACCCCCCACAAGACCATGCCCCGTATCTTGTGGGAAGCGTTACGCCTTTCCCTGCAAAGGAGACTCCCTGTGTACACGCGTCCTGCTCCCAGCAGTGAATTGACTGTGCGACATCGCCGGGCCACCTGGTGGCAGAAACTCTGTCAGACCCGGCTGCTAAAGCTATTGAAAAACCTGACGATCGGTCATCTGGAACTTCATCTGCCGGATGGTACCTCCCAGTCTTTCGGGCAGCCGTTGGAACCGGCGGTGCAACTCCGGGTTCGTGACTATCGTTTCTTCAGCCGTATCGTTCAGGGGGGGCATGTCGCTATAGGTGAAGGCTATATGGATGGCGACTGGGAAACCAATAATCTGACGCGACTGCTGGAGGTGGTTATCGACAACCGGGACTTCCTGCAGGACGGCAACTTTCAGTCCGCCTCTGTTCAACGTTTTATGGATGGGCTTCTCCATGTGACCAGGGCCAATACCAGGAAGCAGGCCAAACAGAACATGGATCGCCATTACAGCTTGAACAACGACTTCTTTCAGCTGTTTCTGGATACAAAGATGCAGTACTCTTCCGGACTGTATTATTCCGAAAAAGAAAGTCTCGAACAGGCCCAGCTGAACAAGATCGATCGGGTGATTTCTCTCCTGGGATTAAAGGACGATGACCACCTGCTGGAGATTGGCTGTGGCTGGGGCAGCTTAGCCCTTGAGACGGTCCGTCAGACCGGTTGTCGTGTGACGGCGTTGACTTTGTCCGACGCCCAGTACGAGTGGGCGC
>JANQIN010000176.1 GCA_028282145.1 Thermodesulfobacteriota bacterium | reverse complement strand
GGTTGTAACTTCTTTGGGAGCTCAGCCTTCGCCGAAGTAGCGCTTCAGCAGGCCGGCAAAGGCCTGACCGTGGCGGGCTTCATCCTTGCACATTTCATGAACGGTGTCATGAATGGCGTCCAGGTTCAGCTCTTTGGCACGAACGGCCAGTTGCTTCTTGCCCATGCAGGCACCGTTTTCGGCTTCCACCCGCTTCTGCAGGTTGAGCTTGGTGTCACCGTCGACGACTTCGCCCAGCAGCTCGGCGAACTTGGCAGCGTGCTCCGCTTCTTCCCAGGCGATACGCTTGTACGCTTCAGCAACCTCAGGATAACCTTCGCGATCGGCCTGGCGGCTCATTGCCAGGTACATACCGACCTCGGTGCACTCGCCCATGAAGTTTGCGCGCAGGCCTTCAACGATCTCAGCATCCACACCTTCGGCCACACCGATGCGGTGCTCATCGGCCCAGGCCAGGCCGGTAGCGGACTGTTCGGTGAACTTTTCAGCGGCAACGCCGCATTGAGGGCAAAGGGCGGGAACGGTCAGGCCTTCGTGAACGTAACCACAGACGGTACAGACAAATTTGCTCATTCGTTTTTCTCCTATGGATGGTTAAGGCAATTAATAAAGACAAAATTGGTCCTAATTATAAGGACGGTTTTTAACTTGTCAATCACTTTCGACGATTGGGAATAAAATGGGGATTATTGCCAAAGTTTCCAGGGGGTTGGCTTGGCCAGAGTGCCAGGGCGTTTCAGATTGGGACGGGGTCCGACTCGTGTGTCCGAGGGTAGTTCCTCTGCAGGTTTCGTACGGCGTATCACACCATCCTCTCCACGCTCAAAAGGAGCTTCACCCTTCTCCTTCATCTGTTGCAGCGTTCGGGAGAAATCGGAACGGACGGGTGCCGGTGGATGATGGGAGACGGAAGGTGGAATCTTTTTGGGCACCTCTTCGGCAGCGTTATCGCTGGAAAGCCAGCCCTCCACCAGGGTCCGGGTTTTTTTGAACAGTTTGCGCACCGTCTTTTGAGGCGTCAGCCCCAATTGACTGTCGTAGCGCTGGCGTTGTTCGGGGTCGGACAAAACCCGATAGGCTTCCATCACCAGACGCAGGTGCTCCGGGTCGGGAGAGGCACCGGTGTCGGGATGAAGGTGTTTCATCCGTTTCAGGTAGGCTTCTCGAATCTGACCACCGCCAGCATGAGGGGACAGGCCTAGAATGTCATAGTAATTTCGCATCGCGATCCGTGCCGACAGAAGGATATACCTCTATCCTGTCGTATCGACCGGATTTCCGCAATCTTTAGCTTTTCATGTTTGATAACGAAAAAACAGGTTTGATCCCATCAAAAAATGCTGGCTTCCTTCCGGAAGAAGATGCTATGTTTGACGATATCAAACTTGCGACCCTTCTTCTCAAACCTGCCTCCGGGTCGTTGTGTCAAAATGGGAGGTTTCATGAAAAACGCGTTCAGTGAGGAAAATCGTAAGAAGGTGATGGCCATGCATCTGCGCCCCATGTCTGAGGCGGAAATGAAGGCCAATGATGCTATCTGCCGCACCTGTGCCGGTATCGGGCACCGGGAGACCCCTGAGGATGGATTCTTTCGCGCCCTCTGTCCCAGTTGTGACGGAAGCGGCATGACCTGCTGATCTCTATCCCGACATGTCGGGGAAAACGACCTATGGGAAATAATCGCCGCAGCCTTTGGCTGCGGTTTTTTTGTTTTTTGGGCAAATTATTAACAAATTCACTCAATTGGCCGATAAGTGAATTGACACATTCCGGTTTATCCTCTTAATTTGAAATATAAAGTTGACTGTATTGCATGGAAAAAGGAATCTTAATGACCCGTCCTCTGGATGAACTGAACAAAAAACGATCCGCCCCACCGGATGTCTGGGCCAAAACCATGCGTTGGATCAGTGTCTGTGGTTGGACGGTCGTGGTGGCGGCGATCTATTTCTTCGGCAGCGGCAAGCCGCAAATGGAGACCTTTTTTGACCGCAAACACCAGATCTATGTGCGGCAGATATGGAATATGCGCCTGGTCGATTACGCTCTGGATCTGGTCGTCATCAGTCTGATCCTAGGCTTGGCGGGTGTTGCAATATCTCTCTGGCGCTATCAGGTGAAAGAGGAGGAATTGCGCTTTAACCTGATGATCATGACCGCCTTTTCCGCCTTCGGTATCGGCTACTACCTCTGGTTCTTCGGGTTCTAGAACGATCGGAGTTACGCATGTTTTTTCTCAAAAAGTTGGTGAGCGCATTCCTGATGCCCATGCCGTTCGGTTTGGGCATTTTGTTTCTGGCTCTCTGGTTTCTATGGCGGGGACGGATACGGGTCGGAACGATTCTGGTCGGACTGGGAACCGTCTTTCTGGCGGTGGTCTCCATGAGTGCGCTTATGTCGGGACGTCTTGGGAGCCTGGAACAGAGCACGGTGCAGCTGCAAGAACTCCCACGGGTGGACTTTATCGTGGTGTTGGGCGGCGGGCATTCCCCCCGCAAAGATCTTCCGGTTTTGGAACGTTTGGGGGACAGTGCCCGGGCGCGGCTTCTGAAAGGCGTTCAACTCCACCGGCAGCAACCCGATTCCAGATTGATTTTCAGCGGTTTTGCCGGTCTGGGGCGTAAGGGTGAACCCTCTCATGCCACCCTGATGCAACAGGCGGCCGTTCAACTTGGCGTCCCTCCCGAATCGATTCTGACCGAATCGTTGCCGCAGGACACTTTCAGCGAGGTCCAGTTGATTTCGGCCCGGGTCGGCAAAGGCCCGTTTCTGCTGGTGACCGACGCCAGCCATATGCCCAGGGCAGTGGCGCTCTTCCGGACTCAGCGGGCGGAGCCCGTTCCTGTCCCGACCCGTTACATGGGGGGCAGCCCGACAACCAGTCTGTTCGACTATTTCCCCAGTTCCAGCGGGATGGTCCAGGCTGAAAGGTACTGGCACGAGACCCTGGGGACAATGTGGTCCAGGTTGCGCGGACAGATTAAAACTCCGGAAGAAGACTGAAAAACCGCGCTATCTCAAACACAATGAAAAGGGATCGAGCCCAGGAGGGACGTTGTCGTCCAAGCGTCCCCAGGGTGGGCGAGTCAAAAGAAGAGGCTTTGTGCCTCTTTTTTTTGTAAGTGGAGCCAAACTGCGCTTTTGCGAAACGGGTATGACATCCCCCGTGGAAGGGAGATGTCATCTAACCGTCACCAGGCGGTTCGCCTAGCCTTTTGCTTTCTCAGGAGGATGGTGCGAGTGTGTTTGGGTCAAGGCCGATGATCAGGGCTCCCCAGTGCCGTCCTCCGACATGAATCGGGAGAGAAAGGTCGCTGAGGACCCGGCCGGTGTCGGGCAGATAGGTCTGAAGCAGGAACGGCTGCCTGTTTTGGGCGCGCCGAACCTGGGTCTCGTTGGCATTGAACAACCGTCTGTCCCGGCTGTGAACCAGATCAAATTCCGGGTCGCCTGTCGGAGGTTGGGAAAATTGGCGGTGATGGGCCGGTACATAGCCGTTGACGTCGGTCAGCAGGCAGTAGGCCGCATTGTCGAACTTGCTCAGGTCCCGGTCAAACAGCGGCTGCAGGGTCCGGGTAAACGCTTCATGATAACAGGTGTGAAATTTCTGGGGCGCCGTGTTGGCGATGGGGCTGTACGTCTGGTCAAAGATATTCACACCGTCTTCCATCAGCCTTTCCAGAACTTCAGCGTATTCCTTCTGGCAGCCTTGCGCGAGGATGAGCAGCTCCTCAAAGGGGCCCTCACCGACTCGGAAGCGGGCCAGGGTCTCCTGGAACTTTTCTGTCACCCGGCCCAGATTTCTGGCGGAGCTGGCAGAAGAGCTCATGTCCTGACCGACGGAGGTGGACAGGTTGCGGACTTCGGAGATTTTGTAATGGACATCCTCGTTGGCTGTGGAAACCTGTTCAACCGCAGCAGCCATCCCCATAAGCTGCTGGTTGTCCCGCTCAAGATCCTCGACCAGGCCGGCAAAACGATCACCTGCTTCGCGCATCCCTTCACGCGCCTTCTGGACCTGTGCACCGATGGCCTGGGTTCCCTGTTCCGTCTTTTCCACCATCGTGGTCATTTGGGAGATGTTCTCGGCAATATCTCCAGTGGCCCGGTTGACTTGACCGGCCAGGTTGCGGACTTCTTCTGCGACCACCGCAAACCCCTTACCATGGCTTCCGGCCCGGGCCGCCTCGACCGCCGCGTTCAGTGCCAGCAGGTTGGTCTGGAAAGCGATGGATTGGATGAGATTGATAACTTTGCTGATCGATTCGGAACGTTGACTGAGGTTGCTCACTGTCCGGGTGAACTCTTCCAGTTGTTGACTCACCTGCTCCATGTCGGAAGTCAGACCCTGCAGGTCCTGCATCGACTTCTGGCTGATCTCCACATGCGCTGTGGTGGAGGCAGAGATCGATTGGGCGCTGTCGGCCACCTGGTTGATCGCCTGGGTTGATTCGTGGCTGGAATGGAAAATGGACTCTGCCAAATCGCCCTGGCTGGTGGCACTGGTCGAAGTGCTTTCCACCGCCGATGTGAGTCGGGCCGCTTCCACAGCGGCTCCTACGCCCATCGACCGAATCTCATTGATAACCGAGCGGAGCTTGCCGATTGAGGCGTTGTAGCTTTCCGCCAGTACCTGGTATTCATCGATACTGGTGACTGGCAGACGGGCGGAGAGGTCCGCTTCTTCGCCCTGCTGATTATCGAAAAACCGGATCATCTTCCGAATAGGCACAACGATCAGGAAGCGTAGGAAACCGTAAGCGAAGAGTAGCGCGAGGAAGGAGACCACCGTTAGTCCAATGGCCCAGGGGGTGTAGCTTTCCAAAAGCGGAGCAAGACTTTCGATGGCAGCTTTGGATTCCACCGCCTGCAGAAGGTCTCCCCGAACGGTCCAGAAGAAGACCCATGGGGTGGCGAGAAAGAGGCCGACAAAAAGTAAATTACCCACCAGCTTACGATTCAGCGTGTTGAATATCGTCTCCTCGAGCCATCGATAGAGACTACGACACCATTCCATAGGGACCTCCTCCTGCAACCTCACCTCCGAAAGGGAAGTGATAACGTATATTTATTAAATCTAATTAATCATAGTTTGTGTTCCATTGTAAAGAAAAAAAATGTGAAAAATTGCAGTTTTTCGGAAAAATGGGGGGAAATTATTTCTGATTTTTTTAATCGACTTTTCACCGGTCGCTGACACAATGCTCACTCTGTTATCGCAGGGTGCGCAATTATGAAAAGAACAGTTGCCGACCTTCACGTCCATTCGCGCTTTTCCAACAAACCAACTTACTGGGCCTTGCGCAAGATTCGGGTACCGGAGAGCTACACACAACCGGAATTCATTTACCGAACGGCCAAGGAACAGGGTCTCGATTATGTGACCATCACCGATCACAACTGTATTCAGGGGGCTCTCGAGATCGCTCATCATTCCGATGCGTTTATCAGCTCGGAATTGACGGTCTACTTCCCGGAAGACGGTTGTAAGATCCATGTGGTGGTGCTCAATATTACCGAGGCCCAATTTGCCGAACTGCAACAGGCTCGCAAGAACGTCTACGATCTGGTGGCCTACTGTCGTAAGGACGGGATTACTCACTTCCTGGCCCATCCTCTCTATGTTCAGAACGATCGCCTCACCGCTGAACATGTGGAAAAGTTGCTGCTTCTGTTTAACACCTTCGAGGTACGTAACGGGGCCCGAGCCCGTCGCTTCAACCGTTTTATTGAGCAGCTTCTCAAGCAGTTGACGCCGACCGATATGGAACGGCTGGCCGAACAACATGGTCTTGTTCCTTATGGCGATGAGCCCTGGCGGAAGGGGTTTGTCGGCGGGTCGGACGATCACAGCGGTCTGTTTATCGGTCGGGCTCGAACCGCAACCCGGCAGGTAGAGTCTCTGGAAGACTATCTTGCTGGAATTCGGAGCGGTGAGAGCTGGGCCGAAGGTGAAAACGGCGATCCGTTGACCCTGGCCCACAGTATCTACGGTATCGGTTACTCGGCTTATCGCGACAAATTTCAAACAAAAAAAAGCACCAGCGCGCCCTTTGTCAAACTGTTGCTGAATCGCTTCCTCAGTTCGGCTCAGGAGCCTTTGAGCTGGAGTGATCGGGTCAAACTGTTTGTGCGACATAAGATGCCGGAACGGTTCCAGCGTCCCGGGAACAAGTCGCTCACCTTTGACCGATTGCTGGATAACGAAGCCCGTGTCCTAGTCAAAAACCCCGAATTTCTGCAGCAACTGACGGACAAGGATCGCAACCGGAAGATCTTCTCGGTCACCAGCCATCTGGCCAACCGGATGATCTTCCATTACAGCCAGCAGCTTCTGCAGGACACCAGCTCTCGAGGTATCCCGGCTATGCTCAACAACCTGGGGGCCATGGGGATGGTTCATATGCTGGCGGCTCCCTACTATATGGCGTTTCACCACCAGCACCGGGACAAGGATCTGCTGCAGGAGCTGGATCGTCGGTTCGAGGTCATTTCCGATTCGGAACGGCGTGAGAAGATCGCTCTCTTTACCGACACCCTGCACGATATCAACGGTGTTGCCATCACCATCAAACGCCTGATTCAGACGGCCCGCAAGCGTGGTGTACAGCTGACGGTTATCACCTCGACCCCCGAACCGACCGGCTACAAGGACGGGGTCATGAACTTTCAGTCGATTGATGACCTGGTGCTGCCCGAGTACCCCGAGCTGAAACTGAACTTCCCGCCGATCCTGAATGTTCTGGAATATGTGGAAAAGGAAGGCTTCACCCGTTTCCATATCAGTACCCCCGGGACCATCGGTGGTCTGGGGCTGCTTATCAGTCGCATGTTGAAGATTCCGGCCGACGGGACCTACCATACGGAAATTCCCCAGTATGTTCGGGATCTGACCAATGACGAATTTCTGGAGAAGGCTGCCTGGCAGTTCATGATCTGGTTCTATGGCCAGATGACCGAGGTTATGGTTCCCAGTGCGTCGACCCGTCAGCAACTGATCGAGAACGGGTTACCCGAAGAAAAATGCAAGCCACTGCCCCGTTGGGTGGATATCGAACAGTACCGGCCGGATCTGCGAAACCCCTCGATCTGGAAATCGTTCAATCTGGAAGAAGGGACCAGGTTCCTCTATGTGGGGCGGGTATCCAAGGAGAAAAACCTTGAACTCCTGGTGAACTCTTTCAAGGCTCTGACAGACGCAAACACCGGTGCCCAGTTGGTGATCGTCGGCGATGGTCCTTACCGGGAAGAGATGGAACAGAAGTTGGCCGGGGAGCCGGTTCTGTTCACCGGCTATAAAGATGGGGAGGAGCTTGCGACACTCTATGCCTCCTGCGATGCTTTTGTCTTCCCCAGTACCACCGACACCTTCGGCAACGTGGTCCTGGAAGCGCAATCGTCCGGAATTCCCGTGATCGTCACCGATCAGGGAGGACCCAAAGAGTTGATGCTGAACGGAAAGTCCGGTCTGATGGTCCCCGGGGATGACGCTGCTGCTCTGACCGGCGCCATGGTAAAGCTCCTCAATGAACCGGCCTCTCGGAAAGCGATGGGGAAAAATGCCCGCATGTTTATCGAAGAGGGGGCCGAAAAACAGGGGCCGGCTTACAGCACCATCCTCGGAGAACATCGCCGCGCGGCCAACGCCTGATATCCATGATTCCCAAACGCCTTTCCTGGATTTCGGAGGCCCGCTCCCTGTTGCAGGGGCGGGCTCCTGCCCAACTGGTTCTTCAGTTTACCGATGCCTGCAATGCCCACTGTCCCCAGTGCGGTATGCGGGCCAGCGCCAACTTTTCCCGCAGCCGTCTGCAGGTGGAGCAGGGAAAGAGAATGATCACTCGCGCGGCCCGGTCGGGTGTGCGAGCACTCTCACTGACCGGGGGCGAACCTTTTCTCTACCAGGACGATCTCTTCACCCTGCTGGATCATGCCGGTCGTGAGGGGATCCCGTACCTGAGAACCGGTACCAACGGTTTCCTGTTTCGCGATTCCGACAGGGAGGATTTCCCTGCCCACATCGAAACCTTCGTCTGTCGTCTGGTCGCCAGTCCGCTACGCAATTTCTGGATCAGCCTTGATTCGGCCTCTCTCGAGGTCCATGAAGAGATGCGGGGACTTCCCGGTGTCGTTGAGGGGATTCGCAAAGCCTTGCCCCTGTTTCACCGGCAGGGGCTCTATCCGGCAGCCAATCTCGGATTGAATCGGAACCTGCCCGGTTCTGACGAACCGACGGATAAAAAAGCTTTTGACAGCTGGTACGAAGACGGATTGCGTCGGTTCTTTGAGATGGCGATCGACCTGGGCTTCACCACAATCAATTTCTGCTATCCCATGTCCAGCGAGGATGCGACCGATGGAGAGGACAGTTTGTACCAGGCGACCTCCGCCGATCGCGTTGTCCGGTTTACCGTAGAGGAGCGGAAGTCGATCTATCGGGCCCTGTTTCGTGTCATTCCCGACTACCGGAAACGTATCCGCATCTTCACCCCCCGGAGCGCGCTCTATCGACTGGTAAAAGGGCAGGAAGGGGCTGGGACCGATTACCCCTGTCGCGGCGGGATCGATTTCTTTTTTGCCAGCGCTGACAGTGGGCGGGTCTATCCCTGCGGCTATCGAAGCGACGAGGATTTCGGCCCTCTGGAAGAGTTTTCTCTGCCGGCCAGATCCGAGGCGCACTGCACCCGTTGCGATTGGGAATGTTTCCGTGACCCCTCCGAAACCCTGGGTCCTTTGCTTCAATGGAAAAACCCGGTCGGGCTTTGGCGGTCCTGGAAGCAGGACCCCGATTTTTTCAGCCTCTGGTGGGAGGATCTGCGGTATTATCAGGCCTGCGGTTGGTTCAGTGGTCGCAAAGCTCCCGAGAAACCGAGGCTTCAGGCGTTCCATCGGCTTTTCCCCGTAACCGGAGGAATGGACCTCCCGGCACATCCGGAGCCGCCGGTTCAGCCGTCCGTCTGACCGTCGGGCCTTTTCTCCGGATTACAAAGCAGTTCGGGATCGCTGGAGGGACGGCCGCAAAAGCCGCAGCGAAAGTCCGCTTTCTGCTGCATCGGATCGCACATCGCCTTTTCTTTTTCGCGGTCTCCGCCGCAACTGCTCCCCTCCGCCACCTCTTCAGCCTGGCAAAGGTGTTTCTTATTGTTTGTCACCACACCACAGGTGGTACATTCGTAACGTTTCATGGATCTCCTTCCCCGGTCGATTCAAGGGGGTGTTCCCCGTCGGAAGATATCAAAAGATATTGTCGATCAGTCGGCGACTCTGGCGCAAGGGGGAGGAGGCAAAAAGGGCAGATGTTGTTTCCTTTTGCCCCCTCTGCTACTGTTTAACGAAAAATCTTTCGGAGGAATTCTATGAAAATCACCTCGTTAGACCAGGTGGAGTCGATCCCGATGCGCATGGAAGGAGCCGCCGGGGTACTGAAGCAGCTCCCCTTGGGTACCGCTGATGGTACGCCCAACTTTTCCTTCCGTGTTTTTACCCTTGAGCCCGATGGGCACACCCCCTACCATATTCACGATACCGAGCATCTGAACTATGTCCTCCAGGGAGAAGGGGCGCTGGTCGATGAAGCAGGAACGCTTCATCCTCTGAAAGAGGGGGATTTTGCGTTTGTTTCTCCCGGAGAGAAGCATCAGTATCGCAATACGTCGGACGCACTCTTTCAGATGATCTGTGCGGTTCCGATCGCCTACGAATAGATCAGGAGGCCACTATGCCGCAGCATCCGGAAAACCCGCTGTACCAACTTCTTCGAGAAGACAAGGTGGAAGAGTTCAACCGACGACGGGAAGCCGGGGAAAGGGTTGATCTTCGCGGCGCCGATCTGCGGGGGCTCGAC
This sequence comes from Thermodesulfobacteriota bacterium, assembly GCA_028282145.1. GTDB lineage: Bacteria > Desulfobacterota > Desulfuromonadia > Desulfuromonadales > Geopsychrobacteraceae > JANQIN01. The sequence goes on along the minus strand of JANQIN010000176.1, from coordinate 3,168 downwards.
CTGAGAGGATTGGAAACCCGCGGCTTGGAACTGACCGATGCCTATCTGCGACAGACCGATTTGCGCGGTCTGGATCTGACCCAAGTGCCGATGGAGGGGGCCAGCATCCGGGGCGCCAACGTTTCCGGGACGTATTTCCCGGTCGAGCTGTCGGCCGCGGAAATTCAACTGTCGCTGATGCAGGGGACCCGTCTACGTCACAGCCGATAGGTCCTTGTTGTTTCGCAAGGGAGATATGCGATGACCCGCCACTGGAAAATTCTTGTTTTGGGTCTGTGTGTGGTTGTCTTGGCGGGATGTTGTCTGCCTCACCCGCCCGCGCCCTCAGCACCGGCTTCCGGTTGGCGACTGCTGCCTGAAAAGGTGCCGTCCCCCCTGACCTCCGGCATCGATATCCTGATCGCTTACGGCAACTCCTCCTGCCTGCATGCGGCCGCCTGGATTGCAACCGAAAACGAGCCCCTGCTGTTTTGGGACCCTGCGGGCGGATTTGGGGCTCCCCCCCATGAGATCTTCTCGCGCACCCGGGATATCCTCGATACCGCTCCCTCCCTGGCGCGTTATCTTGATTTTCGCTGGGAGTTGGGGACAGAGATGGTCGAACTTTTCCGATTCAATCTGCCGCCGGAGCAGACCAGTCGCCTGGCCGGTCTTCTCTGGCGTGGATCCAAAGATCCCGACGATCCCCAGGGGCATGACCCTTCCACCGCCGGTCTGTTCTGCAGCCACGCCATCAGCGGTTTTCTGCTCCAACATGCTCCTGACCGCTTTCCACTGGAAGCGGCATATATCTTCCCTCACGATTTTTCCGAGGTTTTATATCAGCTTTCTCCCAATCGGGTGTTCCTCCTGCAAGAAGGAAAGCCGGTCCGGGTTCGCCCCTGAGAAACCGGACAACAGGTGCGAAGATGAAAAATCCTCGTCAGGTGGTAGGCTAATCGGGTAACTCAAGCCTGTGCGGGGGTACCATGGTTGCCCAAAAACACTGCTGTTCCCTTCCTGACGCCATCTTCCAAGCGTTGGATACCGGTCCCATCTTCCTTTTGATGCTTGACCTCGAGTACAAGATCACCCATCTGAACAGCAGTTTTTCCGACCGGACAGGATTTACATTGAAGGATCTGAGTGATAACCCCTTTTCCTGTCTGACATCGGTCAACGCACCCGAACCGATCGAACCGTTGTGGAAAGACCTGGAACAGGGGCGCGCCTGGTCGGGAGAGGGGCAGTTGCGGAAATGTAATTCTGAGCTCTACTGGGCCCAGGTGAGCATCTCCCCGGTAGCTGACGGTGAAAAGTCGGCCTGCTGTTACCTGGTGGTGATCCAGGATGTCACTTCCCAGAAGGAGGCCGGAATTGCTCTTCGAGAGAAGCAGTCGGCACTGGAGGTGAGCCATCAGGCGTTGCAGGAGCTTTTCGAAAAGATCACGCGGGCCAAGCGGGAATGGGAACAGATTATCGATTGTGTCGACGACCTGCTGGTGTATGTGGACCCCGATCAAAAGATCATCCGTTCCAACAGCGCCTTTGCCGCGTTTGTCGGTCAATCGGTGAAGGAGTTGATCGGGAAGCCGGTCGATCTGCTGTTCGATCAGTTCGGGGTCGGATTTGAGTACAGGGATCGAGACTGCTGTCACCTGTATCACGACGCCAGCCAGCGTTGGTTTGCTTTCAAGACCTATCCCTTGATCCTGGCCAATGAATTACGTGGGAAGGTGGTTGTGGTGCAGGATATTTCCGAGATAAAACATGCCAACCAGGCGCTGGAAGAGGCCAATGCTCAGTTGAAGCAGAGTCAGTCCACTATCTTGCAGCAGGAAAAAATGGCCTCGGTCGGCCAACTGGCGGCCGGGGTTGCCCATGAGATCAACAACCCCATGGGGTTTATCACCAGCAACCTGAGTTCGTTGCAGAAATATACGGGAAAACTGACGGACTATCTCGATCAAGTGGGTGACCTTGTGGGTGGTCATGAAGCACTTCAAACAGAAATCAAGGCTCTGAAGAAAAAGGCCAAGCTCGATTTTCTGCTGGAGGATATCAAGGATCTTCTCGCCGAATCGATGGAGGGGGCCGAACGGGTCAAGCAGATTGTTCAGGGTCTCAAAAGTTTCTCCCGCGTTGACCAGGCGGAGGAAAAACCGGAAGACCTCAACGCCTGTCTCGAGACAACGATCCGTATGGTCTGGAACGAGATCAAATACAGAGCCTCCCTGGACAAGGATTACGCAGACTTGCCGCTCGTCAAGTGTAACGCCCAGCAGTTGAACCAGGTTTTTGTCAATCTGCTGGTCAACGCCGCGCAGGCGATTAAGGAAGGGGGGGAAGGTAAGATTCAGGTTCGGACCCGTGCCCAGAACGATGCGGTGTTTATCGATGTACAGGACAACGGCTGTGGTATTCCTGAAGAGAACCAGAGTCGGATTTTCGAGCCGTTTTTCAGCACCAAGGAGGTGGGTAAGGGCACCGGTCTGGGGATGAGTATCGCTTACGATATCGTCAAAAGTCATGGCGGTGAGATTAGTCTCGACAGCACTCCGGGGGAAGGCACCACCTTCACTGTTGCTATTCCGATACGTCAATAAGCCTTGGCTTCCTGCCTTCAGCCCGTTAAGATGGCCCGACTTTATTGTGGAGCCAAACGATGGATGAACTGACGGAAAAACTGAAGGGCGAACTTCTTGAAACCACCTGGGACGAACTGCGCAGCCAACTGGTACGGGATTCGATCATCCTGGTCGATCCGGCGCTGAATCTGCTGGAGGTCGGATTAAAGGTGGTTCAGGACGACAAGACGGCGATTGCAGGTTGGATCGGTGGGAAGCAGATGACCAAGCCGACGACTGAACAGTTAAAGGCATGGGAGGCACAGTTGGATAAAAAATTCAAAATGCTAATAGTCCAACCGTTTGTCCTGGCTCAGGAGCAGTTGCAATAGGCAGTGGCCGATATCGGCTCATCTACGGCGTTACCTTTGCCTTCGCTCGTTGCGACGTCTAAGCCGATCTTGACCACCGTTTAAGCGCTTGACCGGCCTCAGGCCTCCCAGGTCTGATTCGAAAACCAGGTGATTGATAAAGACAAAAATTAAAAGAGGGCCTCGTTGAGAGGCCCTCTTTTTTTGTTACTTGGATTCGGTGGGATAGCCGGCGTCCACCCAGGCGTCCC
>JANQIN010000158.1 GCA_028282145.1 Thermodesulfobacteriota bacterium | reverse complement strand
CTGATCGTCCCGACCCAGATCAGCGCCGCCGAGGACGATACCCTCCCCTCGCCGGAAGAGAACTATGCCGGTATCGATTGGCTCCAGACGTTGGAGCAGGCCAAATCGCTGGAGCTCCCCTGGCCGATCGAGGATCTGATTCGCGCCTTCCGCGAGATCCTGTCCGAGCGGGTCAATCTGAAGGAGTTTGCCGCCCAGGACCCCGAAATGGCCCTGTCCGGCCAGATTCTGGCGTTGGTGTGGCACCATTTCTACAGCGTGGTTCGGGCGGCCGGTCGCGCCGACGATTTCTTCCTCACCGTCAAGAGCGAGCTGCGCGACAAGTCCGGCCTGCTGGCCCGTTCCGAGGTGGTTGAGGCGTATCTGCGGCTGATTGAGACCAGCTCGGAAAACCTCGGACCGACCGCCAACTTCCAGGTGCTGATTGTCGGCAAGGAGGATGCCAGTCTCCTCCAGTTCGGCACCCGTCTGCGTTATCTCGGCTACCAGCCTCTGCCGGTCGATTCGGTGGAGGAGGCGGCTGAAATGTGCGACCGTCAACCGCCGGGGTCGATCTTTATCCATGAGCCGAGCTTCCCGAAAGAGATGCTGATCAGCGCCTCCCTGTTCAAGAAGAAGGAAGCGGTTCCGCTGTATGCCATCACCACCGAAAACGACCCCTCGAAGACGCTCACCCTCTTCGACGCCGGGTTCGACGATGTCTTTTCGCAACCGTACAACATGGACCTGATTGCGGCGCGTCTGCGCAAGTCAACCACCGTCGAACGGACAAAGCCGGCCGCTCCCGGAACGTTCCAGGCCCCCTTCTCCGCCTTTTCCTTTACCGACCTGCTGCAGGGGATGAGCCAGGGACTCAAATCGGTCAAGATCGATCTGTCCAACAGCCAGGGCGACAAGGCGGTGATCCATCTCTTCCGGGGCCAGTTGGTTTACGCCCTCTGCGGGGAACTCCGGGGGCCGGATGCGGTTTATGCGGTGATTGCCTGGATGGAGGACGGCGAGTTTGTGGTGGAACCGTCCGAAGATTTCCCGGAGCAGAACATCCAGATGTCCCTCGAATCGGTCCTGATGGAGGGTTGCCGTCTGCTGGATGAAGCCCGCGCGGGACTCTAGGCAGGGATTCGCCGGGATCGGACCAGACGAACTTGTTGAAGCCTGGACCGTGGCCCAGTCAACAGGGGAATGGGGTTAAACGTCTATGATGCGCAAGATGCACCAACAGCTTTTGCCGCCTCTGCAGATTCTTGTCTCACTCTGCCTTCTTTTTAACCTCACCGGTACCGCCCTGGCGGAAGACCTGGCCTTTTCCGTTTACGGAGGGCGGCTCACCAACGATCCCTGGGAAAAGTCGATTGCGCCCGGGGTGGATTTTGCCGATGCCGGCCTTGTGGTGGTGTCGGGGTCATGGACCTTTGCCCGGGTTCTGGGGGACAAGCTCTCTTTTGAGGTGGAAGCCAACCTGGCAAAACAGTTCGGGGACCAGGACCATTGGGAGATCAATCTGCCGATTGTCGCCTTCCGCTGGCATCGCTTTCCCTGGGACGACACGGTCGCCACCAGCTTCGCCTGGGGGATCGGTTCCTCCTATGCCACCGACGAGCCGCCGGTCGAACGGGAGAACAACGACGAGAGCAAGAAATGGCTGATCTATTGGTTCGGGGAGTTCACCTTCGGGCCGCCGGATAGCCCCTGGGAGCTGTTGACCCGGCTGCATCACCGGTCGGATGGCTTCGGCGCCCTCAACGGCGGCGGTTCAAACGCTCTTTGCCTTGGTTTTCGCTACCGTTTTTGATCTTGAAAAAGAGACGAGGCCTGTTTTTACCTTAGATCGCCCATTTTGATTCTAAAATGGGCTTTTTAACGCCGAAAGCTCCGGTGCTAGGTTTGCAGCAGAGTTCCGAAGGGGATGGTTTGGCGTTGGGTCTTTTCATTGATAATGCAGAATCTGGCTTCGGCCAGTGCCATCACCACAACCTTGCCTTTTCTGTCGCTGTGGTAACTCATGCCCGGTTCCAGGATCGTATCCTGCGCGCTGCCCTGGCAGGTGACCCAGAGTTGCCCGGAGAGGCATTTGAGGGAGAGATGTCCGGGGAGTCTGTTCATATCCATCACTTCTTTTTGCTGCAGAAGAATTTCCATCCCTTCCCCCTTTCCTGTCCTGTTTAAACGTATCTTGACTTTATCGAAAAGGGCTGCTTTAGTAAAATTAATCTATTTAATCTAAAAGGTAAGTTTTGCTAAATCTTCCAGACTTCAATCGACTCAAGGTTTTCTACTTTATCTATACCGGGCAGAGTGTGGCCAAGGCCGCTCTGTCGCTGAATATCTCTCAATCTGCCGTCAGCCAGCAGCTGAAAAAGCTGGAAGGCGAAATGGCAACACACCTCTTTACCCGCCTGCACAAACGGCTGATCCCGACCACGGAAGCCCATAAGCTCTTTTCGATCCTGGAACCTTTCTTCAAAGATCTGGAGCTGGGGTTACGGGATATACGCCAGGCGAAGGACCGCCCCGCCGGCGAATTGCGGTTCGGGTCGCCGTATGAGTTCGGCAAAACGTATCTGCCGCAGATCATGGCGACCTTTCGCCGACAGTATCCGGAGGTGCGCTTCTCCCTCTTTCTGGGGGATGCGCACCGGATGCTGCCGCTGCTGCAACAGGGGCAGCTCGATTTCGCCCTGATCGATGAATATCTGATTCAGCGGATGCACCAGGAGGAGTTGCGGGATTACAGTTTCGAGATGGTCATCGACGAGGAGGTGGTTCTGGCGGGATCGAAAGACTACTGCGAGGACCATTTAAGGGAGGGCGTTTCGCTGGAGGCCTTGTTGAAGCTGGAGTACATCTCCTACCACCATGAGGCCCTGGCATTGACCAACTGGTTTCGCTATCACTACAACAAGACCTCGCCGGCGTTGAATGTGGTGTTGAAAACCGAGAGCCAACAGGCGGTGATCAACGCCATCAAGAATCATGTGGGTTTAAGCGTCATTGCCTCACACCTGGTTTACGACGAGATTCGGCAGGGCACGATTGT
>JANQIN010000138.1 GCA_028282145.1 Thermodesulfobacteriota bacterium | reverse complement strand
GTGAACTCCAACCTCCGACTGCCTGGTCTTCGGGAAGTATTTCAGTATCGGTCAATGCAGGTAAATTGACGACCGGGCAGACCGCTTACGTTTATGTCGTGGACTCCAACGGTAACGTGAACAATTCCGGTTATGCGGTTACCATTGGCGATTCCCATACTTCGCCCGATCCGGACCCCGATCCCGATCCGGACCCCGATCCCGATCCGGACCCCGATCCTGATCCGGACCCCGATCCTGATCCGGACCCCGATCCTGATCCGGGGGCGATTCCCGGGACGACTCTGGAAGTGATTGAGGTGCGGTAGTATACCGGTTTAAATTGTCACTCCCCTCCGCCCTTTTGCTTATTTTTACTGGCACACACCGGGGGCATTTGGTAGTTTTACCGTATATTTGATTGCCAATCCGCCGGCGCCTTTTCCCCAGGAAGAGCGCCGGCGGGTTTTCTGTATGACTGTCACCTGAGGGTATTTCGAATGTGCGGTATCAACGGAGTTGTTTCCTGGTCGCGTCATCCCCAACCGGTCGTTGAAGGTATGAATCGCCATCTTGGTCACCGTGGCCCTGATGGCGATGGTATTTATACCGCCGGCTCCTTGGCGATTGGGCATGTTCGTCTGAGTATTCTGGATCTTTCTGAATTGGGTGCTCAGCCCATGAGGTTTGATCCATGGGTACTGTCCTACAACGGTGAAATATACAATTTTAAATCGTTGCGGGAGGAGTTGGAGGTAGAAGGGTATTCCTTTGTTTCCAACTGTGACACCGAAGTTCTGTTGAAGGCCTGGGACTGCTGGGGGGAGGAGTGCCTGAACAAACTGGATGGCATGTTTGCCTTTGCCATCTATAATACAGAAAGCCGCTGTCTCTATCTTTGTCGTGACAGTTATGGGGTCAAACCCCTTTTCTACAGTCTCCAATCTGATGAATTTCTCTTTTCATCCGAACTTTCCACCCTGGTAAATGGCCATTCCACAGCGCCGGAGATCGATTCGGATGCGATAGCCACCTTTCTTGCCCTGCATTATGTGCCTGCTCCGCAAACCGGGTTATCCGATGTGTTTAAACTTCCCCCCGGTTTTTGTTTGAAAGTAAACATTGGAGAGGCTGACTACCATGCCGAAGAACCACGGATGTGGCATGTCCCATTTCAACCGAAGGATGACCCGGAAGGAATCTCTCTGGATCGTCTGGATGAGGTTCTTGCCCGGAGTGTTATGGGGCAGATGGTCAGTGATGTCCCCGTGGGAGCCTTTCTTAGCGGCGGTGTGGACTCCAGTCTGATTTGTCACTATGCCAGCAAGGTCCACAAGGAACCACTCCATACCTTTTCTATCGGGTTCAGCGATGCCGGTCAGGAATACGACGAAACCGTTTTTGCTGCACAGGCTGCCAGGATCATTGGCGCCGAGCACCATGCTGTTCGGGTGGAGCTTGGCGGGCTCTCCGATCGGATAGAGACCATACTCGGAAGTATGGGGGAACTCAACGCCGACACCTCTGTGTTTTTGAACCATATTGTGTGCGAGGAGGCCCGAAAGTATGTCACCGTCTGTCTGAGCGGGGCAGGTGGAGATGAAATGTTCGGCGGTTATTTTCGTCACCAGGCACTTCTGGCATTGAAATTCCTTAAACTCTTTCCTGCGTCGTTGACCGGCCTGGCCCGGTCCGGCTTGAACCTTCTTCCGCAGAATCGAGACAGTCGTGCCGGAAACCTGGTTCGCAGACTGATCCGTTTCCTGAACCAGCGAGAAGCGGAGGGAGGTTTTATTTCCTTGCTGCGACAGGACAGTGTTTTTCCCCAGGAGAGTGCTTTTTTGAGTCGGAGCGAAAGCTGTCGTCTCGAGGATCTGCTCTCTTTCGACTTTACCCACTTTCTCGGCGATAATATTTTTAGCTTCAGCGACAAGATGAGTATGCTGCACAGTCTTGAGGTTCGTGTACCTTTCCTTGACCCCCAGGTTGTTCGACTGGCTGAGCAGATGCGGAATAATCAGAGGGTGACATTCCTTGAGAAAAAGATCCTGTTGAAGAAGCTGGCCGTAAGGTACTTTCCTAAAGAGCTGATCTATCGAAAGAAGCAGGGTTTTGCCGCTCCTGTGGAGGTGTGGCTCAGACAGTTCACCGAGAAAGAGCTACAAACAAGATGCCTTGAAGGCCTTGCCGGTGAACTGATCTCCCCGGATACCGTGAATCGTCTCATCAGGGAGTTCCTTCATCAGAGGAAGGATTATTCGTTACAGCTTTATTCGTTAATGGTCATCAACTGGTGGAGGGCAGGGCATCGTTAGACCTTTCAAGACCAGGGTCGGCTCTATCATAGGGTCCTGCCCAATCTGTTGGAAAGGTTGGAATTGTTTACTTTGCAGGTCGAGGTACAATAAACAAACTTCGATCGTATTGGGATCAAACCCATATTAGCTTTAGGGCTTATCTCGGCTTGTTTTATATGACCTGCGTTTTCGCTGGAGGATTTTGTGAATATCGTTCCTGTTATATTATCCGGTGGGTCAGGAACAAGGCTCTGGCCCCTCTCTCGCATGCAGAACCCCAAACAGTTTTTCCCTCTGTTGAACGATTCGTCTCTCTTCAGGGATACACTGCAACGGCTGGAAGGACTCCGCAATTGTCTGTCCCCCCTGGTGGTCTGTAACGAGGATCACCGCTTTCTGGTGGCCGAACAACTGCGCGAATTACAGATTGATCCGCAAGCTATTGTTCTTGAGCCGATTGGTCGAAACACTGCGCCTGCAGTAGCCCTTGCAGCTCACAAGGCAGTGCAGACCCATGGCGATGCCCTTCTTCTGGTTTTACCCTCGGATCATCGGATCGAATCACCTGAGGCCTTCCTCCAGGCTGTCGAGGCCGGCATCGATCAAGCTTTGAATGGTGGGTTGGTGACCTTTGGCATTACTCCCGAGCGACCTGAAACAGGATTCGGTTATATCCAGTTTGAGAAGGAAACCGCTGATTCCCAAGGTATTTCTCCTGTCGTCCAGTTTGTAGAGAAACCGGACCGAAATACCGCCACCGAGTACCTGTCTTCCGGAGAATACCTCTGGAACAGCGGTATGTTTCTCTTTACCGCCTCAACCTTTTTGGAAGAGTTGCAGAGCTTTGAAGCAGAAATCCATGAGGTCACCCGACAAGCCCTTTCAGAGGCGAAAGAGGATCTCGATTTCCTCCGGATTGATAAAGACCTGTTCGAGAGAAGCCCCTCCGAATCTATCGATTATGCGGTTATGGAGAAAACCCAGAATGCTTATGTTGTTCCGATGAGCGCCGGCTGGAGCGATCTTGGCAGTTGGTCGGCTCTTTTTGATGCGATTGAAAGTGACGCTGATGGGAACAGCTCTGTAGGTGATGTTCTGCTTCATGATTGTCAAAATAGCTTCGGTTATTCCTCACGCAGGCTTGTTGCCTTGCTGGGGGTAAAGGACCTGGTTGCAGTTGAAACCGCCGATGCCATATTGATTGCCAACCTCGAAAAGGTTCAAGAGGTAAAAAGCATTGTTGAGCTTTTGAAAGAAGAGGGGCGGCCAGAAGCATTGAATCACACCAAGGTTCCTCGCCCCTGGGGAGCTTACGAATCCCTGGACATTGGCGGTCGCTATCAGGTGAAGAGAATCACGGTGAAGCCCGGGGCCCGTTTATCGCTTCAGAAACACCATCACCGTGCAGAGCATTGGGTTGTCGTCAAGGGGTCAGCTCTGGTGACCCGGGGGCATGAGGAGATCCTGCTGACCGAGAACCAGAGTACCTATATCCCTCTGGGCGAGGTCCATCGCCTTGAGAATCCTGGGAAAATTGCATTGGAACTGATCGAAGTTCAAACCGGTTCCTATCTCGGCGAGGATGACATTGTTCGTTTGGATGATGTTTATGGCAGGTCTCCGTCCAAGAAAGAGCCGAAATAGCAAGGCTTGAGCGAAGCCGTCGAGGTCCCAACGATAGGGAAATAAAAAAGCCCGACGCTTTATGTGGCGCCGGGCTTTTTTGCTATATCGAGAGGATCAACTCCCGGTGGTAAAGGTACCGCTGGTACTTTCCACCTGAACGGAACCGTCATCTGCTACAACCTTCCATTGATAGGTTGTATTGGGTTCAAGGAGAGCCTTGGCCCCTCCACCGCCGCTGCCAGGCGCGGCCATGGTGTAGTCCGAACCGCCGCCACCACAGCTGGTCAGCAGCATGGCTGAAACCGAGCAGGCAACAAAGCCACGGACAAGTTTCTTCTTGTTCAACAGGGTCAGGGAAAGACCGCAAAGCACGATCAGGACCAGTCCTGCTGCGGGCGGAGTCGGTAGGGTCGGCAGGGAGACGGGGGGAATCGTAGAATATTCGGTCATCGGCCCTCCAACGGGGCCGTAATAGACGGTGAAAGTGTAATTTTCCGGATTTGGTGGCAGCGACCATTGGAACTCGACATCCACCGGAACATTTGTCTCACCTTCTGCCGGATAACTTTGGGTGGGCATCCACGTTGAGCATACAACGTTGGAATAGGGACTTTCACCCCCGCCGGCCGAATAGGCTGTAACGGCGATGTAGTAGACGGTTTCAGTTAGCCCGGTAAGGGTGGTTGATGTGACGTTGCCCACATCCAAGGGAGAACCGGCCTCCTCATTCAGAACGTCAGGAGTCGTCGAACTGTAGTACACCTTGTAACCTGCAACCTCTGAATGGCTTACCGGTGCCCAGGAAAGGTCGATCTCCATGCCCCAAGAGGGGACAACCATAAGGGCCAGTCCAACCAGTGTCGTCAAAAATAATTTCATAGTGCTCTCCGTAGTACACGAACAAAGTCGTTTGTTTGATTCTAAAAAAGAGCAAAGGGCATGCCTTGACGGAATTTTGAGTGAAAGACAACGTAACATGTAAATAATATTTAACTTTTTTGCATCTCCTCTCTCAAAATCCTTCGTCCTGAATGTCGGGATCTACGCCAACTGACGCGAGGTGGCGACAGGGTGTGTCAGTTTTTGTTGGGGGGATAAACCGGACCTGATTGCTTCGCGTTTTTGGAAAAAAACAATCGTCGCTGGGGAAGAATATGTTAGAAAAGGAAAAACAAATTTTCATGCTTTGGGGGATGTCTAATGGAGTCTAAAGAGGTTCACTATTCGGTATCACCAACCGGCGAAAAATTCCCTATTCCGCAGGTTGAGGAGTATGATGCGGAATTTCTACGGATTAAACGGTTGGCGGACCAGGCAAAACAAGAGGGGAAAGAAATCGTCGTCGTTATGGGGGTCGGATTTGTCGGTGCCGTCATGGCGGCTATTGTTGCCGATACCGAGGATGACCAGGGACAACCTTCCAAATTTGTCATTGGCTGCCAGAGGCCCAGTACCCGGTCGTATTGGAAAATCCCTCTTCTTAACAAGGGTGTTTCACCGGTGAAGGCCGAAGACCCTCAGGTCGATGAACTGATTGACCGTTGTGTTAACCAAAAGAAAACTCTGATTGCAACCTATAACAACGCTTGCCTGCAATTGGCCGATTGTGTGGTCATTGATGTTCAATGCGATTTTCTGAAGAATGATCTGGGCAATATGCGCACGGGCGATACGGACATGGCTGCGCTCGAAGCGACGTTAAAAACCGTTGGTCAGAATATTCCGGCCCATTGTCTTGTGTTGATCGAAACAACCGTCGCTCCTGGAACGACGGAGTTCGTTGCCTGGCCTATCCTTAAAAAGGCGTTCACGGCTCGGGGTATTGGGTCTGAGCCTGTTTTGGCCCATTCCTACGAGCGGGTCATGCCCGGGAAGGAATATGTTGCTTCAATCCGCGATTTCTGGAGAGTTTGTGCCGGTTGCAATGAAGAGGCACGAGAGCGTGTGGAAAGGTTCCTGCATCAGGTATTGAATACCGATGAGTACCCACTGACCGTTCTTGATCGGCCGATTGAGTCTGAAACTTCCAAAATTATGGAGAACAGTTATCGGGCGACTATTCTGGCATTTATGCATGAGTGGAGCACCTTTGCGGAAAAGAATGGCGTGGATATCACCAAAGTCATCAAAGCCATTCGAATGCGCCCCACTCACAACAATATGATCTTCCCGGGACCGGGTATTGGTGGTTATTGCCTGCCGAAAGACGGCGGGCTTGGATATTGGTCCTACAAGCACCTTCTTGGGTTCCAGGACGGGGATGAGCTGTTCAAGATTACCCCGACTGCGATCGATATCAACGATACGCGCAGCCTGCATGTGGCAGAACTGACCCGTGATGCTCTGCGAAACATGGATCGGTATATCGCCGGGGCTGAGATCCTTCTTTGCGGTGCGTCCTATCGGCAGGATGTCGGAGATACCCGATACAGCGGGTCAGAGATGGTTGTTCGGAAATTGACCGAAATGGGCGCCGAAATGCGTGTCCATGACCCCTATGTCGAGGAATGGTTTGAGTTTAAGGCTCAGGATACCTATCCCACCTCCGGGCTTTCCTGGAAGCGTTTTTTCCGGAACCAGGATGGATTGGATCAACTGGAGGTCCATCAGGACCTCTCTGCTGCTTTGCAGGGCATTGAAGCGATCATCCTGGCGGTACCCCATTCACCCTATCTCGAGTTACGCCCTGACCAAGTGGTCGAAATGGCCGGTGCTCCAATTGCCGTAATCGACTGTTTCGGCATTCTGGACGATGACGCTATCCGTCGCTATTTCGAGCTGGGATGTGAAGTAAAAGGGCTGGGCCGGGGGCATATCCAGAGAATTAAAAAATCTGTGCAGTCCGCCTGATGAATAAAGGGGAGGTCAGATGGCCTCCCCCCTCCCGACAGGGACGAGGGGCAAGATATGCCAATTTTCGATCTTATTGCCGTGACCGTCTTCATGGGCAGCGGCCTGTTCTTCTTGGCTCGAAGTCGTTTCTCTGCCGCAGAATTCATGCAGACAGCCCTGATTCTCTGCTTCTGTGCTGTGCATATTCTGGACGTCCTGGCGTTGGGGCAACCTTCTGCCTTCTTCGAATGGAAACGTTACGGGCTGGTCGCAGAAGCCCTCATCCCTCTGACAACGTCCCTGGTCCCTTTGTGGTTGTTCCACACGAAAAAGCTGAAATGGCCTACAGGACCTCAGGCCCTGGTGATTCTGTTCAGTTTTGTATTTATCCCCCTTGTCTGGTTTAATCCTACGTATACATTTGTGTTTAATCCGGATGTTGTGGATGAACAGGTCCTTTTTGTCTCCAGCCGGGGTTTCTGGTTTTACCTGGGTATCGTTTTTTATCTGGTTTACGGAATTTACCACCTTGAACAAGGGCTCCTGAAACTGAACCGGCAGGAGTTTTGGCAGGCAAAATATGCCATTCTTGGGTTGGGCGTTGTCATTGCCATCATGGCCTTTTATTATAGTCAGAGTGTCATTCACCGGTCTCTGGATCTCAGCCTGATGCCTCTCAGGGCAGGAGCGATGCTTGGTGGCTCCTGTCTTCTTTTTTACAGCAGGGCCTGGCGAGGGGATGTGCGGAAGATTATGTTCAGCCGCACGGTTGCCTTCCGGTCACTGGTTTTTTTAAGTGTCGGCCTCTACCTTATGGGGATGGCTGTTTTTGGGGATGGCTTCCAGTTTCTCCAGGGCACGGATGGCCGTATGTGGTCCCACATCCTGATTGTGGGGGGCCTTTTTCTGTTCGCCATTATTTTAATGGCTGAATCTGTTCGTCGTCGTATCAAAGTCTTTCTTCATAAACATTTCTATCGCAACAAGTACGAATACAGAACCCAGTGGATGGAGTTTACCCAGAGACTGAACAGTGCGGTGAATGAGCGTGAGCTCTATGTGAGTATCGTGGAATTTTTCTGTGAGACCTTCGGCCTTCGAGGCGGTGTTATTTTCCAGAAAAATAATGAAGGCCGGTTTGAATATCGATACGATTTTGGTGGCGGGATCGGCTCCGTCCCTTATGAACTGCCACCCGGGGACGCTGCTATTCTTTGTCTGAGACAGAAAAACTGGGTGTTGGACGTGGAAGCCTCCA
>JANQIN010000031.1 GCA_028282145.1 Thermodesulfobacteriota bacterium | reverse complement strand
AGAGAAAGAACCAAAAATAGAAAGCTCCCTCTGCCGAGGGGGCTCAGTTTGATGACAAACCCCTTCCCTGGGTTTTGTCATGCCCGTTTCGCAAAAGCGTGGTTTTGCTTCACTCACAAACTCAGGGGCTGACAATGCCCCTGAGTTTGGCTCGCCCATCCTTGGGCTCGAGCTGACTTTTTGTCAGTGCGTCTCCGGGTAGTTTTTTCGGCGCAGGAGGTAACGGAGCCACTCCCGGAGGACCTGGGATACCGGGAAAAGAGGGGTGCCAAGCTGGTGGTTGGTGGCGCCGATGCGGTACAAAATCGTGAACTGTTCAAACAGGACCCGATAGGCTTCACGCAGGGTGCAACGGGCATCCCAGATGTGGGTCGCTTCCGAGCTGGCACCGTTCACTTCCACGATCTGGAACCGCTCTCCGGCCCTCAGCCCTTCATCGGTATCGTACCGGATATCAAAACGGCCGAAATAAAATCCGTCCATCGATCGGGCGATCTCGTCGATTCTCTGTCGCAGTGCATCTGTTTTCAGGTGCCAGCCGTTCTCAAAGATCGCTCCCTGACAATGGTTGCCGGCAAAGACCAGGGGGATAACTTCCCCTTTGGCGGGAATCTCTTCAAGGCGATCCTGAAGTCGACCGAAATAAAGTTTCTGCAGTTTGCGGGCCCGTGGATCTTTCAGGATAAGCTCACGCAAGCGATGCTGCCCATCTCCTGTGACCTTGGGGAATTTCTTCAGGGTAATGGAGAGCAGGTGCCCTTTGTCTTCGTTGGGATATCGGTAGTAGAAGACGCCGGCTTCCCGTTCATAGGGAACCTTTTGCTGCAGAATGACGGCATCGTCTTCGGGGAAAGCCTCGATATAGTCCCAGAGCTCTTCGGCTGTGCGGATCACCTGAACACCGGCTCCCCGCTGCCCTACATCCGGTTTAGCAACCAGGGGGAAGTCGGCCCCCACCTGGTTCAACTGGGCCAGAATCAATTTCCGGTGAATGTCGGAAACCGCTCCTCCCTGTGGCCAGGCGATCCAGGGTGCGACCCAGTCTTTCTGTCTCTCCGGGACCAGCTTCAGAATCTCCGATTTGGATTCACCGATAAAACCACTCATATAGATCGATGGGTTGGCCAAAGCCGGCAGCGATAAATGACGGTGTTTCAGTGCGAGACGTCCCACTTGTACCAGAACCGGCAAATAGAAAAGCCAGGGTGGCCAGAACTCGAAGAAAGAGGTGACCGGCGGTGCTGGCGGCATCTTATTCAGGGCCCGTTTCCGCCATCGGGCCGCCAGATACTGACTTCCGGCAATCAACAGGACGATCGCGATCCCCAGCGGGAGTTTCCAGGGGCCCATCTGCTGTAGAATCCCTTCTCCGAGGCGAACCGACAGTGTCAGCAGTAACAGGGTCCAGACGATGGAGGCGGAGATGGCGACGAGCAGAAACTTGATCGGGCTGACCTTGAGGACCCCGGCACTGATATAGGTCGGTAGTCGCATGCCGGGAACAAAGCGAGAGGCCACCACTGCCAGAACCACATTGCGATGGAACCACTGGGCTGCGTTGTCCAGGCGCTCCTGTCGGACGATTCCCCATCGTACCACCGGCCCATGAGCGTATCGCCCCAGAAGGTAGAGCCCGAAATCGCCCCCGGCGATACCGATGGTCAATCCAAGAAATGCGGTGATCCAGGCCATCTTTCCCTGGGCCACCAGCAGCCCGGCACCGACGGTAGTCGGGTCCTCCAGGATCAGAGTGGAAAAAGCGGCAAGGGCCCCTTGGGCCCAAGGGGATTGCCCCAGGGCCTGGGCCATTTCAGTAAACCATTGCAGCACGGTATCTACTTTCAGTCCATCAGAAGGATCAGCTTACGGCCTGTTGACCGTGATAGACCAGAGTCGAAGGAGCAACGCCAAATCCCTTGGGAACCTGGATACCCTGGACCTCCAGCAGGAGGGCGATAATGGCGTAATGATGCACGGTGTGACTGAGAAGGAAAAGCATCTCCCTCTCCATGGACGATTGAGTCAGGGTGTTGGGAATGTTTTCGGTCACCTGCAGGGGAAGATGAGCGGTTTGCCCCGCCTGTGTCAATCTTTGGTCGATGACTTCAATACGGGCAATGGCGGCATCGCGGTTATTTTCATCCTCAGTATTTCGAAAACGTCGGTCGTAGTTGACCGGTTCTCCGTCCTGAGCCAGGACGTTGCTGAAAAAATCGAGGATATGGCGCATATGCTTGCTGACGCCGCTGTTGTGGAAAAGACCTTCGTTGCGGGTAAAAGTTTCCTCATCCAAAGACTGAATCAGGCGCTTTCCCTGGTGCAGCAGTTCGCTGTTGGCCTGACAGATTTGAGCCAGTGTCGACATAGCATGCCCCCTTGCCGCATCCCGCGGCATTTCGAGAGATTAAAGCCTGCAACCCCTGAGGCGGTTGCAAGGCAGGATTCAGAATGCATTCCAGCGTTGGTCGGCCTGGGTTACCAGGGTTTCTTCCCCCTGGTCTGCCGCCAGAGTGTTCCACTTTTCGAGGGTGTTTCCCCAGAAGCCATTGTAAAAGAGGAACAGCTTACCGTTGACTATTTTATAGGTCTTCGGGTCAATGTCTACCTTGTCCCCTTCCAGCATTGCCCAGGCACACCAGCCGCCATACGCCGGCTCGTAGGCGGCAGGATCGGCCTGGAAGGCCTCCAGATTCGCTTTGTTGGCGAACAGGTAGGTGGCCCCATTGTGACGGGCCTGCCATTCCGTCATCCCTTTTATGGGACTGTTTCGGGTGTAGCTGACGGGATCATACCCCTGGAGTGCCAGCTCGTTGTCCAGGTTGAGAGGTTTTTCAGCGTGAGCAGTCACGGCGAAAAGGGCCGCGCAAAGTGAAAACAGCAGTATCTTGAAGAAATGTTGGTGTTTCATGATGGCCTCCTTGTGCTGGTTTCAGTCTACCAATGCGGGATGTCGGGGGCTGTAAAGAGACGGTAAAGGTTTGGCAGGTTTTTCGACAAAAAGGGCTGTTTGACTTCATCTGTGACTTCAGTAGAGTTGTTGTGTGGCAAATTAGAATCTGTCCCGACCTTGCGGGGCCGTTCTTGTCATAGCGATTTCGATGCCTTTAATGGGACCCCCTTCCCGGTAAGAAGGGGTGACATGGCGGAGTGGTTTTTGGTCACGAAGCACCGAATAGGTGCCAGTACCCACGAATCATGGAGAGCCGTCATGAAAAAAAAATCCTCATCAAATCCACCGGAGCAGACTGCCTCATCCAAAACAGCCCGAAAAGCCGCTCCCCGAAGCAAGGCCGACCCCGAAGACGATCCCCATGGCCCATTGCAATCCCCAAAGGCCAAGTTGAGCCTGCCGGGTCACAGCCTGTTCAAAGACAAAAAAGCTCCCAAGGTCCCCTTTCCGAAAGCTCCCACGGTCAGCGCAAAGAGTGGTCGGAAAGCGCTGGATGATCTGCTTCGCCTGGCCAGGGCCCTGGTGTCCAAACCTGAAACCCTGTCGGATCTGACCCGGCCCGGCGTGGGGACTCTGGTACGGGGACTTCACGGGGGCTGTCATCATTGGTTACCGGACAACAGACTGGACTGGTGGGAAGCCTATTTCGATGAACTGACCAAGGACAACAGCCGATTGTCAACGGGGCCCCTGGTCAAGGACGACGAGTTTCCCTGCGAGTTCAATCCGGCTCTGGGTGCGGTCGTCGACTGGGAGTCGCTGAACGACGGAGACGATCCGAATACTCTGGCTTCCTCCGAGTTTACCCTGATGACGACCGATCCCCGGTGTCGACCGGTGGTTCGCGAGCTGGAGTTGGAAATCGATGAGAACGATGTTCCTCAACCGGTTGCTTCGCATAAGGCGGTGGTGAACTGCTGGGAGGATCCGCCTCCTCAGGATATCAATCAACCCAGGCCCTCCCTCTTTGTCACCTTTGACCGTCCTCAGAGGGCTGTCGGGCTCAGTTTCAGCTATATCCCCGATGCCAACCGTCAGGGCGACATCTCCAGCGAGGGGGTGGAACTGATCGCTTACGATATCGACGGACAGGAGATCACTCGGAGCCATGGACGGAATCTGACGAGTAACCGGTTCAATCCCCGCTGGATCCGGGGCGGGCAGGCATTCAACCGGATCGGGGTCCGCTCCCGCGACGGAGCGATCATGTATGTTGAACTGCGGTTCGGCTATGACCTGCAGCATAAGGATGACGGCCCGGGGGAACTGGTGCGCGAACCGCAACTGATCTACCGGGTGTGGCACGAACCTTTTCCGTCGGCTGCGGTTCTTCAGGGCGAGATTGAGGTGGAGGAGCATGGTCACAATTCCGAAACGGTGGAAAGCCAGCGACTGCCGTTCGGTTGTGACAAGGCCATGGTCTTTCTACGGGGATTCAAGGCCGAATATCCTGATGAACCGCATCCGATGGACAAGCTTCATGTCGAGGTCACGTTGGCCGGGATCTCCAATGGTTCGGCCCGAGTCCGTTTACGCGGGTCTTTTCATGGCGAGGAGCACCCCGATTACCTGCTCCGGGCCTACTACTCACTGGTGGCCTGGGACAGTCAGGAAATGGAACTGTTTCCCGTATCCATTCATGGGGGTGTGCGTCGTTCGGATACGACCCATGCCGTGATGGAGACGATCGACCCGTGTCCGGTACCTGCGGTGCTGCGTTCGCTGAACGCCGATGTCGAAAGCTGCCGTGAGCTGGCCCACGGAATGACCGGTTTTCTCATCTCCTATCCCGAACCCTCGGAACCCGAGGAGATCTTTATCCAGGCGGATGATCCTCAGCGTTCCGGACAGCTCAGTGGCGGTTCGCCCCGGGTGATTCAGGAGGTCGAATTCGACGCCCCGTCGGACGACGATGATGAGATCAGCTGGCGGTACCATGGGAAGGTTCTGGCGGGCCCAAGCCTGGCAAGTTTCGGGCATATCACCTTGCAGCGTGATGCCCTGCGGGCCGCGGGGACCGAACCGACCGATGAGGTGATATTGTTGGATGAAGGCGGAACAGAGCATTCCCAGGGGACTGGCCCCCGCCCTCCCAAGGGGCATGACTGGCACTTTTATCGAACCTATACCCTGAACGGTGTCGAACGGGATCTGGCGGTGACAATGGAGGCCGATATGGCCTTTGCCGCCCTGGGGCATGTGATGATGGAAGTGGACAATGAACCCCAGCAACTGGAGTGTGAAATCTGGGGAGCACAGTACGACGGGCGCACCTTTCAGTTCAAACGAGGGGGCGGGATTTCCACCGAGGAACCGACCGATTACGATCAGGATCACTCGATCAGCTTTATGCCGACGGTGATTGGGCTTCGGCGGAAGCGGCAGGCGGCGCAGGTACGCCTCTTCACCCGGGATCTGCGGTTTGACGGGGTGGTGGAGGGGACCTTTGTGCAGGAAGCCAGCCAGACCGGAGCCATTCAGAACCGTGGGACTCGGTCGGTCCTGATTACAGCCGGAGTCCGAAGCGGCCCCCATGCGGGGGATTTTTATGTGTTGCTGGCCAAGGTGGCCCGTCAGATACGTTATGACAACTGGATGTTCGAACGGCTGGAGCGGCAGGGGAATATTTTTTCTCTCTACGATCTTCCGGGGTTGTCGCCGATTCGACTTGATCCGGGAGAAACCTTGATTGTCAGCGCCAACGCCTTTATTCAGGGAGGGGGCGAGAGGCGGGCGGTGGTCGAGTTCACCACCAACGACCCTCTGATGCCGGTGGTGCCGATCGACATGGTGGCAACGGTGGTGGAATCGGAGGCCTATGGTCTATTGCTGCCGGAGCAGATCAACTACCACCAGGTGCAGGTCGGACAGCAGCGGGACCGCAATGCTCTGGTTATTTCGGCCGGTCCGACACCGCTTCTGATCACCGATCTGGCCATGGCGCACAACAACCAGGGTTTCACCTTTGAGGTTTTCGGGACCTACAATCCCCCCAATACCTATCAGGTCAACCCCGGCGAAATGTGGCCCGATCAGTATATTCGCATTCGATTTGAGCCTCCCGGTGTCGGGGTCTTTTCCACCAGCCTCAATGTCCAGACCAACGCCGGACTGCTGCAACTCCAATTGAACGGGGAGGGGATTAACTAAATCGACCGGAAGGCCTTTCGGTTTCTCAATGGGAATGGACCATTATTGAGCTTTCAACCATGAATGGTTGAACCAGAAAGAGGAACCCGAAGGTTCCTCTTTTTGTAAGTGAAGCGAAATCGCATTTTCGCGAAACGGGCATGCCGAAACCCTGGATGGGCTGAGTCATCCAACAATTACCAAAAGCGTACGCGTCCGGTGTCCAGATGAACGAAGTCCGACTTTGGGTAGTAACCGACGCCACCTTTTTTGAGGTCCAGGCCGGCTTTCCGCAGACGGGTCAACTGCACGCCGGGAAGGCGCACATCGATCGCTTTGCCCTTCATATGCAGGCTGAATTTGGCAACCCCCTTGGACCCATTACGAAGTCTGCCGTTTGTCTCGGGGCAGCGATAACCGGAGATGACATGGAAGGTCTGTCCGGGCTTCAGACGTTGGTTAACCACGTGAAGCAGATCAAAGAGTTTGGGGTCGATCTCGGCCGACCGGTTGGCACGGTGGTCACGCAGAAGGTGGTTCAGTTCAGCCAGGGCATCGGGCAGGTAACGGCCGTTCTCCCAGAAGGGAACATTCTTCAGGCTTTCGCCGGTATGGGTGTTGTACAGCGACAGTTCACGTGTCGGCAGAGACGCTTCGGCGATCTGTGAAAACGGGAAAAGTCCCAGACCGAGTGCGGCCAGGGAGCATCCGCCAGCCTTGAGAAAGGAGCGACGGCTTAGGGCAGAGGGCTCTTTGGCCTCCCGTCTATTTAAGTCGTTCAGGTACGTCATCTTTGAGGTCTGTCCTTCTGTGGGATAGTGTTGTTCTGTTCCCCCGCAAAAGAGCAAGTTCGGTGCCAGAAAACTAAGAATACGCTAATGGAAATTCTATCTGCCCGAGTTTACAGGAAAATCTCGTTGTTTGGCAAGGTGTATTTTTTTCGAACCATCGTTAGATCAGTGAGTTAAGTGGTCACAGGTTGGTGATTTGACCGCCCGGGTGACAAGATATTGTCCCTGGCCCGGGTCATGGAAAACCGGCCAAGGGTATGGTAGCTTGACGGGGAAGAGGTTGATATCGCTGGCCAAAGGAGGAAAGTGTGACCGGTTTTACCCAAGGTTTTTCTTATCCGTTTCGTGGCTTTGGTTTCCTGCGGCAACACCCCAGGCTTTTGAAATATGTGGCCCTGCCGTTTGCCATTAATACAACGATCTTTACCTTGGTGGTTTATCTGGGGTTGGATTTTTTCAACTCCTGGGTGACCGAATTGTTACCTCAGGGAGATGCCTGGTTCTGGGTTGCCTTGTATTACGTCGTCTGGATCCTGGCGGTGGCTGTGACCGCTGTACTGGTCTTCTTCACCTTTGTGGTGGTGGGAAATATCGTGGCCTCACCATTTAACGATCTTCTCTGTGAGCGGGTGGAGCTGGAGGTGACCGGACGCCGGGATGAGGGTAAATTGACCCTGGGGAGTGTTCTGAAAGAGGCGGGGGCAACGATTGTCCGTGAAATCCGCCGAATCTGGATGTTCGTTGTGGGAATGGTTCTGCTGTTGATGCTGCTGATCGTACCTTGGATCGGCTGGTCCCTTTACTCGATCCTGTCTTTTCTGTTTACCCTGTATTTCCTGACGGTGGAATATACCGGCTTTGTGCTGGACCGAAAGGGGTTTTCCTTTAAGCAGCAGCGACAATATATTCGTCATCGTCGCCTGATGATGATGGGGTTTGGTCTTGGTGCCTTTGTATTGCTATCGATCCCTTTTCTTCAGTTGTTGGCGATCCCTATGTCGGTGATCGGGGCGACGCTGCTCTATCTTGAGCATCCACCGAAGGAGGCGGCCGATGGGACCTGATGCCCTGACGGCAGTCTCGGTCGCCCAGCAGGTGTCGGAATTGTTGCGGGCCCGTTTCGGGCGGGTGACTCAGATAGAGAACAAAGGGGAAGTCGACCTGGTAACCGATGTCGACCGAGCCGCCGAAGCCCAGATCGTTGCCACTCTTCGCAGCTTGTACCCTGAAGACGACATCTTGGCCGAGGAAGGCACGGGGCATCGCGGCGGTTCCCGTCGGTGCTGGATCATCGATCCTCTTGATGGAACCACCAATTTTGCCCATGGGTTCCCCTGGTTTGCGGTATCGATTGCTCTGGTGGAAGAAGGGATGCCGAAAGTGGGGGTCATTACCCAGCCTCTTTTGGAGGAGACCTTTGTCGCCGAAGAAGGCAAGGGGGCCTGGCTGAATGGGGAACCGATCCGCGTGTCCGGAACCGATCGCTTGTCCGAGGCTCTGATGGCAACCGGCTTTCCCTATGATCGACGTCAGAGTGACATCGACAACCTGGATCATTTCGGACGGATGCAAAAGACGGCCTTTGCCTGCCGTCGCGCGGGGTCGGCCTGTCTCGATCTGGCTTACATAGCGGCGGGCCGTCTGGACGGCTACTGGGAGATGAAACTGAAGCCCTGGGATATGGCGGCAGGTGTTCTGCTGGTGACCGAGGCGGGAGGAACGGTGACGGATTTTGCGGGGGGCGTTTTTGCGGTAGATGGGCCCGAGGTCCTGGCGACCAACGGCCAGATTCACGAGGAAGTTGCCGCACTGTTGGTCGAGGGGAAACGCCCCTAAACTGCAGGCAGGCACACACAAAAACGGACCCGATCCGGGTCCGTTTTTGTGTTGGAGGGTCACTCCTCAGTGATGTTGTGGGGGCTCGGTCTCATCCTGTGAACGTTCATTCTCCTCAGGATGGCGTAATTGCTCGACTTCAACCTCCAGTTCGTGCATCTGGGTACGCATGTCGTTCAACTGGGCCAGGAGACCTTGTACTTCCGGGTTATCCAGGGCGTTTTCAGTGTTGTTCTGCATCAGATTGTCCAGGGTCATACCCAGATCGTGGTGCAGGTGATTGATCCGGCGATGCAGCGAGCCGATATCGATCCGTTTCTGAACAATGGTCTTATATTGGGTGGCTTTGTGCGTGGCCTGATGAAAGGTACGACTGGTGGCATCGAGTATGCGATTGGAAGCCCGTTTTAGGGCCTCTTCCGTTGTGGGGTGTTTTTCGCTCATAGCAACCTCCTCTTGCCGGACTCCTTGTGAGTACTTCACTATTTTATCACCGGCACCCTTTCCAGCAAGGCAGCGCTTGCTGAAATGCACCTTCTGAACTACACTTAGTCAATTTGTGTTTACTACCCGGATGGGAAAGGGGACTTATAATGACCGCTGAACGGGGCAAAACCAAATTTCAAATCGACCTTCGACGCCATTTGAGAGAGCGAGGCGTTGAACGCAACCTGGCCCATCTGATCTGCGAGATCGCTGAGGCGTCCAAGTACATTATCAACTCGATTCGAACCGGTGACCTGGGTGTGGCAGGGACCTCAAATCTCTACGGTGAAGAGCAGTTGGCACTGGATGTTCTGGCCGACCGCATTCTGACGAAACGGCTGCTTCATTGCGGTGTTGTGGCCAACGTCCTGTCAGAAGAGGTCCCGGAAGTCACACCGGTCAGCCTGGACTGTGAAGGGCGTTATTCGGTGGCGTTCGATCCTCTGGACGGGTCCTCTCTGGTCGATGTCAATCTGGCGGTCGGGACCATTGTTTCCATTTACGAAGGTTGCGACATGATGTTGCCGGGAAGCAAGCAGGCCGCGGCCCTTTATATTCTGTACGGTCCTCGTACGACCCTGGTTTACTGTTGTGGCGATGGTGTTCATGAGTTCGGCATGAACCAGCTGATGGAATATTATCTGCTGCAGGAAGACATTCAGATGCAGCAAAAGGCCAATATTTACTCTCCCGGCGGATTGCGAAACCTCTATACCGAAGGTGTCGAAGCCTATGTTCAGGCTCTGGAAGAAGGTGGTGTCAAGCTCCGCTATTCCGGTGGATTTGTCCCCGATATCAATCAGGTTCTGATGAAGGGAACCGGCGTCTTTTTCTATCCGCATCTCAAAGGGAAACCCGATGGCAAGCTGCGGGTGGCCTTCGAACTGAACCCGATGGCCTATCTGGTGGAACATGCCGGTGGAAAGGCGTCCGATGGAAAGACGCCTATCTTGGAACGGGCTCCCGAATCGTTGAACGACCGTGCACCGATCTTTATCGGATGCACGGAAGATGTTGAGATGGCCGAGGAGATGATCGCCCGCCTAGGTTGATCCTTTTTTGCCTGTACAAGTTTTCAGGTTGGCAACGAGGAATTTTTCGTTGTGGTAAGGAGATCAAGGGCTTTCGCGGAGGCGTAGTATTTTACGTCGCACAAGCAAGTCCGCCGATTGACGCAGCCACAGCGGAAAAGGGCCGTTTCCGGACGAAAACTAGCTATCGGCCTGGGATGGGGTGGAGATCCACTTCCCCGGGCCGGTTTATTTCCTGGAGGGGGAATGTCGGCGTCCTTGCCGCTTTGTCTGGTGATGCTCATGGCGGGCATCGTTCTGGCCGGGTATCTGCCGCTGTCGGTCCATTGGGCCTGGGTGGCGGCGCTTTTCGGTCTGTTTCTGCTGTTCCGTCGCTTTTGCGGCGGCCTTCCGGTATTTTGCCTTCTTCTCGGGCTCTCTCTGTCCATGCTCCAGGAGGCGGGTCCCGCCTCTCTCAAACAGTTTAAACTGCCTTCCTCCCCTCTGTCGATTGAAGGTACGGTGGATCGGATACAACTTCGACATGGCCAACGATGGCGGGCCGAACTGAGTGGTGTGTCGGCCTGTGGCTCTCAGGCCTGTTCCCGCATCCCCGGCGGCGTTTGGATGTATGGCGAAGGAGAGCCTCCGGCAGCAACTCCCGGGGACCGGATTCACGGTTGGACCCGTCTTAAACGGCCTCGGAATTTTGGTACGCCGGGGGAGTTCAACTGGCAACGATACCTCGCAGCACACCGGGTTTACTGGACCGGGTGGGTATCCGACGGGGCACATCTGGCCGTTGAGCCGGGGGAGTTCAGGTTTCCTTCGGTCGAAACCTGGCGCTCCCGGTTGGTTTCCTGGATCGATCGCTCGGTACCGATAGATCAGGCGGTTCTCTTGCGAGCCCTTCTCGTCGGCGA
>JANQIN010000012.1 GCA_028282145.1 Thermodesulfobacteriota bacterium | reverse complement strand
TATCTGTAACAAATAGGATTATTTAGAATTTTTCAAAATTCAGCCTTAAATTCATCCACCTCCTTTGCAGAATATTCTGCAGTCTGTTTTCCGGTTTTTGCCCAGAGGGGTAAGGATCTTTCCAGGAATTTCCAGCGGGACCGTTTGAGAAAGGCAAAAAAAAGCCTCCGATAATCCGGAGGCTTTTTGAGGTGCAGCTCGCTGATATCAGAAACGGGTCAAAGCGCGCTCGATACGGGCCATCACCCGCTCTTTACCGAGGACTTCAACAACGTGGTAGATACTGGGGCTCTGCGTTCCACCAACAAGGGCGACGCGGAGAACCGGACCGATCTTGCCGAACTTGAGGCCCAGTTCTTCCATCACGGCTTTCATGCAGCCTTCGATAGCATCGTGGTTGTAATCACCCAAGGCGGAAAGGTGTTTCCTGCAGCATTCCAGAACCGGTTTGGTTTCACTCTTGAAAAACTTCTCTTCCGCCGCAGGATCAAACTCCACTTCCGGGGTGAAATAGAAGACAGCGCCGTCGGCCATTTCAAGCATGGTCTGGGCCCGCTCCTGAAGAGATTCGACCACCATCACCAGATTGGGACCGTCGGTAGTATCCACACCCTTTTCATCCAGATATTCCTTCAGCAGACGCGCCAGACGGGCACTGTTACCGTTCTTGATCCAGTGGGCATTAAGCCAAAGGAGCTTTTCCGGATTAAACACGCCGGCCGATTTACCGACATTGTCGAGGGAGAACTTTTCCAGCAGATCGCCAAAAGCAAAGATCTCTTCATCCCCGAACGACCAGCCAAGGCGTACCAGATAGTTGGTCAGGGCCTCCGGCAGATAGCCCATATCCCGATAGGCCATGACCGAGGTGGCTCCATGACGCTTGGAGAGCCGCTTCTTGTCGCTTCCAAGGATCATCGGCACATGGGCAAATTCCGGAACGTCATATCCCAGAGCTCTATACAGCTGGATCTGTCGAGGCGTGTTGTTAATATGGTCGTCCCCACGGATGATGAGATTGATCTTCATCTCGGCATCGTCGATCACAACGACAAAGTTATAGGTCGGCGTGCCATCGGTCCGTTGAATAATCAGATCGTCCAGTTCCGTATTCTGGAAGCAGATATTTCCTTTGATCTTGTCGTTAAAACAGGTTTCACCGTCCAGGGGCGCTTTGAATCGAACAACATGCGCCTGGCCGGTCGGTTGATCCTCACGATTGCGGCAGGTCCCGTCGTATTTGGGTTTCTCACCGGCTTTCATGGCCGCCTCGCGCTTGGCATCCAGTTCTTCCGGAGTGCAGTAGCACCGATAAGCGTTCCCTTCATCCAGGAGCTGCTGTACCTTGCTTTTGTAATGTTCAAAGCGTTCCGACTGATAGATGGGACCTTCGTCAGGACGCATACCGAGCCAGGCCATTCCGTCCAGAATCGCATCCACCGACTCCTGGGTGGACCGTTCCGTGTCCGTATCCTCGATTCGCAGAACAAAAGTACCCCCGGATTGCCGGGCCAACAGATAGTTGAAAAGAGCGGTACGGGCGCCGCCGACATGGAGATAACCGGTGGGACTGGGAGCAAAACGGACGCGAAGTTCGGACATAACAGGTCTCCTTAACATAGGAAAAGGGCCGCCTTTTTTGCGGCCCCGCGTATATCGATCAACTTTATACTGAATTGCCGGACGTCCTGGCAACCTTTTTCAGGCAATCACCATTCCGGCGTAACCGACCACCTGCTGCCGATCTCCGGTCACATCGCCGCTCGTTCCATAATGAACCAGCCGCGCTTTGAGCTGATCCATCGATTCAGCTGCTGCAAGCAGGACGGTCACCGGAACAATACCGCACATACTGATTCGATGATGACGGACGGTATCATAGAGGCCCTGGGCATCTAGAGCCAGAATCTGATCGATCGCTTTCCGATCCAGTTCCCGGGCCCGCTGTTCATGCACGTAATGACTCATATCGGTACTGGCGACAATCAGGATCGGTTCTTCCTCTTTCCGAATCACTTCCGCAATGGCCCTGCCAAGGCAGATCCAGTCTTCCAGACGTCCATGTCCCAGACAGATGGGTACGATTTCTACCTGGGGGTTGGCCTGAAGTAAAAAGGGAACCTGCACTTCAAGGCTGTGTTCCTGCCGATGAGCATATTCATCTTCAACCAGCAGCGGACAGGCGTCCAGGAGTTTTTGAGCAAGGGCGGTATTGACCGGTACGTCACCAAGAGGGGTATGCCAGCGTCCACGCCCGTATAGGGCTGCCGAAGCGCCGATCCCGTGATGATTCGGCCCAAGGAGGAAGACTCTGTCCGGGACCAGAACCTGATCCAGTACCTGACCGGCAATGGAACCGGAATACAGATAGCCGGCATGGGGCATGACCACCCCGAAGGCGGATCGGGCCCTCTTGTCTCCAGGCATCATTTGCTGCAACGCCTGTCGAAGTTCCGAAGGAGAGTCCGGATAAAACATCCCAGCGACGGCAGGGTGACGATCCATGGCAGATCTCCGAGAAAGGGGGAAAACGGAGCCGAGAAAACAGAGGCCTCAGAACAGGGCTACGGTCGCCATGCGAGAACCGATCAGAATCAGCAGAACCGCGAACCCTTTCATAAGTTTATCCTGCGGAGTGCGGGTCGCAAGGCGGACTCCCAATCGGGCACTTCCGATCGCAACAACACTGACAAAGGTTGCCACAGGCACATTGACGTACCCCATAGCATAGGTTGAAAGGTCTGGCAGAGCCCATCCGTGGAACACATAGGAAAGCGCCCCGAAAAAAGAAGAAACAACGATAAGGGCGCTGCTGTTCCCCAAAGCCAGATGAATCGGTTGCCGCAGAAAAATAACCATCAGAGGAACGGCAATCACGCCACCACCAATGCCGAAAAAGGCACTGAATGCTCCCCCGGTACATCCGACCAGCCCCAGGCTGGGCCATGAAGGCCTCTTTTCGGTAAGCAATGGCAGATGGGGACGGAAAAGGATAAATTTAAGCCCGACCAGAATCAGCATGCATCCGAAACTGACACGCATGGAATCGCCGGAAAACAGAGAAGCCAGACTGGATCCGATCAGAGCGCCCCCTATCCCCCCCAGGGCCAGCCCACCGACCATACGCCAATCCACATTGCCTCGTTTTCGATGCCCCAGGGTACTGCTGATAGCCGTGGGAAGAATAATGGCAAGACTTGTCCCCAAGGCGGTATGAACCAGGGTGCTCTCGGGGAATTCGATAAGTGGGAACCCCCAGAGAAAGAGGGGCACAAGGATCACGCCACCGCCGATTCCCAGCAAACCGGCCAGAAAGCCGGCCGCTGCACCCATAAACAGCAAGAGGGCGATCACAAAAGGGGAAAAAAGCGCCATAGTGCCCGCAGTCTAACAGACCGATCGCCGGGCCCAAAGAAAAGAAAAGCCCGGAATCAATTATGATTCCGGGCTTTTTTATTTTGGAGGCGCCGACCAGATTCGAACTGGTGATGGAGGTGTTGCAGACCTCTGCCTTACCACTTGGCGACGGCGCCGGATGTCCAACAGGCGCAAATAAGTACCAAAGGAGCCGATCCCTGTCAAGGGAAAAACAATCCGGCATTTTCTACCGATCTTCTTTCCTCTCAGTCCCGTTTCACCGTATCAGGCAAAACAAAAATCCAGATTTCTCTTTCCGAATAACGGTTTCCGGTTTTCCAGGAGAGAATCTCCCGATTGACCGCGTCGCCGGCATCCACATTCTGCGACAAGGGGAACCATTCTCCGACAGGAACCCTCACCACGGACTGTGAACGATGCAAGGTCACCCGTGGCCCCTGCGACAAACCGGGGTTCCTATCCAGCTTCTCGATCCGCTCCATCTGTGGAGCAACTTCCAAGACAATAAACGACTCCTCTGTACGTACCGGTCTGACAGAAAACCCGGTTCGAATGGACCGATAGGTCGTCGTGGCGGCCGCCCCCTCGGTATCCCCGGTAAAAGCTGCCCACTGGCGGGTATAGGGCCGATCTTCTCCAACAAGGATAAAACCGGTCTCCCCTTCAAGAACGGCCAGAGTCTGCTCACTGCTGTTGCTGGTATTTCCAAGCCGGACCTGCCCATGAGCCGACACCGAGTCCGGGCCTGTTCCAATCCTCACCTGTCCACCGGCCCGGGTTCCACCCTGACTTTTATGGACAGATTGTCTCACCCGGATATGGTATTGCTTCAAGGGTTGATCCAGGACATTTAACAACTCTCGGACCGTCCCGATCCCTTCTGAGGGCCCGTTCACCACGATCCGCCCCTGAAACGCACTGATACGCACCTCTTCACCGACCTGTTCACGGAGGAGCGGGACAAGCTCCGCTGCAGACTGGTGACGGACATCAAAAACTTTGACCTCCGCCATCACCGGTCCGACTGACATCAGAAGCAAAAAAACAACCGCCATTAGTTTCCGAGACTGCCTCATCACTTCTCCTTTGCAAGCCGGTAGATCCCGCCGTTACGCATATCCGACAGATATAGGGCCCCATCGGGGCCGATAGCAGCATCCACCGGTTTGGCCCAGGCAACACCGTTAAATACCCATCCGGCAAGCAGATCTTTCTGAACCCTGCCCCCGGCTTGATCGGTCACCATGATCAAACGGCCTTCCGTTCCACGATAGTGGGTGTCTTGACCACCAAGAACCAATATCAGCCCTTCGCCCGGTAGTCCGGGCACGTCTCCAGCCCCAAATGCCGCCATCCCCCGCGGGTGAGAACCGCCAGGAAGTTCATGGATTGGAGGTAAGGTCCCTTGACATCGTTCACCGGTTCCCCAAGTAGGATCGGGTTTCCGATCCCCATAACACCCGGGCCAGCCGTAATCACCACCGACGATAATCTGATTGATCTCATCCGGAGCTGAAAGCCCTTTGGGGAAGGTCCGTCCGGACTCTGCAGCCCAGATTTTGCCATCAGGGGTCATTGCCAACCCACCCGCATACCTGATCCCTCTGGCAAGCACGGACAGTTCAGGCGTTTCCGGTTCGATCGTTACCAGAGTCCCCAGCATGGGATTATTTTCTCGGCAGGCATTGCAACTGGATCCGAGGCCCATGACGAGTCGGTTCCGGGAATCGAGAGTCAGGGTACGTGCCCAGTGTCCTCCGGCATCCGGCAGCCCCGAATAGACCTGACTGACGACAGCCTTTCCGTTCTGACCTCCCGGCTGAATTTTGTAGAGGGTGGTAGTGCCGGCGACGTAGAGCCCCTGAGGCGCCCATACAACACCATAGGGTCGGTCTAACCCATCGGCAACCACAAAGGGAGTCCTCTGCCCCACCGTCTCTCCAGCGGGAATACCGACCAGTTCTCCGGACTCCGGGAGACTGACAAAGAGGTTTCCGCTTTTATCGAACGCCAGCATCCTGGGGTGTCCCTCGACTCTGGCATAAAGAGAGATTGACCACCCGTGAAGCCCGTAAAAGGCCCGTGTAATCTTGTAGCGTCCTTTCCGCAACTCCTGTGGAACCTTCAAAATCATCGGCGACAGGTGAGCATATTTTTCAGGGACATTGATGGAAAGAAGATGAACCGTCCAACCGCGCTGTTGGGCAATGCTGGAAAGATGCAATGCCAGAAAGGCGGTCAGCGCTGCAGCAAACACTGTCGGCGGCCATCGGGCAGTTTTCACCATAAGCCCCAGACCGCCGCCGAGAAGCAGTGTGGGAAAAAGCCAGAGGATCGGTGTACCGGGCGGCAGCTGACCGATCAGAAAAGCGCCAGTCCACCCCAGAAGGAGGATAAGGCACCCCAGGACAAGCCTGAGCTGACGTACTATTCCCGTGTGTTCCCGCATAGTTTCAACCTTATCACAGAACAGGAAATCCAGATCTGCTCACAAAGGTGTCCCTCAGGTTTCTTTTCGAAAGAAAAAGCGGAATTGTTTAGGTATAGACGCGTGGCGGGCATAAAAAAACGGCTGTCCGGTGGACAGCCGTTTTTAAATGGAGCGGGAAACGAGATTCGAACTCGCGACGTCAACCTTGGCAAGGTTGCACTCTACCACTGAGTTATTCCCGCAGGGGTGTCTCGCCGAAGCGAGCGAGGGACTTTATAGCAAGCCCGATTTTTGAAGTCAATATTTTTTTGCGTTGGGTTTCCGCCTCATTTCCTGAGGCGGCCGCAGGAGAAAAACCTGATTAATTCTCAGCACTTCGGTAATGATCGAGATACTTCATCACCTTATTGACGTAATTCTGAGTTTCCTTAAAGGGTGGAATTCCCTGATACTTTTCCACCATGGTCGGTCCGGCATTATAGGCGGCCAGAGCCAGATCCAGTTCGCCAAACCTATCAAGCTGTTTGCGGAGGTAGCGTCCTCCCCCATAGATCGACTGGCCAGGGTCAAATGGATCGTTGACGCCCATCTCCTCGGCGGTGACCGGCATCAGTTGCATAAGTCCCTGAGCTCCTTTGTGAGAAACCGCTTCCGGATTGAAATTGCTTTCAACCTTGACAACCGCACGGAGCAACTCCTCTTCCAAACTGAATTCCTCGGCGTATCTTTCGATCAGAGAATCAAAGTTGCTGTCCTCATCGGTGCGCATATAGAGCTGGAAGCCGGGACGAACCGGCTTATCGGTAAAATGAATCCGTCCTTGTGCGTCGACGTACTTGTAGATATCCGCCTGAGACGCCAGGGGTTGCAGTAGAAAAACAATGAGGAAAATCGGGATAAGTCGCATAGTTTTTTCCTTAACAGTTTCTCACTATATCCAAAAGATTTCGACGCCGCAACAGTGATTTACGGTTGTTGGCTTGACAACCTGGAAAGCGGACCGGGATAATGACCCGTTTCCGGGGCATCAGATCAACTCCTTTCCCGGCAGAGAGGGACCTTTCACTTCATGAAATCCACTTCCGACTACCTGGTAATCGGCAGCGGCATCGCCGGCCTCTCCTTTGCTTTGAAAGTCGCGGAGAAGGGAACCGTCGCCCTTGTCACCAAGCGAGAAGTCTCAACCACCGCCACCAATTTGGCGCAGGGAGGGATCGCATCGGTCTTTCTCCAGGAAGACACCTTCGACTCTCACGTAGAAGACACCATGAAAGCCGGCGCATGGCTGGCCGATGAGTCTGTGGTTCGCATGGTTGTGGAAAACGGTCCCAAAGCGATTCAGGATCTGATTGACTGGGGTGTTGAGTTCAGTCGCCGGGCCGATAACAGTTTTGACCTGACCAAGGAAGGTGGGCACAGTAAACGCCGGATTTTCCATGCCAAGGATGCCACTGGCCGGGAAATCGAACGTGCTCTGGTCGAGGCCGTTTCCCAACACCCCAACATCCGGCTTTACGAACAACACTGTGCCGTTGACCTGATCACCGAAGCAAAGGTCATCGGGAAGAAGAAAACGGACAGCAATCGCTGCCTCGGTGCCTATGTTCTGGATACCCGAACCGAAAAGATCAGTTATTTTCAGGCACGGGTAACCGTTCTGGCAACAGGCGGCTGTGGCAAGGTTTATCTCTATACCACCAATCCGGACACGGCCACCGGGGATGGCATCGCCATGGCGTACAGGGCCGGGGCATCCGTGATGAACATGGAATTTATGCAATTCCACCCAACCGCCCTCTACCATCCGCATGCCAAATCTTTTTTGATTTCCGAGGCTGTCCGGGGAGAAGGGGGAATCCTACGGCGCGGTGACGGAACGGCATTCATGTCGGATTATCACGAACTCAAAGATCTCGCTCCCCGCGATGTCGTCGCACGGGCGATTGATAACGAGATGAAAACCACCGGTGAAGATTGTGTCTTCCTTGACCTGTCATCCAAGTCGACCGACTTCATCAAAGACCGCTTCCCCACGATCTACGAAAACTGTCTCAAGTTCGGCATCGATATCACCCGGGAAATGATTCCTGTCGTCCCCGCAGCTCATTATTTGTGTGGAGGGATCAAGGTCGACCTCTGGGGAGAGACGGATCTGGCCAACCTGTTCGCCATCGGCGAAGTCGCCTGCACAGGAGTTCATGGTGCCAATCGTCTGGCCTCCAACAGTCTTCTTGAAGGGGTTGTCTTCGCAGACAGGGCCGCACAGAGGGCGATAGAAAGACATGAACAGGTCTGGAAACCGGCTCCCAAAATCCAATCTTGGGACACAGGCAGCGCAACAGACAGTAACGACGAAGTTGTTGTGTCCCACAACTGGGATGAGATCCGGCGGGCTATGTGGAACTATGTCGGAATTGTCCGTTCTTCCAAGCGTCTGGAGCGTGCACTTCGACGCATAAAAATGATTAAAGAAGAGTGCGACGATTACTACTGGAACTTTTTTGTGACCAGCGACCTGTTGGAGCTTCGAAATATTGTCACGGTGGCCGAACTGATTGTTCGTAGCGCTCTGTCCCGGCAGGAGAGTCGCGGGCTGCATTACACCGTAGATTACCCCGAACCGGATGAGTGCCTGAGTCAACAGGCAACCCGGCTCAATATTCAGTACGGAGGATAGGTTGGACATCCAGGATTTTCGCGAGAAGATCGACGCCTTGGATCGGGAGTTGCTGCGTCTTTTCAACGAGCGTGCGGCCCTTGCCCTGGAGATCGGTCATATTAAGAAACGAAAAGGGATGAAAATTTACGATCCCGAACGAGAGAAAAGGATCTTTAACCGCATGCAGGAAGCCAACCCGGGCCCTCTGGAGGACGATGCCATCGTGCGTCTTTTTGAACGCGTGATCGATGAATCACGGCACCTGGAACGGGTGCGCTCGAAAGGAGACTAAAATGCTGGTGATCATGTCCCAACACGCCACCGAAGCAGACCTCGAGGGCGTCAAAAACTATTTGGTGGATCTGGATTACGATTTTCACCAGTCCACCGGTGCAAACCGAATCATCCTGGGTGTTATCGGCGATACCGAGCGACTCGACCAGGAAGCTCTCCGTCAACAGCCGGGAGTTCTTGAGGTTTTCAAGATTCCCAAAGAGTCCCCCTGAAGATCGTTCCGTTCACAAAGAGCAGCCCTTTCTCCGGATCGGGCTGCTCTTTTGTCTCACAAGCCTCTGACATTCGTCGGTTATCCCTGAAAACCAAAATAAAACAGGGTAAACTACTCTTCACATGAACGATGGCACGGACCCTGTCCCCAGGACAGTGAGAATCCTGCCCCTGCATAAGGAGAACGTGCGTATGGCAGTGCAGTCCCGATTCAGCTTCCCCACCCCGGAAGAGATTCCGGAACAATGGCAATTTCCCACGCCACTTGAGCAGCGGTCTTATCTGATCAACGGAGAAATCCATCACTGGGATGGCCCGATGCATCCGGTCGACTCTCCGGTCTATCTGAGGAAAGAAGACCGCCTTGAAAAGGTTCGCCTCGGGTCCTATCCACTGATGACCGGAGTCGAAGCTCTCCAGGCACTGGAATCAGCCTGCAACGCCTACGATAAAGGCCGTGGAGCCTGGCCGACGCTTTCTGTGGAAGACCGTATCCGCCACATTGAAGAGTTCACTCTGAAGATGCGTCAGCAACGAACCGAAGTCGTCCGTCTTCTCATGTGGGAGGTCGGCAAGACTCTGAAGGATTCGGAAAAGGAATTCGATCGGACCGTTGATTACATCCACGATACCGTTGAGGCATTGAAGGAACTCGATCGCCGTTCCAGCAGTTTCACCCTTGAGCAGCAGATACTGGGCCAGATTCGACGCTCCCCTCTCGGTGTTGTCCTCTGCATGGGACCGTTCAACTATCCCCTGAACGAAACCTTTACCACGTTGATACCGGCTCTGATCATGGGGAATACGGTCATCTTCAAACCGCCCAAGCTGGGTGTTCTGCTTCATGAACCTCTCCTGAAAGCGTTCCAGGAAGCGTTCCCTCCCGGCGTCGTCAATACCGTTTACGGTGACGGACCTTCGGTCATCAATCCACTGATGGAGTCCGGCCGCATTGATGTACTGGCGTTCATCGGTTCCAGTCGGGTAGCGGACCTGCTGAAAAAGGCGCACCCCAAACCCCATCGGATGCGGGGCATTCTGGGTCTGGAAGCCAAAAATCCTGCCATTATTCTGCCGGATGCGGACCTCGATCTGACGGTAAAGGAGACCCTGCTGGGCAGTCTATCCTTTAACGGTCAACGCTGTACCGCTCTGAAGCTGATTTTTGTCCATCGGTCGATCGCCGATCGTTACATAAATAGTTTCTGTAACGCACTGGACCAACTAAAAGCCGGAATGCCATGGGAGAATGGGGTCAACCTGACGCCTCTCCCGGAACCGGAGAAAACCACCTGGCTGCAAAGTCTGGTTCAGGATGCGGTCAACCAGGGGGCCCAGGTCGTCAACCCCGGCGGTGGTGCCATCAGTCGTTCCTTTTTCTGGCCAGCTGTTCTCTACCCTGTTGCACCGTCGATGCAGGCCTACCAGCTGGAGCAGTTCGGGCCGATTGTGCCCATCGTTCCCTACGACCACATCGACGAACCACTGGATTACGTGGCCACGTCCGATTACGGCCAGCAGATCAGTCTGTTCGGCAAAAACCCGGACCAGATGGCGGCATTGATCGACCCATTGGTGAACCAGGTCTGCCGGGTCAACCTGAACAGCCAATGCCAGCGTGGCCCGGACACGTTTCCCTTCACCGGCCGGAAGGATTCGGCGGAGGGGACTCTGTCGGTCAGCGATGCCCTGCGCTGCTTTTCCATTCGCAGCCTGGTCGCCGCCAAGAATGAAGAAGTCAATCAGGAATTGATCAACAATATTGTCCGGGAACGGAAATCCCGTTTTCTTTCGACTGACTTTATCTTCTAACGCTCGATTTGGCAGCGAAGATCGAACCTCGTAAGGTCCTGTCTTTGGCAGGACCTTTCTTTTTCAGGACGTTGGATGTCACGTAAAGATCTACTCATAGCTCTCCTGATTGTCACCGTCTGGGGGGCAAACTTTACCGTGATCAAACTGGGGCTCTCCGGCGTCCCACCGTTTCTCCTGGCCTCTCTCCGATTCCTGCTGGCGAGCATTCCAGCCGTCTTTCTGGTCGCTCGCCCTGCCGTTCCCTTTCGATTCTGGGCGTTTTACGGACTCACTGTAGGCGCCGGCCAGTTCGGTTGCCTTTTCTACGCCATGCATATCGGCATGCCCGCCGGGGTCGCCTCGGTGGTGCTTCAGGCCCAGGCGTTTTTCACCCTACTCTTTGCCTGGTTGCTGTTGAAGGAACGGATCACCACCTCCAATCTTCTGGGACTCTTTCTGGCCGCCCTCGGTGTCGTCCTCGCAGGAGACCTGGCAGGGACTGAGAATCAGATCCCTCTTCACGCCCTGGGTCTGACGGTTGTCGGAGCGGCCTGCTGGGGGATCTCCAATATCATTGTGCGTCAGGCGGCCAACCACGCCGCTTCCCGTGGAGAACGCCTGGATATTTTCAGCCTGGTTGTCTGGTCCAGCCTGATTCCGCCGATACCGCTGGCGCTCGGCTCCATCGCCCTGGGTGAATCCCCCGATGTCATGGCGACCTGGGATCAGTTCAATGCACTGTCCTTTTTCTCCGTCGCCTATCTGGCCTATGCCGCCACCCTCTTCGGTTATGGTGCCTGGAGTTCTCTCCTCTCCCGTTATCCGGCCGGCAAGGTCGCCCCTCTCTCGCTCCTGGTTCCAGTGACCGGGCTTCTGACGGCAACCCTGATTCTGAAAGAAACACTGTCTCTGCAACAATGGATCGGCTGTGTTATCGTCTGTGCCGGTCTCGCACTCTCCATGTTCGGGGTTCCGACCCGGAAACAGGCGCTTCTGAATCCACAAACCGCGAAGGACCCGAACAAAGGCTAAACGCCCCTTCCGAAACAGATGAAATCACCTTCGTTGTACTCTCCGAAAAGATGTCAGAGCCTGGCCTGTTATATTTAAACGGGTAAGGAGGGAACGATGGAAGCAATTCTGATTCTTTGTCTTATCTGTACAACTCTTGCCTTATTCGCCTGGGTACTCCACCTGCTGAAACGCAAACCTGCGCCTTTGCCGGAGGTGGCATCCTCTATTGAGCAACTACGGTCCATCGGTCACCTGTCCACTTTCAAAGTACTGACCAAAGAGGTGGTGACCGAATCCGACCACAGCTGGGGGGAGTTTGGGGAAAAATACCTTCAGGCGATCATGTCCAGCCGTAAGATGGCCATGATCTTTGAGTTTGAGATCGATTTTCGCTACGACCTTCGACAGGCCGAATTCGAAATCGTCGACCAGGGGGAAAACCGTTTTCTGGTACGCCTCCCACCTTGCCAGCATGAGGCCCATATCCGGGATATCCGCTTTTACGACGAACAGCGTTCCAAGGTTCTTCCCTGGCTGTTGCCTGATCTGCTCAATTCTGTTTTGACCGGAGGCTTTTCCGAGGAGGATAAAAACCGGCTTGTCGCAGCGGCAAAAGCACATGCAGAACAACAAGCTCTCAAACTGATCGATAGCCTGAAATCGGAGGTTCAGGCGTCGGCAAGATCGACTCTTGAATCGATCGGTCACGCCTTCGGCGCCAGCAGTATCTCCTTTGATTTCGGGACTTCGGACAGTGTTCATCTGAAGGTTGGCTGCGATTCACGGGTAGCGGCCTGAGAAGGAGGTTGTATGGATTGGGGAGTTTTACAGAAAATTCTGGCCTGGTGTGCCGTCATCAATCTCGGGATTCTGTTCTGGTGGTGGGGTTTTGTCCGACTGGCACGAAACTGGACCTACAGATGCCATTCCTGTTTCCTCAAAGTGACAGAGGAACAGTTTGACGCGTTCCATTACCAGGGATTGATGTGGTTCAAGTTGCTGATCTTCTTTTTCAATATCGTTCCCTACCTGGCAATGCGGATCGTTCTGTAGCCCCTATCCCATCCGTGGAGGTTCGGAAATCCAACCCAACATGATCAGGGCACCCAACCAGACAAAGGGCACCCCGAAAATAAACCCACCCATACCGATCAAAAAATTCAGGGTCGCGGCAAAAAGAACAACACCAACCCAGAGTCGCTGGCGTTTGGGGCGCCGTGTACTTATCCAGAGCGACAGCAGAATCGCCGGTCCAGACAAAAGCCCGATGTAAGGCCACCAGAGATAGTCCGCCAGATCGATCTGAAGAAAGGTTTTCAGAGCCCAGCTTCCAGGGCCATGATGAGGTGTCGTCTCACCCTGCCAGTCGGCACCCCACATGGTCAGATTGGCCGATGTAATCCAGAGCCCTCCCAGGCAGACCAGAATCGGGCCAGCACTTAACGGCCCTCCTCTCCCGCTCATACCTCGCCTGCGGAATTTAGTGTTTCGGCATGATAAGAACTGCGCACCAGAGGTCCACTGGCAACCTTGGTAAACCCCAGATCAAGGGCGCGCTGTTTCCAACGATCAAACTCTTCAGGGGTCACATAGCGGTCGATCGGAAGGTGATCTTTGGAGGGCTGCAGATATTGTCCAAGGGTCAGCATGGTGCACCCTGAGAATCGCAGATCGTGCAGCGTCTGATCGATCTCGGCATCGGTTTCGCCGAGCCCGAGCATCAGGCCGGACTTGGTCGGTATTTTCGGTGCAAGAGACAGGGAAGAAGCCAGAAGATCGAGAGAGCGACCATAGACCGCCTCGGGTCTGACGGTCGGGTAAAGTCGGGCGACAGTCTCCAGATTGTGATTCAATACATTCGGCCCCGCTTGCAGCACTGTTTCAAGAGCCGCCACCTCCCCTTGGAAATCGGGGATCAGCACCTCTACCTGCACCCCGGGGATTTCGGCTTTGAGCGCTGCAATGGTCGCGGCAAAATGCCCTGCCCCACCGTCCGGGAGGTCATCACGGGTCACGGACGTCACCACAACAAACGTCAAGCCCATCTTCCGTGCTGCTTCAGCAACCTTTTGAGGTTCATCAGGGTCTGGCAAACCTTCCGGTCCATGAGCGACAGCGCAATAGCCACAGGTCCGGGAGCAGCGTTCGCCCAGAATCAGGAAGGTGGCCGTTTTTTTGGAAAAGCATTCGTACTGGTTGGGACAGTTAGCCTGTCGGCAGACCGTATTCAGCCCCCCGTCTCTCACAATAGCCCGCACTTGTTCGTATTCCGCAGCCTGCGGCAATTTGGTGCGCAGCCAGGCCGGTTTTCTGGTCGGGATACTCATTGATCCTCCGTTGCCCCAGCATACACCGAATTGAATGAGAGGGTCTCCATCGCCTGTCCAAACAGTTCGCCGTAAAGCGATCGTGCTTCCTGAAGAACCGGAGCCATTTCTATGCTCTTTGCAGACACCTTCTCCAGACTGGTCATCCGCGTTTCCGTCAGGCCACAGGGATCGATCCAGTCAAAAGGAGCCAGATCCGTCGAGACGTTCAGAGCAAAGCCATGGAAAGAAACCGATTTCCGAACCCGGATGCCAAGAGAGCCCAGCTTATCGTCCCCGACCCAGACCCCTCGATTTCGCACGTCACGACTGGGGGCAACACCAAACACGCGACTGAGACGAATCATCAACTCCTCCAGCCGGTCGATAAACAAACCGACTTTCATGCCAAGTCGCGCCAGATCGACGATCGGGTAAAGGATCAACTGTCCCGGTCCGTGATAGGTAATCACCCCGCCACGGCCTGTTTCAACGATGTCGATCCCTTTCTTTTGCAGCAGGGCAGGATCAATCTTGAGCGATTCAAGCCCACCACGGGAACCGAGGGTGAAGACCGCTGGATGCTCCAGCGCCAGCACAATATCCTGCTTTAAGTCGCCTTTGATCCGTCGTTCGACCAACTGTTCCTGTAAGGCAAGGGCCTGCCGATATTCCAGCAGGCCCGCCTCAATCCAGTATGTCGTATACGTCTCCAAAAAATTCGTACTTTCCCCTAACCACAGAGGCAAGGTTTACGTGCCGCTGCGGTTTCATCGAGGCGACTAACCTTGGTCCGACGCGGGGCTTCGTGCAACAGGTCGGGATTGGTCTCAGCCTCCTGAAGAATAGTTCGAACCGCTTCGATAAACTGATCCAGCGTCTCTTTGCTTTCGGTTTCGGTCGGTTCGATCATGATGGCCCCTTGCACCACCAGAGGGAAATAAACGGTCGGCGCATGAAAACCATGGTCGAGCAGGCGTTTGGCCATGTCCAACGTGGTGACCTTCAGATCTTTTTGTTTCTCGTCGTTAAAGACACATTCATGCATACAGGGCCGATCATAGGGAAGGTGCAACACATCCTTGAGAGATTCTTTGATGTAGTTGGCGTTAAGTACTGCAAGTTCCGTAACTTTTTTAAGGAGCGGCCCCAGGGAGAGGATATACGAATAGGCCCGGACCTGCATCCCGAAATTACCGTAAAAGGCGTGAAGACGACCGATGGATTCGGGGTAGTTGCTCTCCAGATGGAAGCTTTCAGCCCCCTTGACGACCCGCGGCACCGGCAGGAACGGTTCCAGCTCCGGAGTACAACAGACAGGTCCGGAACCGGGCCCCCCGCCGCCATGAGGCGTAGAGAACGTTTTATGCAGATTCAGGTGCATGACATCTACGCCGAGATTCCGAACATCCACCATTCCCATCAGGGCGTTCATATTGGCCCCGTCCATATAGACCAGCCCGCCACGCTCATGGACCAAATCGGCAATTTCCCGGATATGTTCTTCAAACAATCCAAGGGTATTGGGGTTGGTGATCATGATGCCGGCGGTTTCTTCGTCCATCACTGCAGCGACATCGTCAACCGCCAGCATCCCGTGATCGGCAGAGGGGACAGGGACCGGCGTATAGCCGCACAGAGCGGCACTGGCCGGATTGGTCCCGTGCGCCGTATCAGGGATCAGGATCTTGGATTTCTGACGCCCCCGAGCCTGATGCCAATGGTGGATCATCAGCATGCCCGTCAATTCCCCCTGAGCGCCGGCAGCCGGTTGGACCGACACCGCAGGCAGGCCCGTGATTTCAGCAAGGAACTCCTGAAGATCGTACATCAATTGAAGAGCCCCTTGTGCCATCGATTCAGGAAGCATCGGGTGAGCCTGGGAAAAGCCGGGAAGCGCTGCCTGTCGTTCATTGGTCTTGGGGTTGTACTTCATCGTACAGGACCCCAGTGGATACATACCTGTATCGACACCAAAGTTCCATTGGGACAGGCGGGTAAAGTGCCGAACCACGTCCACTTCACCAAGATCGGGAAAGTCGAGGTCTTCCCGCGTCAGTTCGCCGGAAGGTGTGGTATGGGGCACATCCTGTCGTGGGATGGACAACCCAACCCGCCCCTCGGATCCGATGTCCCACAACAGAGGTTCGTTGAAAACCAGTCCAGGTGTTCCGGCTCGGCTCATGACTGTACCTCCTTTACCAGGGTGTCGATCTGTTCCCGGGTTGTCACCTCGGTGGCACAGAGAAGGACCGCATTCTTCAGCTCCGAATAAAAGGTCTCGAGAGGGAGACCGGCGACAATCTTCTGTTCGAGCAGTTTCTGATAGGCACCGTCGGGTAAGGTGACGACAAATTCGTTGAAGGTGGGGCCGGAGAAACGGACCGGGATCCCGGCCCCGATGAGTTGGGATTTGAGATACTCCGCTTTGTCATGGTTCAGCTGTGCGACCTGCTTCAGCCCGGTTTTCCCGGAGGAGGCCATGTAGATCGTGCTGGCCAGCGCACACAACCCCTGGTTGGTGCAGATATTGGACGTCGCCTTTTCCCGGCGGATATGTTGTTCCCGGGTGGCCAGAGTCAGAACAAAGCCGGGGCGTTCTTGCGAATCGACCGTTCTTCCGACAAGGCGGCCCGGAAGGTTTCGCTGCAACTTCGCCCGAGTCGCCAGCATTCCCAGAGCAGGGCCCCCGAACGATTGGGGGATACCGAGGCTCTGTCCCTCCCCGCAAACGATATCGGCCCCGCATTCGCCGGGGCTTTTGAGGAGTCCGAAAGCCAGAGCCTCCGAAAAGGCGGCCACAAGAAGAGTCTTGGGATCCTGATGAACCGTCTCAGCCCAGGACGACAGATCTTCAATCACACCAAAAAAGTTGGGAGACTGGAGTGCGACAGCGGCAAGATCTGCCGACTCGCCCAGTTGGGAGAGGTCGGTGCGACCGTCTTCCCCAAACGGTAATTCAACGATTTCGAACCCGGTGGGGTCGAAATAGGTCCGCAGGACTTCCCGGTAGTGAGGGTGAATCGCTTTGGAAACAGCGATCTTGTTTCGTTTGGTGACACGGATGGCCATTAGCAGAGCCTCGGCCAGAGACGAAGCGCCATCATACATGGACGCGTTGGCCACCTCCATTCCGAGAAGCCTTGCCGTCAAGGTCTGATATTCATAGATCGCCTGCAGAGTCCCCTGGCTCACTTCAGGCTGATAGGGGGTGTAGGCGGTGAAGAACTCGGACCGGCTCAGCAATGCGGGAACCACCGAAGGGATATGGTGAGCATAGCTACCGGCACCGAGGAACGAACAGATCTCCGACCGGGACGGCTGACGAGAGGCCAACTGATCCATCCAGTCGTTGAGCTCCCATTCGGTCATCGGTTCGGGTAAGGCAAGAGGGGCGGTGCGCCTGTTGTCAGCGGGCACCATTCCGAACAGGGCATCCATCGAGTCGACGCCGATGACGTCGAGCATTGCAGAGATGTCCTGCTCCGTATGCGGCAGATAACGCATGGTATACATCCCGAGGTTGATTGAAAGGTTTCGGATTACTGATCGCCGCAGAACGTGCGGTAGGTCGACACATCCATGAGGTTTTCAAAATCTGCAGGATTCGCCGGTTTGAAGCGCACAACCCAGGCCTCTTCGTAGGGGCTTCCGTTAACCAGTTCCGGCGATCCT
This sequence comes from Thermodesulfobacteriota bacterium, assembly GCA_028282145.1. Taxonomy (GTDB): domain Bacteria; phylum Desulfobacterota; class Desulfuromonadia; order Desulfuromonadales; family Geopsychrobacteraceae; genus JANQIN01. Next base: position 2,115 of record JANQIN010000012.1, on the reverse strand, counting down.
TCCAGCTCCTCGTTCACAGCGGTGATGGTACCGTCAACCGGAAGATAGACCTCGGACGCGGCTTTTACTGATTCGACGGTTGCGAACTCTCCTCCTCCTTCGAAGCTGTCCCCGACATCGGGCAGTTCTACAAACACGATATCGCCCAACTGATCCTGCGCGTAATCAGAAAGACCCATAACGATCTCATCCCCTTCTTTTCGGGCCCATTCATGGGTTTCGGTGTAACGCAGATTCTCCGGCAGAATCAAATCAGAGACGTCCTTCATTCTTTCCTCCCCTGTTACTGTTCACTGGTGTTGTCGAGATTAAATCATCTGTTTTATCGCTTTGCGTGCGGTTCGATGAGGCCGTACATCGGTGACCACTCGAACAGGTAAGCGTCGTTTGCCTTGAAGCAGTATCAGATTCGTGCCGATCTCAAGCACCCTATCCGTTTTCAAAAAACCGCAGCACAGCCCTCTGGGAGCGAACCCTTCCGGTCGATCAGGACTGGCAATGCTGACAATTTCACCGTCTACCAGCCCAATCGCCATATCGGTTACACAGGTCAGGACGGTTCCGATCTCCTGATCCGTATTGCTGAGAACAACGGCCTCTTCGGTATCGACTTTACGTGCATCCTTACCGACAAAGGCGTAGGTATAGGGGGCATCTTCCGCAGCCAGCAGGGCATCTGCACCGAGGAAGTCTTTGGTGAAGTTATCGCAGGATGCGTCATAGGGAAGAGCGAATGGCCAGGGATGGCGAACAAACGGCCAATGGCCGATATCCTGATGCGAAAGGGGCAACACAGCTCCGCCGCGAAGGGAGTCGCGGGCTGCCAGGCCGCATGGGGTGATTCCCAGATCTTCCCCCGCATCAAGTAGCAGTTGCCATACCTTTTCAGTGGCTTCCGGAGGAACGAAAAGCTCGAAGCCGAACTCCCCGGTATAGCCGGTACGAGAAAGCATCAGAGGTGTACCATCTTTCAGCGTAATCTCTTTCGCACGCGCAGTATCCGACAGGAAGTGCCCTTTGAAACTGAAATAGGGAAGCTCGGCAAAAGCAACCTCCGGTAAGGCGAGGACTTTCCATAAGATCTTGGCAGAATGGGGGCCCTGGATATCGATTTTCCCGAACCGGTCCGTCAGATCGACAACCTCGACTCCTTCGTAAAGTTGATCCTGCAGGTGCCCCGCGATGACAGCCCCCATGCCGGCATTGACCACAACCATATAGTCGTCTTTGGCCAACTGGTTGATGATACCGTCGTCGATCGTTTCTCCATGGGCATTGAGAAAAGCGCCGTAGGTGGACCGACCAGGGACGAGGGGACCTCTGTTTTTGCCGATACAGGCATCCAGATCTTTCGTGAAGGTGTTTTGCAGGAGGGAGTAGCTTTGGGAACCTGAAAGCAGGATCACTGCCATATGACTGGTGTCAAACAGGCCGGCATGGGTCAAAACACTGAGATGTTCCGCTTTCGCAGAATCGTACCACAGGGGCATCTCATAGCCGCCGAAATCGGCCATGGTTGCTCCCTTCTCGACATGCCAGCCATGAAGCGCTGTCGTCTTCAAATCGAGGGACATCGGTTCCTCCTGAGAGAGAAAGGCACTGCCTTTTCAATATTCCGTCGATATTAGCGCCATCCGAGCAAAAAGTGGGAGTCTTTTCTGACGACTTTTTCTATAAAAACGTCTTTTGACGTAAACTCAATAGGTTACGACTCAGGATTGTGAGGTTTTCAACCTTGACAGCACCTTACCCGTTCCGTCTATAAAGAATTAAGCTATTTCAAGATGTTATAAACCTCTCTCACACATGGAAAGAGCCATTCCAATCTGGAGGACCCCTTTGGTCGGAAGCATCCGGTTCCCGTTTCTTATGGATTAAAAAAGCCGGGCCGTAAGGCCCGGCTTCAGGATGTTATCAGTCATCACTGGAAATCGGATTTAACGAAGACGGTTTTCAGTTTAACGCCGGCTTCCTCGACAATGTCCCGACCGCCCTCTTCTCGATCAACCAGAGTGACGATCCCCAGGACCTCCAACCCTTCCTCCCGGGCACGATCCACCGCTTTCAATGAAGAACCGCCGGTCGTGACCACATCCTCGACAATCACCACACGGG
>JANQIN010000194.1 GCA_028282145.1 Thermodesulfobacteriota bacterium | reverse complement strand
ATGGAAACCATTCTCTCGAAGGTGCTTACATCGACAAAATGGTAGTCCGTACCGTTCGTCTCACCGTCCCGCGGTTGCCGGGTCGTGTAGCTGACAGAATGCCGAAGGGAAGGAAAAATGTCAATCAGCCGATGACATACCGTGGTTTTCCCTGTCCCGGAGGGGGCAGATATGACAAAAAGAATACCGTCTCGTTTCATGGCTTATTCGATATTCTGAACCTGTTCTCGAATCTTTTCCAATTCGGCTTTGATATCCACGACCAGGCGGGTCAGATCGGCATCATTGGCTTTGGACCCCATGGTGTTGACTTCACGGTTCAACTCTTGAACGATAAAATCCAGTTTCCGCCCTACCGACTCTTCGGTGTTCATCAGGTCGCGAAATTGGGCAGCATGGCTATGAAAACGGGTGATCTCTTCGGTAATATCGCAACGATCCGCAAAAACAGCTATCTCCTGGGCGAGTCTCTGCGGATCCACAGCAATCTCCGCACTCCTCTTTTCCACCCTTTCTGTCAGTTTCTGTTGCCATTCGGTCACAACCTGGGGGGCACGAGATTCGGCTTTCGTGATCATTTCCTGGCAGGCATCCAGGCGGGAGAGCATATCTTTCGCCATATCTTTGCCTTCCCGCTGACGCATAGCCACCATCGCGCCGAGAGCCTCTTCAAGGGCCGACCAGAGACAGGCCCTGACAACTTCCTCCGCCACCGAAAGGTCCGCGAGCTGAACAACATCCTTCTGACCGGCCAGAAGCTCCAGCGGAATACCTCCTTCCACCGGGAACCTGTCCTTCATATCCTGGAAAACTTCGACATAGGCTGCGGCAAGCGCCTCGTTCAAAACCGGGCTTACATTGCCACCGCCGAGATTCTCCTGTGTAATAAACAGGTCAATCTTTCCACGTTTCAGTACCCCACCCACGGATTTTTTCAAATCGTTTTCAAAGGGGAGTATCGAGCGGGGTCCTTTAACGCCGATATCGGCATATCGATGATTTACCGCCTTGATCTCAACCTGAAACGATATATTCTCAGCTTCGGCATTCCCCCGGCCATAACCGGTCATGCTTTTAATCATATGCTTTTCTTTCTCTCTGGACTTAAAGGAACGACATTTCCACCTTTTGTTGGGCCTACAGGGCGGTATTCCGGAACAATCTCCTGCAAAATGCCCCGTACGTTCTCCCGCTGCATCTTTTGCGCCGCACCATATAACGCTTTGAATCGGTTCGCCAAACTTTTTTCGTCATAATCGACAGCGAGGGCCACTTTTATCTTGGAATGCCGGGTATCCTGTACCCCTTCACCAGACAACAGGAGCTCCTCAAACAGTTTTTCGCCCGGTCGAAGCCCGGTAAACTCAATAGCAATATCCTCATAAGGATCCAGACCGGAAAGGCGAATTAACTCTTCCGCTAAGGCGACGATCTTCACCGGTTCCCCCATATCCAGCAGGAAGATCTCTCCGCCCTGTCCCATAGACCCTGCCTGGAGTACCAGTTGCGTCGCTTCAGGGATGGTCATAAAGTATCGTGTCACTTCGGGATGGGTTACTGTGACAGGGCCACCATCCTGAATCTGCTGTTTGAAAATCGGCACCACACTTCCGTTACTTCCAAGTACATTTCCGAAACGTACTGTAACAAAATGGGTGGAACTCCGGCGAGAAAGGTTCTGCACAAATATCTCCGCGGCCCTTTTGGTCGCCCCCATGACATTGGTCGGATTGACGGCTTTGTCGGTCGAGATCATGACAAAGTTTTCAACGCCGAAAGTATCTGCCACCTCCGCAAGATATTGGGTACCTCGAACATTGGTCCGTACTGCTTCAGCAGGATTGGCTTCCATCACTGGGACATGTTTGTAAGCCGCAGCATGGAAAACAACTTCCGGACGATATTTATCAAATACAGCCCTTAACCTGGAGCGACTGCAAACATCTCCAATGACCGATATGAGCTTGTAGGGGGGATCCGATTCGGACAATTCACGATCCACAAAGAACAGAGGTGTCTCAGCCTGATCAAAAAGTATCAAGGTGTCGGGGGCAAACCGTGACACCTGCCGGCAGACTTCGCTGCCGATGGATCCTCCTGCCCCGGTTACCAGAACACGCTTACCTTGAAGATAGGCCGCGATTGCTTGGTTATCCATTTGAACCGGCTCACGCCCTAAAAGATCTTCCAGAGCCACATCACGGATTTGCTGGACAGAAAGAGTCCCGTTGATCAATTCCCCCATACCGGGAAGGATTTTAAAATGGATATCCGCATCCCTGCAGCGGTCGATAATACTTCGGACCTGTTTGCCTGTGGCATTAGGGATGGCAAGAATCACTTCTTTTACATCCTCTCGATGACAAATCCGCACCAGATCCTGCCCTGCGCCAAGGACCTCGTAACCTTGAATCACCCTGTTCTTCTTTTCAGGATCGTCATCAACAAACCCAACCACCCGCTTCCCGAGCTCAGGTTGCATACGAAGTTCACGTACGACAGCTTGTCCCCCGGTCCCGGCACCATAAACAATCGTATTTTCAAAAGGGCCAACAGCTTGAAAAACCATCGGGAAATACTGTTCTCTAAAAGCCCGTGTTATAAATCGGATCCCCCCCATAAATAAAAAACAGAGAACGCCTTCAAGCGCCAGAACGGTTCTCGGGATTCCTTCCATTCGATACAGAAAAAATGCTGCAAGAAGAACTGAAAGCGATGCAAAGAGATTCGCACGGACCAAAAGCACCAAGTCCGCCATGGAGACATATCGCCACCATCCCCGAAACACCCCAAACCACCAAAAAATAGAGAGTTTAAGAACCAGAAGAGGCAGTAACATCCGCTTAAAGGAGGCCATGTACTCTGGAGGGACATCAAAGTCGAAGCGCAACAAATAGGACAAATAAAAAGCGGAGATAATAAATACTATCTGGGCCAAGATAATAAAGAGCCGTCGGTATTCAAGAAAAAATTGCTTAATTTTTTGATATTTCAATTCCCCCTCCCCTTTAACTCAACGCGGCGAACTTTGGATTTTAACATAAAAATTACAACCACCAGAAAAAAGGCTGTGCAATAAGTGAGTAAAGGAGACACATAATAGGTGGAGCAAAGCATTAAAACCCCACAAACAGCTTGCGCACATCCATAGGCGCAGGCAACCTGCCAGTGTGGGTAGGCTCCCTGATTCGCCAGTATCTGATAAACGTGTCGCCGATGAGCTTCTGTCAACTTTTCTCCTTCACGCCACCGGACCCACAATGTGGTTAATGCGTCCAGATAAAAAGGGGCCAGAAAGCTGACCGATACCAGGAAGTCCTGAAACGTTGACGACAACCTGACCACCATATACCCGAACAGGGCCCCAAGAAGAATACTTCCGACATCCCCCATAAACACCCGGGCCCGAGGCACGTTAAACGGCAAAAAACCGGCACAACAAAACGCGACCCCAAGGCACACCACCGCCATATCCGCCTGGCCTTTTCCAGAGGCAAACCATCCCAGAAAGCAAAACGCTATCGTTCCAGTGATGCCGGCAATACCATTGATCCCGTCCATAAAATTATAAAAATTGGCCGTCCCGACCATGAAAAGAACCCAGAAAAGGAATAGAGGTGATACGATTTCTCCACTTTCTCCAGTAGCATAAAGAGCCAGGGAAACGGCGCTGATCTGGACAAGCAGCCTTACTTTGGCCGACAGCTCCAGTCGATCATCCAGCAAGCTTAACAGGGCGAGACCTGTCAATGGCAACCAGACCAGCAAAGGCAAACCGGCAATCAGACTGCCACTAACAAAAACAAACAGTAAGCCAACTCCACCGCCTTTTGGAGTCGGCATTCGATGGGAGCTACGGTCATTCGGAACATCCACAAGTCCGAGCGACACCGCGAACCTGGCAATAAGCCAAGCGCCAAGTGCACCACAGAAAAAACAGGCGAAATAAAAGATTGCGGTCATGTTTTCGAAGACCTGTACCATGAAACTGTGGATGAAATCCCTTCTTCCACCGAATAAGGAGGCGACCATCTCAGAACCTGTTGAACTTTTCGAGAATTGACTGTCAGGCTCCCGGCAACCCGCTGGAAAGCCCCTTCCTTCCTCAAAACTCTGCAGAGAAGTTGAAGACAGATTCTGGGAAAAAAGAAAAGCCTGGGAGAACGTCCGAGCGCACCTGCAAGAAGACGAACAAGTTCTGAGGTTGATAAATCCCTGTCATCGCTGACAAAAAATGTCTCTCCCGCGGCCCCGGGACTTTTCATACAATGAAGTATGCAATCGACTAGGTTTCCGACGTACAGAAAACTTCGTTTATTCTTCCCTGTTAAAAATGGCAAGGGAATGCCGCGATCGACCAGTTGAATCAACTTCAAGAAGTTGGCCTTGACTCCAGGGCCATAGATCAATGGCGGCCTGAGGATAATAACCTCCAGGCCCGCTTCTTCCTCTATCTTCCGGAGTTCGAGTTCGGCCTCCATTTTGCTGATACCGTAGGGATCCTGCGGATGGACCGCTTGCTCCTCGGAATAGGGAGCAGAATTTTCCTCCCCGTTGACTTTTACACTGCTGATAAAGATAAACCGTCTTACACCGCAGTCGGCCGCCTGTCTGGCAAGATTGACCGTCCCCGCCACATTCACCTCGCGATAAGCTGCTAAGCTTTGAAGACCGGACTCCTTCATCTGGTGAACTTTTGCAGCCAGATGAACGATGGTCTCTACACCTTCAAGATGAGATCGCCAATCGACATCCGACCCGATATCCACAGGGGCAGTGTCGATATTGTCGGGAAGCGGTGTTGTGCTTTCGGGATGATAGGCACCCTTGACCGAGAAGCCTTCCTTCAGAAGGTGTGGCAATAGCTGGCATCCCACAAACCCGGTCACGCCGGTCACGAGCACTCGGGCAGAACTGTGGGAGGACAACGTTTGGTTGTGAGCCTTTTCAGCCATGGGTTACCTCTGCCAGCAGAGTCTCAAGGTCATTGAGCAGTCTTTCTCTGTCAAAATTTTCCTGGTAGTAAGCATACCCCAGATCGCCCATTCTCTGTCGTTGCTTCTCAGACATCCTCCAGAGCTCAAGAATATTGTTGGCCAGGCTTTCGGAATCTTCCGCCGCACCGACAAGACCGGCACCGGATTCTCTGATTATCCTCTGTGCTTCACCGTCGATGGAGGCAATAATCGGTTTTCCACATGCAAAGTAGGATTGAACCTTTCCGGGTACGGTCAGTGAAAAAATCGGCTCCTTTTTCAGAGTGACCAGTAAGGCGTCGGCTGCACCAAAGAACCTGGGCATTGTATCCACGGGATATCTTCCAAGAAGATGCACCGTATTCTCCAGGCCACGAAGGACGACTTCCTTTTCCACCGCAGCTCGTTCCCGGCCGTCACCAATAACGATAATTTTGATTTCCTGATTGTCCTTCAACAACTCAGCTGCCCCCAGAATGGTTTCGAACGACTGAGCTGCTCCAATATTACCTGCAAAAACCACCCGAAATCCTGGAGGCATCAATTGGTCCTCAACCTGCACCTCTGCCCGAGGCACCTGTCGATACAGGGATTCGACGCTCTGCGGATAATAGTGGGTTTTTTCAGGGGGAATCCCGTAGGAGTGAATAGACGGCAGGTAGGACCGGGACGTCCCGAGAATTTTATCGCATCCCTGATAGATGAATCTGACCATCTTCCCGACAAGTCCCAGAACCCTGGGGGAGCGCACAGCACCCGCTGCTTCGAGGCTTTCCGGCCACAGGTCCTGTACCCATAGGACCACAGGGACTTTTTTTATTTTCTTCAGGAGCAATGCCGGGAAAGCCACCGTAATGGGTGAAGGTTCAAAAACAAAGATCACATCGTATCTGGCTTTACAGAAGAAGGGGGCGAACACACTGCCAAAAAACGCGAATGACAAAAAGTTAATCGCCAGTTGAACCCCACTTCCCTTACCCCTGGGAAACAACGGGACCCGGAATACTCTGGAATTCAAATAGGATTCCCGGGTTTTACCCCAGAAGCTATAGCCATCAAAAAACCGACCTTCGGGATAATTGGGCTTCCCGGTAAGAACATCTACAGTATGGCCACGCTCCAGAAGACCGGCTACCAGATCATTGATCCGGAAATTTTCAGGCCAGAAATACTGTGTAACGATAAGAATTCGCACGCAAAACAATCCATGGGAAATCAGGCGCTATCCGTCCTCACAATAAGAAAACAGAGCAACCTCTGAGAATGGGTCTAAAATGCCTTCCAGACGGTTCGATTGACATAATCGGTATAACTGAGAATCAGCCGGACGACCTTTTCGGAGACATTGGGCATCTGGTAATCGGCGACCTGCCGCAACAGGCGATCTGTTGCTCGCGGTTGGCTGTTGAGTACTTCAATAGCCTGGAGGACCCGGTCCCTTTTT